>DATNQN010000029.1 GCA_036703985.1 Leptolyngbyaceae cyanobacterium
CGGTACTCAAATAGATAGACGGACTCTCAATCAATATCTAGGAAATAATTCTCCCATTAGTCAAACGGCAGTTACCAAAACGATCGCATCTGGTTTATCGATTAGTCAAGGGGCTACCATTGAGATTGAAGGTATTACCGATCGAGATGAGTTTGCCCGAATAGATTATATCGAATTCGTACCAGTGGTATCTTCTCAATCTACTCCAGAAACTGAAAATAATCTGAACGTGGATGAAGTGACGGGAATTTCATTGAATAATGTAATACAGGGTACTGATGGAGATGATTACCTCAATGGTGGTAATAGCAACGATACTTTGATTGGTGGAGGTGGTAACGATAATTTAATTGGAGGTGGTGGTAAGGATATTTTCGTGTTGGTATCGGGAGAAGGTGCTGATACGATTATCGACTTTGTGAAAGGTGATGATAAATTCGCATTAAGTGGGAGTTTAAGTTATAGCCAATTAATGCTCAGTTCAGCTACTTCTAGTAGTAACGATACTTTAATTAAAGTAGCGAATACGGGAGAATTGTTGGCAAAGTTAGTAGGGATTCCAGTTAGTAATATCAACATAGATGATTTCGTAAAAGTCTAGGGTGTTATTAACAGTGGATGTATATTTAACAGGGTGCTATTTTGGATATTTTTTTATGTTGGCTATTAGAGCGATCGCTTTTTTAACAAATGACGAAAAATACAAAAAAAGTAAAGTAGAAAAAAGAGAATGCGCTCGCTCGAAATTATAGCAAACGCTCTCGTCGATTAAGGCATTATTAATTGCTGAAAGCCTTGATTATAGACCCTTCTTCCCCTAGCGCTTAGTCTCTATTCCCTAGCTATAAAAAAACCCCCATTTCGGGGGATTTAATATATTTACGTGATTTCTATGCTGCGAATCAGCTATGAATTGCCGGAGCTTTTAGACCGGAATTTAATTCGATCGGCAATGTATCGTTAGCTGCTTTCTTTTCAACTAAACCCGGCATTGCTGCACGAGAATGGGCTGTAAACATTTGACTGGTAGCGTCGTACATTTGAGTTACCAACTTGGGATAAAAACCAATCCCAATAATCGGCACTAACAGAGAAGCAATAATAAACACTTCTCTTGGTTCGGCATCTTGCAAAACTTCGTGTTCTACTAACTCTTTATTTTCCGGGCCGTAGAAAATTTCTCGTAACATAGACAGCAAGTAAATTGGTGTCAAAATTACGCCAACTCCTGCTAAGAAAACGATGACAATGCGGAAACCAACGCTATAAGCATCGCTGGTAGCAAAACCGATAAACACCATCAATTCTGCTACGAAACCGCTCATTCCCGGCAAAGCTAAAGATGCGAGAGCACAGACTGTCCACATAGAGAACATTTTTCGCATTTTCTGACCGACCCCACCCATTTCATCTAGCATTAGAGTGTGAGTGCGATCGTAAGTTGCGCCCACCAGGAAGAACAGACTCGCTCCGATTAACCCGTGGGAAATCATTTGTAATATCGCACCGCTTAAGCCCAAGTTAGTAAATGAAGCAATCCCAATCGTGACAAATCCCATGTGGGAAATCGATGAATAGGCAATTTTCCGCTTCAAGTTTCGTTGGGCAAAAGATGTGAGAGCGGCATAGATAATGTTAACCACGCCCAAAATCACCAACATTGGTGCAAACACCACATGGGCGTCGGGCAGCATTCCCACGTTCATCCGAATTAAGGCATATCCACCCATTTTGAGGAGAATACCAGCCAGTAACATATGCACTGGCGCGGTAGCTTCCCCGTGAGCATCTGGTAGCCAAGTGTGGAGGGGAATAATCGGCAGTTTGACACCGTAGGCAATCAAGAAGGCGGCATACATCCACAATTGGAAATTGAGGGCATATTCTTTGGCAGCTAATGCCCTCATATCAAAAGTTACCGTATCGCCGTAAAATGCCATTGCCAGCCCTGCAATCAAGATAAACAGGGAACCGCCAGCCGTATACAAAATAAACTTAGTCGCCGCATACAAACGCCGCTTACCGCCCCAGATAGACAACAGCAGGTAAACCGGGATTAATTCCAGTTCCCACACTAGGAAAAACAGCAGCATATCTTGGACGGCAAACACGGCAATTTGTCCGCCGTACATTACCAGCATCAAAAAGTAAAACAGTTTTGGCTTTAAAGTAACTGGCCAAGCGGCTAAAGTGGCCAGAGTAGTCATAAAGCCTGTCAGGATGATCAGGGGCATCGATAGCCCATCGGCACCCAAAGACCAATTTAAGTCGATTTGGGGCAACCATGCGTAGCTTTCCGCCAGTTGCAAACCGGGTTCTGATAAATCGTACCCGGTGTAGAAAGCGTAGGAAATGAAAGCAAAATCAATCAGTCCGACGATTAAGGCATACCACCGTACTGTTTTCCCATCTTTATCCGGCAGTATCGGTATTAGCAGGGACGCCAGAACGGGAAACAGAATAATGGTGGTTAACCAAGGAAAATTAGTTGTGTTCATTGCCTCTCCCATTGAGATAGAGGGACTTCCAGAAAAATGGGTTTTGAGTTAAGTCCAGACAAGTTTTAGTGTTGCCCGTACTATTTTGGTTTGTAAAGTTACGTAAGTGTGAAGATTTACTGATTTAATTCCAAATGCCAAAAAAACAAGAAGGGTAAAGGATGAAAAGATTATTCATCCTTCACCCTTCTTCCTAGCCTAAGGGAAGGGCTAAACCTAGATCCTTCCTCAAAAGTGTTATGTTACGCCAAAGAAAATGACACCGATGAGAACGGCGGCAAATACGATCAAGGCGTAGAATTGAGCGCGTCCGGTTTCAAAATATTTCAGACCTTCGCCGCTTAATAGAGTCACTAAACCCGTTAAGTTAACTGCCCCATCGACTACTTTGAGGTCTACTTCCATGACAGCCCTAGCCAAGCGGCGGCTACCTAATACGAAAACGCGATCGTAAATTTCGTCAAAGTACCACTTGTTCTTAGACAGCTGGTAAAGACTGGGGATTTTAGCGGCAATGGCAGACGGATCGATTTTCCCCTGAAAGTACATCAAAGAAGACAAAGCGATCCCAATTAAAGAAATACCAACGGAACTACCAGCCATGAGCAGGAATTCTGTCAAGCTTTCATGACCTGCCTCTGCGGGAATCTCGGTGATTAATTCCGTGGCGGGATGGATAAATTCCTCAAAATAATTACCAAAAGGCGTTCCTACTAATCCAACGAAGATCGAAGGAATAGCCAATACGATCAGCGGCAGAGTCATCGTCAAGGGTGACTCGTGAGGAGATGCGCTGTGGTGATGACCCTCATGTGCTTCGTGGTCATCATGACCTCTGGCTTCTGCTACGGTCAATTCTTGGGGATTCATAGCTCCTGGCCCAAAAGCCAAACCACGCATCTGTAGCTGTTCGGCTTTGATTTGGTTGCGGGCATCTGCATCGTTACCTTTGAAATTACCTTCAAAGGTAGCGAAATAAAGGCGGAACATATAGAAAGCCGTGATCCCGGCGGTTAGCCAACCGATCCCCCACAATGCTGGATTAGCTTGGAAAGTAGCGCCCAAAATTTCATCTTTTGACCAAAATCCGGCAAAAGGAGGCACGCCGGAGATGGCTAAAGTGCCGATTAAAAAGGTAATTGCGGTGATGGGCATATATTTTCGCAAACCACCCATCATCCGGATATCTTGAGCATAAGCGGGGTCATGGCCGACCACCCCTTCCATACCGTGAATCACGGAACCGGAACCCAAGAATAGCATCGCTTTGAAATAAGCGTGGGTCATCAGGTGAAATAGTCCAGCGCTGTAAGCACCTACGCCCATTGCCATCACCATATAACCCAATTGAGACATGGTGGAATAAGCCAGACCTTTTTTAATGTCGTTTTGGGTAATTGCAGTTGTTGCGCCGACAAAAGCAGTGACCGCACCAGTCCATGCAATCACGGTCATCGAGGAGGGTACACCCTCAAATACCGGGTACATTCTGGCAATTAAGAATACCCCAGCCGCCACCATCGTTGCAGCGTGGATGAGGGCGGAGATGGGAGTCGGGCCTTCCATTGCATCGGGTAACCAAACGTGCAACGGCACTTGGGCAGATTTAGCTACTGGCCCCATAAATACTAAAATGGCAAACACTGCGGCCAGAGTCGAACTGAGGTAACCGGATTCTACAAAAGCTTGTAGGTGAGCGCCCATTACGTCAAATTCAAAACTACCGGTCGCCCAGTAAAGGCCCAATATGCCCAGCAGTAATCCAAAGTCTCCTACTCGGTTGGTGACAAATGCTTTTTGGCAGGCGTCTGCTGCCGCTTTCCGGTCATACCAAAACCCGATCAGCAGGTAAGAACACATACCGACGAGTTCCCAGAAAACATAGACTTGCACCAAGTTGGAGCTAACGACTAAGCCCAACATGGAGGAGCTAAATAAACTGAGGTAGGCGTAAAAGCGTACATAACCCGGGTCGTGAGCCATGTAGCCGTCGGTATAGATCATGACCAGGAAGGCTACTGTAGTCACGACTACTAACATCAGGGCTGTCAGATGGTCGATCGTATAGCCCATTTTGAGATGAAAATTACCTGCGGCTGCCCAGTCTAGGGTGTAGGTATAGGTTTCGTGACCTTGTAGTTGGCTCCAGAACAAAGCAAAGGATAAAACCATTGCTGCTCCCAAGAAGGAAACTACAAGCACGGCATTTAATTTTCGCAGTTGGTTAGTAAATTTATTCAGGGAAATCAGTCCAATACCGATGAGCGTTGCGGCTAACAAGGGCAGGACTGGTACTAGCCAAGCATATTGATAGATCGGTTCCATCACTAATGCCTATAAATTAAGTTCTTTACTCTTTTGGCAAAACTGTTAACAATTGTGACATACACCGGATTGGTTTATCTCACCCATCGGTTAGGCTCACTTTGATAAAAAATTGTCGCGATTTACTCATTGTGATTGGGAAATTAGGGGGATGAAGGTATGGAGGGAGAGGCAGATGGGGGATAAAGCGATGGGGTGATGGGAGAAAAAATTTTTTACTTTCTTAATAATTTTATTATTCCTAATTTTGATGGAGCGATCGAACGAGCTCGCAAAAATATCCCACCCAGGTGGATCTGGGTGGGATGGCAAAAATTTTTAGATGGGTTAAGCGATAAATTATGCGGAATAAGTTTGATATTCCATTGTTTGTAACCGCTGAAGTTGACGACGCTCTCCATAGCCGATCGATATAGACTCTAACGCCATCGATAGGTCATCCCGCCCTCGAAAATACTCTAAACGATGCTGGATATCACCGTCTTCAAACAAAATTAACGTGGGCAGGCTTTTGAGCCGATAAGTATGGGCCAATTTAAAATTATCATCGGCATTAATGCTGACGATTTTTACTTGTTCGCCCCATTTGGCTTGAAATTGAATCAATTGGGGGCCGATCATCCGACATAAACCACACCAGGGAGCCCAAAAGTGAACTAGTACTGGAATGGGAGATTTTAAAACTTCTTGTGTAAACGTCCGCTCGTTAACCGACAGCACCATGATTCCTCAAGTTATGGTTTATCAGGTTTTGATATGGAATTGGGATCATGTTACATCGATTCGGGATCGGTTGGCTCACTGATTTGATAGTTGTTAGAAATCAGGGAGACGGCAGAGAGAAAAGCAACGGGAGAAAGATGAAATTTTAAGCCACCAATCCCCGATTTTCCCGATCTTTGCCATCCTCCCGCCTGCTTACCAGTTGACTCTGGCTGTAGCGCTCAGTAGCAAGGGATGCGCCCACCAAAGTAGTAGCACGAAAATGGTGACACCGAGATAGGCAGGGCGAATAAATTCTTGCCAGACAAAAGTTTGCCGACCTTGGAAAATGGCGAGGAAGGGGATCGCGGAGGTACGAGCTTTGACAGCTTCAAATGCTTCTCCATATCTGGCTAGGAGGCGGCGATCCCCATGCCAAACACCAAATAGATGGTGCAGGATCAATCCAATGGAAGTGACGAGGGTAAAACTGGTGCCGATCCAAAGAGTGTGAGCGATACACCAAATAATTTGGCCCACCATTTGAGGATGTCTGGAAATGCGGACGATCCCGGTTTCGTAGAGATGAACGGCTGGTTTTTCGATCGCGGCAATTTCGAGCAAATTAAAAGTAGCTGGATAGAGAAATAGAAAAGAAATGGCTGATAGCACCCATACCAGGGATTTGACTCCGGGGATACCCTGTACTTGCCACAACTGCAATCCATCGTAACGATGGTTAAAAAAGTAAATAATCAGTACGACAGCTAGCGGTAAACTAACCAAGGCAAATAAAATACGGTAAGCTCTGGGGCCGATTAATTTTTCACCCCGAGGGCGGAGGGAAGCTAGTCCGCTGTGAGCGATCGCAAAACCCAAAAGTAACCCCAAAATCGTAAAGTGGCTGGCTGTCAACCAAGCAAATGAGACCATAGATATTTCGGAAATTTAACATTAACAAATTCTTGCACGGCTAATAACCGCCATGTTGTCAGTGGAAATGATCCCCGGTTATGTTAATTTCGATTTCAGCAGAGGCATTAAAACGATTAATCGCTTTCATCGCCGATCGAAAACCTTTATTGAATTTTTTTTGGTTCTATAGGCTCCTTTCACTCTTCAGGTAAGCCAGTATGTCTGACCTTCCTTTCACTTTAGACCAGTTGCGTATTCTCAAAGCGATCGCCGCCGAGGGAAGCTTCAAGCGTGCTGCGGACAGTCTTTATGTCTCCCAGCCAGCAGTCAGCTTGCAAGTACAGAACTTAGAGCGGCAATTGGATGTGCCGTTGTTCGATCGAGGAGGGCGACGCGCACAACTCACAGAAGCGGGCCATCTATTGTTGAGCTATGGCGAGAGAATTATATCGCTTTGTGAAGAAACTTGTCGTGCCATTGAAGACCTGCAAAACCTTCAAGGTGGCACTTTGATTGTCGGAGCCAGCCAAACTACCGGAACCTATCTTTTGCCCCGCATGATCGGCTTGTTCCGGCAAAGATACGCAGATGTATCGGTGCAACTACACGTTCATTCTACCCGTAGGACTGCTTGGAGCGTGGCTAACGGACAAGTAGATCTGGCGATTATTGGCGGTGAAATTCCTTCGGAACTGGTAGAAGCTTTGGAAATTAAGCCTTACCTAGAAGATGAACTGGCACTAATTCTGCCAGTATTTCATCCTTTTGGTAAACTCGATATCATTCAAAAAGATGATTTATACAAGCTTCAGTTCATTGCTTTAGATTCTCAATCGACTATTCGCAAAGTAATCGACCAAGTATTAACCCGCAGCGGTATCGATACTCGACGTTTGAAAGTTGAAATGGAACTCAATTCGATCGAAGCAATTAAAAACGCAGTACAGTCTGGATTGGGGGCTGCTTTTGTTTCCATTTCGGCCATTGAAAAGGAATTACAAATGGGCGTGCTTCATCGTTCCACAATTGATGGCGTAGTGGTCAAGCGAATGCTGTCAGTGATCGTCAATCCCAACCGCTACCGCTCGAAAGCCGCTGAAGCATTTAGCAATGAAATTTTGCCTCAGTTTGCTCATCCAGGATGGGGAAAAGACATTATAGAAACACCAACAGTAACAGCTAATAGCCATAAAGCCCCGAATAACCAACCAGCTCAAACTGTTCCCACTAATGGAACCGTTTAATTCAGGTATCTAAGGTGTATAGGCTAAGGAAAAAATAACTGGCTACTCATCCGGCATCGGGACAATTCTGAAGTAATTTTTTATCCGATTAGTTTCTCTTTTCTGCTTGCTTTCTAGTCAGTAAATGTTCCAGCCGATCGCGATAGCCAAATAACTCTTAGCCTCTAACCTTTGGCCAGTTTTCGCTATCTATACCGACGCTTTTTGCATGGAACTTTACTGTACTCGTCCGGGCTGCCCTCGACCAATTAATCTTTTTTCCGATTTAGATGACCAGGCTACTCTCAAAAGAGTAACTCAAAAATACTGCACTACTTGTGGAATGCCTTTAATTTTGAGAGACCGTTATCTGCCAACCAAACTGTTAGGGAAAGGAGGGTTTGGGGTAGCAGTATTAGCACGCGATCGCGATACGCCAGCTATGCGTCAGTGTGTGGTCAAACTCTTTAAACCAGCGGGAGATTTGTCTCCCAATCAAGTACAAATTGCTCAAAATCTGTTTGAAAGAGAAGCAGAAGTTTTAGAAGTATTAGGCAATCAACACCCGCAAATTCCCGAGCTTTTTGCTTTTTTTGAATTGACTGTTCCTAGTTTTCTCCCGGGCAAGCAAGACAATTTTTTTTATTTAGTCCAAGAATACATTGAAGGAGAAGACTTAGAAATTGAATTAGCTAAAAAGGGTAAATTTTCTGAAGAAGAGGTTTTAGAGATATTACGAGAAATTTTGCCTTTATTACAGTTTATTCACGATCGAGGGTCGATTCACCGAGATATCAAACCTTCTAATATCATGCGTAATCGCCAAAATCGTCTGTTTTTATTAGATTTCGGTGCAGTCAAACAAGTTACTAAAGTAGCTTCATCAACAGGTTCAAAAGGTTCGACTGGCATTTATTCAATGGGTTTTGCACCGCCAGAACAAATGTCCGGAGGTCAAGTTTATCCCTCTACGGATTTGTATGCTCTAGCTGTTACTTGCTCGATCTTACTCACGGGAAAACAACCGAATCAATTATTTGATTCTTACACTAATCAATGGAACTTGCGAAATTACGTACCAATAAGTAATAACTTAGCAAGTGTTTTAGAACGAATGCTTTTAGCAACTCCTAATCAGCGTTTTCAAACAGCAGAAGAAGTGTTGGCAGCGCTTTCAGGAAATTTCCCATCTCCGACACCTTTATCCTCGCAAACACCGATTACCCAACCGCCGAATTCGCAACTATCTCATCCTTCTTCACCACAGCCACCTACTACACCACTCAGAACTGCCGTTCCTGCATTTTCCAGCTTAGAATTGTTATTTAATGCGGGTTTTAGTGGTTTTGAAGCAGGATTGTTGGCAGTCGCTCTTTATAGCAGTTTAGGGTTTTCTCCAATCGGGATGGGGTTAGGAATATTAATTTTAGGGTGTCTGATTTTTGCTCAATCGCGCCGCATCATAGAAAAAATAGATTTATTAATTATAGCAGGTATTTCTTTAGCAGTTTTTTGGTTTGTACCGTTCTTAAGATCTGGAATAGCTTTTCCAGACCTTGTTATTTTATCAGTAGGAGCAGGATTGTTAGCGATCGCCTGTACAGCCCTGTTTCGTTTAATTTACAAATTGCTTTCCTTAATCTTTTAACCCAATTCGGAAAGATTCATTTATGTCGCAAAAGAATGAAACAAGTATTTTAATTTTATCTTTAATTATTACAAGTATTTTAACTACAGTAAGTTTTTGGTGGTTCACTAGCCGGACTGGTTTAAATACAAGTAATTCAATTAGCGATCGCTCTAGTTATGCTGACAAATATAATCGAGAAACTTTTGCGGAAGTCCAAGGCGTACCGAAAGGCTTATTTAACTATGGTGGTAGTACTACTTGGGCAACTATTCGCAAAGAAATCGATCCGGCACTGCAAACCGTTTGGCCTCAATTTCGTTTGCGCTACACCCAACCTAACATCAGTATTCCTAGTTCTGGTACTGGGATACAGATGTTATTAGATAATCAATTATCTTTTGCCCAATCTTCTGTATCGATTCAAGATAAAGACTACGAAAAAGCCAAACAAAAAGGATTTACGTTGGTGGAAGTCCCAGTAGCGATCGATGCTTTTGCAGCCGTCGTTCATCCTAATTTAAACATACCAGGTATAACAGTTGGTCAACTCAACGATATTTATGCAGGTAAAATTACTAACTGGCAAGAAGTAGGAGGGCCAAACCTCAAAATCAAAGCCTATAGAAAAGGGACTCCAGACTCAGAAAGTCATTTGGAATTCGTACCTACAACAACAGATGCTTTACGGAAAGTGGCTAACGAGTCCGGGGCAATTTTTCAAGCATCCGCACCATTATTAATCTCGCAATGTAAGGTAAAACCGCTGCCATTAGGTCGCACTTCTAATAAATTTATTACTCCTTATAAAGAACCTTTTATCCCTCTCTCTGAATGTCCTAACAAGCGTAATCAAGTGAATTTGGTGGCTTTCCAAAGCGGTGAATATCCGTTAACTCGCCGCTTGTTCGTGGTGATTAAGAAAAACGGTCAGCTTGACGAACGGGCTGGCGAGGCTTACGCTAATTTATTGTTAACCAATCAAGGCCAAGAATTAATCGAAAAAGCTGGCTTTGTGAGAATTCGTTAATTGTCGATTTGAATAAGGCAGCGCTAAATTAGGAAAAGGTAGTAGTAAATAAATATGTAGGCAGCAAGCAGGGGACTACTAGGCAGAAGGGAAGGGAGTTTTACTTAATTTTTTTTTAAATTAATTTTATCTAAATGGTTAATTCAAGGTTAAGAAAAAATTATTTTTAGAATAAAAACGGTTGTTTCCGATGTCTCAAAAAAATGAAACGGTAACTTTAATCATTGCCCTGCTAATTACGATCGCGCTAGTAGGCAGTGGCGTTTGGTGGTTTACCCAGCGTTCCGGACTCGAAATCAGCAGTACCGACCAACCAAGCCCCGATCCTGCTAATCAAAGCAAACAACCAAAAGAGAAAGGTTTTTCTCAAGTTCGGGATGTCCCGTTGGGAATTTTTAACTATGGTGGTAGTACTTCTTGGGCACCGATTCGATTGCTGGTAGACTCGGCTATTCAAGCAGGACGAGCGGAATTTAAACTGCGCTATGTCGAGCCAATTGGTAGCCCCCCTAGTTCTGGTGCTGGCATCAAAATGCTACTTGACGGACAACTAGCCTTGGCCCAATCTTCGCGACCCCTGCTCGATCGAGAATATAACCAGGCACAACAGCGAGGTTTTAAGCTTCAACAAATTTCGATCGCCATTGATGGTTTAGCAGTTGCAGTTAATCCAAACCTCAACATTAAAGGTTTAACCATAGAACAATTAAAAGCTATTTACACCGGCAAGATTACCAACTGGCAACAATTAGGTGGCCCCAATTTAACCATTAAACCGTTTTCCCGACCACAGGGGTCTGGTGGGACAGTAGAAATGTTCCAAGAAGACATCTTGGGAGAAGAAAGTTTCAGTTCTGATGTAGTATTTGTTTCAACTACTACAGAAGCCTTGCGAAAGCTAGCAGGAAGCCCAGGCGGTATTTATTATGCTTCTGCACCAGAAGTAGTGCCTCAATGTTCGATTAAACCATTACCGATCGGGCGGAATCCAAATGAGTTAGTCCCTCCTTATCGAGAACCGTTAGTTCCAGCCTCGGAATGTCCGAAGCAGCGCAATCAACTGAACGTTCGAGGTTTTCAACAAGGTAACTATCCCCTTACTCGCAACCTGTTCGTCATAGTCAAACAGAACGGAGGCGCAGAACAACAAGCTGGTGAGGCATATGCGAACTTACTACTAACTGGGGAAGGGCAAGAACTGCTTGGCAAGGCTGGTTTTGTTCGGATACGATAAGCGATCGGCTTTATCTGATACGAATTGTTGACAATACTGCCTGAGCTTACAGTTCTCAAGGGAAAATAGAATCAAAAATTACTTTCTTTAGAAGGAGCCAGGTAGAGGCAAAGTCCCATTAACAAGATTTCCTCCCCGTTATATCCGCGCCTAAAATATTATTTTGCTTAAGCGGACGAAAAAATTTGCTTCTTTCTAAAGAAAAACCTAATTTTTGATGAGGTTGACAAAAAATATGTATTAATAATAATCTTTTCCAGAAGTAGCGAATCTACTTACTCGGCAATTCTATCTAAAATTATCGGGCATCATTCTAAGCCAATAAATTCATTGACTGCATTGTTGTGGGAATAATTAACTAAATTATAACTCGAATGAATTTTAGCAAGAATTAGTTTATAAATATCAGAGGATAGCTCAGATTTTACCTAAACAATTAGTTATCTCAAGAGCAACTTCATCCAAAATTATCGCTATTTTCGATACTTGTCAGCTTCTAAAATCATGAGTTTTGCCATTAATTAAATCAGAAAAAAAGGAAAATAAAACAGAAATGGCAGAAGAAAAGGCTAATAATTTACGATTTGGTTTTCCCTTTTACGAAGAAGAGGAAAAAGATAATTTCTCCTCTTTAATTAACTTATCTCCTCCTGTTTTTTCTAATCCTTTGTTTTGGGAATCTCCGATTGGTATTGTTTGTCAAAGTTTGGATGGTGGCATTCTCAAGGCAAATCCAGCTTTTGAAAACTTGATCGGTTATACAGAAAGCCAGCTACGTAGGTTAGATTGCCGAGCTATTTCTCATCCGGAAGATTTTGCTACCGAACTGAGATTGATTCAACAGACGATTCATGGAATGGTGGAAAGGCAAACTTTTCAAAAACGTTATCTTCGCCGAGATGGGGAAACTGTTTGGACGGAAGTTACGATGTATCTGGTAGGAAAGCCAGTTACAGATGATAGTTACTTGTTAATTTTCGTGAAGGATTTAAGCTATATTCGACGTGCCGAAAAAGAACTACAGAAGCGGAGACAATGGGAAGCTCTTTTAGGAGAAATCGCGGCGACAATTCGCAGTACTTTTGATTTCCAAAAAATTTTAGAAATTGCCGTTAAACAATTACGGATTGCTTTAAATACAGACCGAGTAGTAGCTTATCATTTAAGGGCAGATCGCAGCGGTATTTGTGCGGCTGAAGCTGTCGAGCCAGCTTATCCTACGCTATGGGGGAAAACTTTTTCAGATGAATGTATTCCTACTAGTTATTTAAAAGCTTATTGTGAAGGTCGGCTTTGGCATACAGCGGATATTTATACGGAAAATTTATCTATTTGCCACCGCCAAATGCTCGAAGAAATGAAGGTACGCAGCATGATGGCAGTGCCAATTCAGCAGGTGGAGGATCGAGATCGAGAAAATCATTTAATTGGTAAAGCTATTTCCCTAGGTGGCGATTTGGCTAACCAAAATCGCTTATATGAATTCCGACCTTTGTGGGGTTTAATAGTAGTTCATCATTGTCGCGGGCCTCGATATTGGACGGGAGATGAACAGCAGTTAGTGAAGGCAGTTGCCAATCAGGTAGCGATCGCTTTAGAACAATCTATTAGGGTGCAACAACTCCAAGCTTACGCACAAGAGTTAGAAGAAAGGGTCAAGGAAAGGACTTATTCTCTGGAAAGGTCGCTAAAATTTGAACAATTGAGTCGCGAATTAACTAAAAATTTGTATCAGGAAGGTCTTGAAGAAGACCAAATGTTACAAGCAGCAGTACAAGGTTTAGTTAATACTCTGAAAGTGGATGGGGTTTTTGCCTGTCTTTTGGATCGGCAACAAGTGTCGCTGGAAGTCCGCTGTCAGCATTTTAATAATTTAAGTACTGACAGCGTTTTATCTTATGAGGAGCAAAAAAACGGAACTCGGTCTACTTTAGTATTTTGGGGAAGGTCTCGAATACCAATTGATAGTGATAATTCTCTGGTGGGTACGCGATTGCCATTGCTCGATTTGCCGGAAAATTACCGTGCTTTACTGATGGCGGGAAAAACTTGTTTTTTAGGTAGCGGTATTTTACCAATTGGAAATGGAGAAAATTTATTAGGAGATAATTCTCGGTTGGATATTACTAGCTATCAGACTGTCTCGATCGCGCCGATTTGGGATGGACAATTAATCGGTGCGATTTTTTTGGTAATGAAAGTAGACCTCAAGCGAGTGCCTATGTCTTATCAGTTACCTGCTGATGAAGTTCAATTACTAGAACAGGTTAGTAATCAATGCGCGATCGCAATTCGGCAGTCTCGCACTTGGCGACGCCTGCAAACGCAAAATCAAGAACTAGCGGCTTTAAATCGTTTAAAGGGAGAGTTAATTGCCAATACTAGTCACGAATTGCGGACTCCTTTAACAGCAATTCTCGGCTTTTCTAGCGTTTTGTTGCAAGAATGCTTTGGCCCATTGAATTTTAAACAGAAGGAATATGTCGATCGCATTAGCAACAGCGGTCAACATTTACTGGAAGTCATCAACGATATTCTAGATTTATCCCGAATTGAAGCGGGGCGTCTAGAACTAGAACTGCAAATTGTTTTTATCGCGGAAATTGTGGAAAGCGCTATTAGTTTAATCAGAGAAAAAGCGCTCGAACAAGGGTTGAATTTGGAAGTCGAAATCGATCCTAACGTGGAGTATTTTACAGCAGATGCTCGACGCCTCAGACAAATGCTACTGAATTTATTGAGCAATGCGGTGAAATTCACGACTAATGGCAAAGTCGGATTGAAAGTCTATCTTTCTCGTCAAATATCAGATGGATGTGCTACTGATTTGGTTAATTTCCTAGTTTGGGATACGGGAATTGGCATCGATCCAGCCCAACAAGGCCAACTATTTTCCCCTTTTTCCCAAATTGATAGTTCCTTGTCTCGTCGTTACTCCGGAACTGGTTTAGGTTTGGCGATTACTCGTAAGTTAGCAGAACTTCACGGGGGCTGGATTACCTTGGAATCTAAAAAAGGTCAAGGGGCGCGTTTTTTGTTGACTTTACCTTTTAATCCTTCATCTTGCGGTTAATTAGTTAACCGAGAAAGGGGACTGAAAATAGCTCGCAATAAACAAATACTAAGTATAAATATTAAAACAAGTTTGTTTTGATATTCATACTTGATTCCTCAGTCCCTTGTTTCTTTTATTTTCGTAACGCTGTCTCACCTGGTAAACAGATCAGATTATCGTCTTGGGTGTGGATTAATCCTCGTTGGCGCAGTTTCCCCATTAAGCGAGTTACGGTAACGCGAGTAGACCCGATTGCACTGCCAATTTGAGCGTGAGTGAGAGTCCAAGGTAGACAATATCCGCGATCGCAAGGTTCACCGAACTCTTCAATTAACAAGGTAAGAAATCCCAAAAGGCGATCGATAGTACGGCGTTGTCCGAGAGTACTCAGCCATAACAATTTGCGTTGGTGCTGATAGCGAAACGCATCTAAAACTTCTCGCCGGAAATGGGGCCAATTGTCTAAATCGTGCCAATACATCCACACGACGGAGGTTTGGTCGATGTGGGCGTAACTGTGAAGGGTAAAAGGTGACTGAGCGACAATTTCAAATGGCTGTCCCGCACCGACAAACCCTAAGAAAGCTTCTTCTTGATTTGCATTGGTAGCGCGAGAGGTGAGGTTGCGATGAGTTGCGCTTACTTGAGCAACTCCTACCATTCTGACCGCGCCACGCTGAACTAAATATAGTAGTCCTGGTCGAGCCGGAATTTTTTCATCTTTGCTAAAAGTGCGGCATCGATAATGTTCGTTAGCCCAGTCAAGTATCCGTTGCCAGGTTAAAAAAGGCCGAGACGAGTCAGGTCGCAGCGTCTCTGCTTCAAAAGTGTTTGGTTGGATGGAAAGGGACTGTTGCACCATAGTTTTAGAGGCTAAGAAAAAGGGATTAATGGAATGTTTAAGAAAAACGAACTCTACTTTTCAAACCGAGTCATCTGTCTGTAGATGTCAAAACAAAGTTTCCTTCATACCATCTTTATATATGTTTTACTTTATATTTAAAGTAATAAAAGATACCTTATGTTTTATTAAAGTATCGAGATATTTGGTTTTGTATTTGTTATCTTTGATGCAAGATACTCCCGTAGACAGATGTAAAAAATTATCCTGGTTTTATCAATGGTGCGGTTAGGGTGAATCAAAGTAACTGGACGCTAGAATTTCCTGGTATGAAGGGTTTTTTGCAGATTTGGCTGGCCAGAGCAGCCAATTCCCTTGGTCTGGGCTTCGAGATGCCAGGGGGAGGGACGAGTAGTTATACGGTAGGTGCGGATGAAATAAAAGCACAGATGATTCCTTTATACCAGGTTAAAGATAAAACGCAAGTTATATACGTATCGCCCTTTGCCCTCAAGTGGTCAAAATCGTCGCTGGGGTCGAGTACGGACACTGCTTTAGCGATCGCAAAGCGATTGTGCGAATTAATTAACCCAAGTGAAGATGACAACCAACAACTTTTCACCATTAAGGTAGATTCTCCTGGTTCGATCAACATCCAATTGGCAGATCTAACGATCGCAATTTGGTTACAAAACTTAACTAAAATACTTCCTTTGATAGAACAAGAAAAAGCTTCTTTTAGGTTGGTAAATTCTTTAAAAAAAACAACTGCTTTTTCCGTAGGTAGTTCATCTTCTGTTTTTTCTGCCCAGTATGCTCATGCTCGTTGTTGTTCTTTGCTGCGGCTCGCTCATCGTGAAAGAATTATTGTATTAGAAGAACCCGATCCCGAAACTACTCCCATTTACTGGAAAACGATCGCCCCTCAACCTATTCCCTGGCTGAATAGGAATAATCGATTGCGATTAGTAGATCCGGCGGAAAGAAATTTGATTTACGATCTTTTTGGGGTTCTAGATATTCTATACTGCCTCGATCGCCAGAAAAACCCGATTTCTGGCGCTACGCTAGCCAATACTATTTGTCAATCGTTTGAGCAGTTTTATCGCCAATGTCGAATTTGGGGTGAGGTGAAAACAGACGCGGTTGACTTAGCACGAGCCAGATTGGGTTTAGTAGCGATCGCCCAGGCTTTGTTGAGATTGTTTCTGGTGGACTTTTTAGGTGTATCAGCCCCCTTAGAACTGTAAATTAAGATACTAATTGTACGGACTGAATAACATTGTCAAGAAATTTTAACAAAGGGGATGACAAATTCTATAGGTGTCATGTATAGTGACTACTGTGTGAGGAGCGAACCAGTTAGGAGACCGAGACGAAACACGGCCAGTCGTCGGTCTCCTTTCTGATCGAAGGTATTTTTTTAAGAGTTATTACTTTCACTTAAGACAGTGACTTTTTTAACTAAAGTAGAAAAGTTTCGATCGCAGCTACCACTCCATCTTGTTCTACAGTAGGTGCCACCCAACGAGCGATCGCTTGCACTTGTGGCGGAGCGTTACCCATTGCCACGCTAATACCAGCGTATTCGAGCATTTCTACATCGTTGAAGTTATCGCCGACTGCCATTACGTTGCTGGCTTGCAGTCCTAAGATTTCTTCTGCTAAATAACGAACTGCCGTTCCTTTATTTACCCAAGGGTTAGTTGCTTCAAAAAAGGTGGCGACTGATGTGGTGAGATAAAGTTCAGCCGGGGTGTATTGCTGGCGCAGAGTCCCTAATAAACGCTCGATCGTATCCGTATCGTGGCACAAAGCAAGTATTTTAGTAGGTTCGTTATCCAACACTCGCCTCAAATCCCCAACTGGTAGGGGTTCGATTCCCGAACGTTCGGCATAAAGTAGGGTTTCTTTCGTTAATTCTCGCACGTAGAGTTGGTCGTTGATATAAAAATGGACGGAAAGCAGCGATCGCAATTCTGGTTTCTCGAAATAATCCAAAAGTTGCAATGCTAACGCCTTAGATACTGGCCAATGGCGATATACTTTTTCTGTCGCCGGATCTTTAATTAATGCTCCTTGATAAACGATCAGAGGCAGTTGACAGCCTAGTTCCTGATGAAAGCGTAACGCAGAACGATACATCCGACCGGTGGCGATGGCAACTTTGATGCCTTTTGCGCGTACAGCTTGAATGGCTTTTTTGACTGGTTCCCCAATTTGATTTGATTCTCCTGCGATCGTACCGTCGATATCCAGCACCAACAATTGAATATTTTCAGCAGGTTTATCCGATCGCTCAGTATTTATATCCTGAGGAGTGGCAGATATCTCTTGCATAGCCGCAGTAAGTTCTCCTGAAGTATCCCTGTCAAGATTAGCAGGCAGAGTTACCAGTTTAGATATACATCATACCTAAGGGGAAAACTTTTGTATAAGTGTATTTACGCTAATTTTCAGCCAAAAATAGTTTTTAGACAAAGAATATTCAAAAAATCCAGCTGACATTTGTGGGAAATACGGTTCTCATTGTTAAGCAGAGCCATCTATTTTAGAAAAGATCTACAAAACTAACTTTTCAAGGGTGCTTTTGCTGCGACTGTTACTTGGGTGAGTGTAGCTGATTAAACTACATCGGTAAAACTTAGTAAAACAGCAATTTGCAAATTTTTTGGAAAAATAAAATAAATAAAAGCTTTATAATATTATTTTTTAATATAAAAAGCTGAAGTTCAACCATTGCAACAGCTAAGGCGTTACTAGCTGTAATTTTGGCAATGAATATGAAAATTAGACGAACATTTATATTTATTTGATTTTCATAATTATTGATAGGAGTGTAAAGAGTTGATGAATTAGTCCCTGAAACCATAGACAAAGCCAAATCGATTAATTGATAATTGACATCAGATAAACCGAGACGCACTACAGACAAAATAAATTAGGTGAGGTTAGTTAGATATGAAAAATAAATTTTTGGCTGGCTTAACAACTGCTGCTTTAGTTGCGATTTCAGTACCAGCACAAGCTGCCTCTTTATATAGTGGTGAAAGTTTTGGTACTAGCGGGATTAAGTTTATTGAAAATACCAAGGTAAACTTTAATTTTAACGAGTCTCATGGTGCTTATACCTCTTCTGTAAAAGTTTTTGAAGTTGGTGCTAATAACCAACTTACAATGGTTAAAAGCTTATTTAGCGAAACCAAACAATCGGATAATGGCAGTGCTAACGGTTGGTTGGGAAGTTGCGGAAATACGGTGTTAGTTTGCACGAACGATTTCGTTTTCGAGGCTAATAAAACCTACACTTTGGGGTTAGACAGCGGCAATAATGGTATCGTATATACAACCACTGCATTGAATAATTTTGCTTCTGGTGGAACGCAACAAGCTGTATTTAATTCTTTTGGTTCCCTTGGCGCAGCAGATGGAACAACATATAGTGCAGCTAATCAAGCACAGTATCAGTCAGGCGATCCGTTTGCAAATGTACTGAAAATATCGTTTGACGATCGCGGTAACGGTAACGATAAGGATTTCCAAGATGTTAGCTTATGGGCTAGCGCATCGAGAGTCGCAAAAGAATCCGTACCCGAACCAACTACATTAGCCGGTCTAGCACTTGCAGGCGCAGCTATTACGGTTTCTCGTCGTCGTCGCACTCGGACGATCGGCTAATTAAATTTATCGATCGCATTCATTCACATAAGTAGAGTAGAGTTTAAAAAGCCGTTAGGTGAAATAGCCGACGGCTTCTTTTTATCATTGGAGTACAGGCACGATCGACCAGCCGATCGCTAAAATTGAGATTATGTCTAACTCCACCTCTGCTTCCCCGGAAAATCTTCCCTCGATCGTCCTAGTTGATGGTCACTCGTTGGCGTTTCGTTCTTATTTTGCTTTCGCTAAAAGTCGCGATGGAGGTTTAAAAACCAAAAGCGGAATTCCTACCAGCGTATGTTTTGGTTTTCTCAAGTCGTTGTTATCTGCGATCGAATCCCAACAACCAGCAGCAATGGCGATCGCATTTGACTTGGGATTACCGACTTTCCGCCATGAGGCAGATGACACTTATAAAGCCGATCGTCTAGAAACACCTGAAGACTTTATCACAGACTTGAAAAATCTTCACGAACTTTTAGACGGATTTAACTTAAAAATTGTCACCGCTGCTGGTTACGAAGCAGATGATGTGTTAGGAACCCTAGCAACGCAAGCAAGTGCAGCGGGTTATCGGGTGAAAATTATCACTGGCGATCGCGATTTATTTCAATTAGTCGATACTAATAAAGGAATCAGCGTTCTCTATTTAGATAAATTTCAGCGGAGTGGTATCGGTTTTATCGATATTGAACCCGAACAAGTCAAAGAAAGAATGGGAATTTCCCCAGAACAAGTAGTCGATTACAAAGCTCTCTGCGGTGATAGTTCGGATAATATCCCAGGCGTCAAAGGAATCGGAGATAAAACAGCAGTCAAACTACTCAACGATTACGGTTCACTCGATAATATTTATGCTTCATTAGACGAAATTAAAGGCGCAGTTAAAACCAAACTAGAAACCGGAAAAGAAGAGGCTTACCACTCTCAGCATTTAGCCAAAATAGTTGTTGACGTTCCCCTCGATATTAACTTGGAAGACTGCCACCTGAAAGGTTTTGATGACAGTATTTTAGAACCGCTGTTAGAAAAGTTAGAATTTAAGTCATATTTAAAAAAGATTCAACAATTACAGCAAGCATTTGGCGGGGAAGTCAAAGAAAACCAACCAGAATCTACTAGTACGACTTCACTAGAAAAATTCGATGATTTTTCCGATAGCGAGGATTTATCATTTTTTAGTTTTGAAGAAACGGAAGCAGCGCAGAAACCATCGGATTCGTCAATCACACCTCTTATAATCGATACTGAAGATAAACTAAATGAATTAGTAAAAAAACTGAAAAAATGTACTGACGTAACAGTTGCTTGGGATACGGAAACCAGCGACTTAGAACCAAGAGATGCTGAATTAGTAGGAATTGGTTGCTGTTGGGGAACTAACCCAGATGATATTGCTTATATTCCCATTCATCACAAAAAGGGAACGAACTTAGATAAAGCAAAGGTTTTAGACGCTTTACGTCCGATTTTAGAAAGCGACGAATATCCCAAAACATTACAAAATGCCAAATTCGATCGTTTGGTCTTGCGATGTCAGGGAATAAATTTAGCTGGCGTGGTATTTGAAACTATGTTAGCTAGTTACGTGCTAAATCCTGAAAACAGCCATAGTTTGAGCGATTTAACTCAAAGATATTTAGGATTAATAATTAAGAGTTATGGCGAAGTAGTACCGAAAGGTAAAACTATCGCTGATGTTGATGCTACTGCGATCGCTCACTATTGCGGAATGCAAGTTTATGCCACATTTCAATTAGTTGGAAAATTGAAAGAAAAATTGCTAGAGGTTCCTAAACTGCACGAGTTACTGCTGAATGTGGAACAACCTTTAGAACCAGTTTTAGCAGAAATGGAGTATGTTGGAATTCGCATAGATGCAGCATATTTGAAAGAATTATCACAACAACTGGAAAAAGAATTGGCTGCGCTTGAACAGAAAGCCTATGAAGAGATACCTAGTAATCTTTTAAAAGCACATCTTGAAAAAATATGGGAACAGGTGGAGCTTGATTTAACAGCAATTGAGCAAGAAAATTACAACACCGTAGCAAGTGATGTTTTAAAAACATATATAGAAGAAACACTACAAAAAACGGATAAACTTGATTTAGAAGCAGTTAAACAGAAAGCATACGATACTATATCCAGTTCCATTTTAAAAGCTTACATCAAGAAATTATCTCCAAAGAAAGGAGCAGAATTAAATTCTATTAAGCAGAAAGTTTACAGCGCCGAGCCGCATTCAATTGTAAATTTGAATTCGCCTGCACAATTGAGTGAATTGTTGTTTGATATTCTCAACCTGAACCGTAAGAAATCTCGGAAAACCTCGACAGGGTTTTCTTCTACTGACGCCGCTACGCTGGAAAAGCTACAAGGAGATCACCCAATTATTGACACCCTTTTAGAGTACCGGACACTACATAAACTTTATTCTACATATGTAGAAGCAATTCCAAAACTGGTGCGTGCTGATACTAAGCGAGTGCATACAGATTTCAATCAGACTGTTACTGAAACTGGACGACTGTCCTCTTCTAATCCTAATTTACAGAATATTCCTATCGGCACCGAATTTAGTCGCCAAATTCGTAAGGCATTTTTACCAGAAGATGGTTGGTTGTTAGCATCAGTAGATTATTCTCAAATTGAGTTAAGAATTTTAGCTCATTTAAGCCAAGAACCAGTGTTGGTAGAAGCTTATCAAAATAACGAAGATATCCACACCGTTACCGCAAGATTAGTATTTGATAAAGAGAATGTTAGTTCAGATGAGAGACGTTTAGCAAAAACAATTAACTTTGGGGTAATTTATGGGATGGGATCGCTGAGATTTTCGCGATCGACTGGCGTAGATAAGACAAGCGCCAATGAATTTATCAAGCGTTTTAACCAGCGATATCCAAAAGTTTTTGAATATTTGGAGAGAATGAAACGGGAAGCGATCGCAAATGGCTACGTAGAAACAATTTTTGGACGTCGCCGTTATTTTAAGTTTGAAAGTCCTAGTTTGCGCGACCTTCTAGGTAGTAATCCGGATGATATCGATCTGGATCAACTAAAACGGATGAGTGCTAATGACGCGCAACTTTTACGCGCTGCTGCTAATGCGCCGATCCAAGGTTCTAGCGCCGATATCATCAAAATTGCAATGGTAAAACTGCACGAAATTTTGCATAATTATCAGGCGCAATTGCTGTTGCAAGTACATGATGAATTGGTACTGGAAGTTCCGCCATCTGAGTGGGAAGAATTGCAAGTTAAAGTTCGAGAAACAATGGAAAATGCCGTGCAATTGAGTGTACCTTTGGTAGTCGATGTAAGTGCAGGTAAAAATTGGATGAAGGCGACGTAAAATATTTTCTAACTATGCCAACTGTACTATGAAAAGATGATTTTAATATACGTATCTACCTTAACGATCGTTTACCATCTCATGATTGCTCATCAAATAGAATTAATTGCCAAATGGAGAGAAATTCATGGAGAATCAACAACTGAGTGAAGAAAATTTAAAAGAAGAGATTGCTCAAGCAAGAGCAGCAGCAGTAATGGCAGATCTTTCGGAACCACGCGCTAAATCTGCTTACTACGATCGCAATTGCGATCGCATAGTAATTGAACTAAAAAATGGAGCAACTTTTCTTCAACTTTTCTTTTTCCCCCGCAACTAGTGGAGGGATTGACGGAAGCATCCGCAGAGAATTTAGCGCTAGTAGAAATTACACCTTCTGGTGAAGGTTTGCACTGGGAAACACTTGATGTAGATTTGAGTATTCCATATTTGATGGTAGGTATATTTGGCACTAAATTATGGATGAAAAAGCAGTCAATCATTGCACAAAAAGCTGGTTAGATAAGAATTGAGTAAGTTGATGAAAAGTAGCGATCGCGCTTATTTCGTTACTTGCCTGAAATAATGTACCATAAAATAAAGTTAGCACCAGAATTTACTTATGGATACGCTGCGGAAATTAGAAATTCTCAAAGATACTTATTTTGACAAAGTACAGCTAAATCAAATTGTCGATAAACTATTAGATATTGCTCTTAGCCAACATCGGCAAAAGTTAGAAAAATACGAACATGACATGAATGAATTCGAGCAACGCTATGGCATAGAATCGGCTATTTTTTATCAACGTTTTCAAGCTGGGCAGTTAGGTGATGATATTGATTTTTTTGAGTGGTCTGCTTTATACGAACTAAAAGAAGACCTTTTGAAAAAAATTGATAAATTGGAGCAAGCCGCGTGACAGATGCCAATGATTATCTAACTCATATCAGAACATTGATTGTGTTGAATCCACAAGTAGTACATTCGACTATAGTGCGTGAAGAAGCACAAGGTGATCGCGGATTATTACGTTATAGACTTACGCTTAAGGACGGTAGCTTTATAGAATTATTTGAGTTTTTTATCCTCACTTCAAAAGAAATACAAGTTACGAAATATCGTTTTCATTGGCAAAATGCTAATGGTCAGTTACATAAGCGTTGGGATAATGCACCACATCATCCGGAAATAGCTACATATCCGTATCATATTCATGATGGTGCAGAAGAAAATGTATTACCTTATGAAGCAATGAACGTTGAAAAAGTCCTTTCAGTTATTTCTATAGAAATAACTAACTAGAGTAACTTACTTGATTAATCTTACAGCTTTCCTCGTAACGCCTTTAACTCTTCTCTTAAAGACAACGGCTGATATCCCAAACTAAAAGCTTTTGCGCTATCCAAAGAAACATCACTCGGTCTTGGTGCAGCCATTGGCACATCTTTCTGCAAACATCCTTTTAAATTTTCTTTAGGAAGTTCCAGCGTATCTGCCATTAAACAACCAAAATAATAACGGGAAATTCGCTCTTTTCCTCCTAAATGAATAATTCCTTCCACTTTTTCTAAAGCTAATAGTAATCCGGTAGCAGCAGTGTTTCCACTAACAGGTGTGCGGAATTCATCGGTAAATAAACTTAGTTCTTTTCCTTCTCTCAAAGTTTTGATAAACGGTTGAATAAAACTACTTGCACCAATTGGCGCAATGCCAAACATTAACGGCATTCGGCAAATAGCAGTTTTCGGGTAACGTTCTAGCATACCTCGTTCAGCCATCACTTTTTGTTCGCCGTAAATGCTGATGGGAGATACGGGATCTGTTTCTCGATAGGGAGGATTTAAACCATTGAAAACTAAGTCAGTGGAAGTGAAAGCGCAAGGAATAGAATAATCGGAACATATCCCGGCGATGTTCAAAGAAGTTGTGACATTAATTAATGATGATTCTTCTGGATTTTTTTGACAAAAATTGGGGTTAGATTGAGCGGCGGTGTGAATAACTGCGTTTGGCTGAATTTCCTCAAATAGCTGTTTGAGTTCTTGAAAATTTCTCAAGTCAGTTTTAATCAACTTTACGCCAGAAATATCAACGGTTTTGGAAAAATAAGTTCCATAAACTTCCCATTCTTGTTGAGCGATTTGGCAAAGGTTCCAGCCTAAAAAACCGCTAGATCCGGTAACTAAAAGTTTTTTCATTTGGTTAATGGCTAAGTATGGTAGTAATATTAATTATCCATCTTTCGGAACCGTGTCACAATAGGAATAGGTGCTGCGAAACCTTTTCATTGCTTTTGCGATCGACTTAAATAGAAAATAGCAAATTTAAAATGTTATGGCTTTAAGGAACTTAATCAAAACCTCTCTGAAATGTGTTGGTATTGGCGTTTTGATTCTTAGCTTAACCGGATGTCCGATTCGTTGGGGACAAAATACTTATTTAGTTAAGCGAGTTAGCGATGGAGATACGCTGAGTTTAGCAGATGGGAAGGGAGAGAAGTTTACAGTGCGCTTTGCTTGCGTGGATGCGCCGGAAATTGCCCATTCTCAAGCGGAAAAGCAAAGTAGAAAAATTATCGATAAGAATCAATACAATTGGGGAATCAAAGCACAAAGTCGGGTGCAGCAGTTGGTGAAACAGGGAGGCGATCGCGTTCAATTAACAATCACGGATACCGACCAATATAAACGTAAAATCGCTGAAGTACGTTTGCCTAACGGTACTTTTATCCAAGAAATTTTAATTAGGGAAGGGCTGGCAATGGTATATCAACCTTACCTAAAAAACTGTCCCAGTGCGGCTTTGATTGAGAAAGCAGAAGCGGAAGCAAAGAAGAGTAGTAAGGGAATTTGGAACGATCCAAAATTTGTACCACCTTGGCAATATCGTCGTACTAAATGAAGGATGAAGGATGAAGTAAAAAATTTTTACTGATTTACCAATCTTTTGACCCACTTTCTACCCATTCTTTGGTAGTTTCTTGGTTATCATCCTCAATATCTTCTTCTAAATCGTCGTCTGTTTCTCGATCGTCCTTTTGCTGATTAGCCCCATTTAGGATGGGAATTGCGATCGCGCCGCCAACTACTCCCACCCCAGCACTAAATGCTAATACTATCCCTGTTGGTAATTGTATTGACCGAAAAGTCAGAAATTTCAATGATACCGCTTTGCCATTTTGTGCGGATAGAATAGCAATTCCGACAATCCAAGTGGCTGTGATTAGGGAAGTAATCAGACTGGCGATCGTTTTCATATAGCTAGGGAATAGGGGCTAGGGGCTAGGGGTTAGAGGCTAGGAAAAGAGAAAAACATCGTATGATTAGTATTTTCATCTTTCTCCTTCTCCCCTGCCTCCTACCATTAGCACTGACGAGAAATTTCAGCTAGAGATGCACTAAGCGGCGACTGGTTCTAACTTGTTAATGGTTTCTTCCATTTTTTCGGCAACTTGAGTTAGTTTTTCGGGAGTGTTGGTTTCTATGTAAACCCGCATCAGGGGTTCGGTTCCCGATGGACGCAGTAGCACCCAGCTTCCCTCTTCCAAATACAGCTTAATACCGTCTTTGCGTCCGATTTCTTTGACTTTAATGCCTGCCACTTCCGTGGGGGGATTTTTGGTAAAGGAATCGATGACGGCTGCTTTGTGTGCATCATCTAGATGCAAGTCGAGGCGTTTGTTGTAGAGTGGGCCACCCGCTTCTTTGATGGCTTCTTCTACTAACTGGCTGAGGGGTTTGCCTTCATAAGCGATCGCTTCTGCGACTAGCATATCTGCCAAAACCCCGTCTTTTTCGGGAATATGGCCGATAATACTCAAACCGCCGGATTCTTCGCCACCGATCAGCACTTGGGTTTCGCGCATTTTCTCGCCGATGTACTTAAAGCCTACGGCTGTTTCGTATAGTTGCAAACCGTACTTGGCAGCAAGATTATCTAGCAGGTGAGTGGTAGCGACAGTCCGCACGATCGCACCTGTTTTGCCTTTATTCTTAACTAAGTGACGCGCCAGCAGTAGCAACACCGTATTGGGGGTGAGGACGTTACCCTGTTCGTCTACGATACCAAAGCGATCGCTATCTCCATCCGTCGCCAAACCCAAATCCGCGCTATCTTTTTTGACTGCTTCCACCAGTTCCGTTAGTTGTTCTCCCTTCGGTTCTGGCATTCCGCCGCCAAACAACACATCCCGGTAAGTGTGGAATGTCTCCGTATCGCAACCGCACTCTAGCAACACCGTATCCAAGTAGCCGCGAGAAGTGGAGTACAAAGCATCGTACTTCACCTTTAACTTGGCGCTGCGAATCCTTTCTACATCTAGCAAAGTGTAGATAAATTCCAGATAAGCGGGTTTGGGGTCAAAGGTGGAAATCCGATCGGAGTTGTTACCCTTCGGCGGTTCATCAGTAGCGCTTTCAATATTTGCTACAATCGTATCCGTAATTTCCGGTGTTGCTGGGCCTGCATAATCCGGGATGTACTTGATGCCGCAATAGGGTGCTGGGTTGTGGGAAGCTGTGAACATCAGCGCCCCTGCCGAGTTCAAATGCTTGGCATTGTAAGCAATTACCGGAGTCGGGCAGTCGCGATCGACAATTTTTACCGTCCAACCTTGGTCTGCCAAAATTTGGGCAGCAGTGCGGGCAAATTGGTCGGCCAAAAAGCGAGTATCGTATGCTACTAGAACGGGTCGATCTTTAGAGTAAGCCGTTTCTAAATAACTGGCGATCGCTCGCGTTACCTTACAAACATTCGCAAACGTGAAATCATCGGCGATAATTCCACGCCATCCGTCAGTACCAAACTTGATCTGGTTCGAGTTGCTGCTAGCACTCATTTGCGCCACTCCCTCTCAATTCACCATCCATAGTACTAGCAAGCAAGTCATTCGATTTTAGATTTTCAATTTTCGATCGAACAATTGACCGAACCGATCGATCTGGATTGGCGGCATCTATTTTAGCGTTTACTCAGCAGTCACAGCCCAGTTGCTTGAGTAATTGTGCTGAGAGTTCCGTTAAAATACGATACTAAGGTTAAAGATTTTAAACAAAAAGTTTTACTTTTACGCGAAAATACAGCATACTTTATTACCATACCTCGTTAAGATTCAGTAAAATTTATTCCCTGTTTACAAATTTTTCACTAAGACCCGCGATAGAGATTCGGATAAAGCGGTTTTTGGCTTTTAATCAGTTTAAACATCCAAAAATAGGCTCTTATCTCTTTATCAATTGATTTTGTGCTTTTTTCTCAATTTTTTATAAAACGATGACTCACTCCCCGGCATCTACAACGGCGAAAGTTCAGTTTTCTCAACCCTCCAGTTCCCCAACTGAAGCATTTGAATCGAAACTTCATTCTCTAGCAGTTTTATGGGCGCGGAAATACTATCTTTCCGTATCTTCTGCTAATGATGACCTGTCAATTTCCGCCGACGAAAGTGCGATCGAAGTTGATTCTTTGCCCGGTCGCGCTCGCACGGCTGAGAAATTATTACAAAATTTAACCTTAGCTAGCGCCCAAGCTTGGTCTTTTACGGAAACTCTTCTTTCCGAGGAAATTCGCCGCCACGGTATTAACCCCGAATTAATCAATCCTTTGCAGATTGCGGCGGATACGCGCCATTTATTTGAAAAAGCGTTAGATGGTTATGCTAATGGTTTTCCACCAGCACGCTTATCCGTAATTTTGGGTAGAGATTGCGGTAAAGTACGGCAAAAATATACAGCAGAAGACCCCCGCGCGATCGGCTTTGTCAGTATGCAGTTCCATTACACCGGACAAAAGTTGCTCGAATGGCTTTCTGCATCAGAAAAAGAGCTATTCGCACCTTACTTGAAGGTAATGGATGATCATATGTATATGCCCCTGCAAGCTTCTTATGAAGCAGCGGCTAATCATGACGAACATTCTCCGGTATTAATTGCCGTTCAAAAACTGCTACCGATCAGTACGAGAATTGCTCATGCCGTTTACGATCGCGTTTCTCGTCAGCATCCCAGTTACCACAGCTATAGTGGCGCACTGACTCAGGAAATAGTCAAAATCTCCAGCATCCGGGATGTGGAGATGTTTCAAGTTTATTTGTGTCTGTGCGTTTTAGAAGCCAGCATCGGTTCCGTGCAACAAGAACTGTTTCCTCTATGCGTAATGTTATACCCTCGTCTGCAAGTTAGCTGGACGTTGGTACAAGAAATGCTGCAAGGGATTTTCTGGGAAATGCACGGTCAGTTACCGTTAGAATACGTAGCCATTTTTCTACCCTACTTACGTACTTTATCGGAAATGTTTTCTCAATCGGTATTTCGCGATAAATGACGATCGTAAATTAGGCAGGAAGCTGAAGTCGAAGATTTTTTACCAAATCCCACTTAAAATACCCCTTTGATTCTTTAGTCCGCGTAGGCGGACTTTGTTTGTATAGTCGCAGTTTCAACCGCCTTTGTATAGAGAGGGATAAAAACCGAGTTTCTTGGCAAGAAAAAAACCCGGTTTGTCAGGTCTTGTTGAGAATAGTGCAAGACCTGAGTTAATCCTTGTTTGAGTTCAGATATGTCATCTGGCTGACGGCAAGAGCTTCCCTTGGGCCATCTTCACCTTCAATTTCCTTCAAGATCCAAACAGGCCACAAAGCGGCGATCCAAAGTTTAGTAGAGCTTTTGAACAAAAGCTTGTTATTAGAACGAGAAATAGAGTTGCGATCGCCCAAGGAGGCGAAATAACAAATTAACCCGGAAAAAAAGTAAGCTGTTGCTGAAGATGCTAATACTAATACTGTCATCGTCCCTGGTTTGAAGTTATCGAAACAAGTTAACCAAAGCTTTCGTTCCAGCAAAGTTCTAGATGCAGCCCTGATAGAAATTTAATTCTATCCGGTAATTTCGGCAGAAAGAATGTAGTGTCAGACACCTTGTTACCTGCCAATCTACGATCTGGCGATCTTTACTGGGAAATATAGGATGTTATATTAAAACCTTGGTTTTGGCCTGGTTGTAATATGTAAACTGTTGATAAACTCTAGTAACCTTTTTTACATCGTCTCAGAATTAATCAGTAATTCTTTGGACGGCGTTTTATGTGTTTGGCGGTTTTCCTAGAGGAGCCAATCTTAGAATAGGCAATAAATGTGAAAATTTTGTGAAAGATTCCCGAATTATTTAAAGCAAAGATAAAGTAAAATAGCAAATTTTGTAAAATTTCTGTAAAGATACTTAATTATCTATAACAATTGATTTTAACGGCGTCACAAATATTTGCCTCTGACTCGGCTCCTACCAAAATAATCAACTTGAGTTATTAGAGTTCGGGGGAAGG
This sequence comes from Leptolyngbyaceae cyanobacterium, assembly GCA_036703985.1. Classification (GTDB taxonomy): domain Bacteria; phylum Cyanobacteriota; class Cyanobacteriia; order Cyanobacteriales; family Aerosakkonemataceae; genus DATNQN01. Next base: position 29,768 of record DATNQN010000029.1, read on the forward strand.
CAGGGTAAGGGCTAGCTGATAGATCGGGCGACGAGGAAGAGATGTCGCTTTTGCCAACTGGCGACTGGCTTCCGATCGAGAAATTCCTCGAGCGAGTAATTGTTGTAATTCAGCTTTGAGCGCTGCTTCTGAGAGATGGGGCTTTTCTAGCTGAGCCCCTGCTACCACGAGGGTAAATTCCCCTTGAGGTTCTTTTTGAGAGTAATGTTCGATCGCTTCTTTGATGGTTCCCCGCCAGAATTCTTCGTATAGTTTAGTTAATTCTCGCCCTAGCACGATTTGTCGTTCTTCCCCCAACGTATTGGCTAAATCTTGTAAAGTTTGCTTTAACCGATGGGGAGCTTCGTAGAGAATAAAGGTTCGCGATTCGGCTTGTAGAGCTTCTAAGCGATCGCGCCGCTGAGTACCTTTAGCAGCTAAGAAACCTTCAAACACGAATCGATCCGTCGGTAAACCAGCAGCGCTCAATGCTACTATCGCCGCATTGCAACCGGGTATTGGCACGACTTTTATTCCAGCTTCAATACAAGCTGCCACCAATTCATAGCCCGGATCGGAAATCAGAGGCATTCCCGCATCTGTAACTAAGGCTAGAGACTTCCCTTCAGTCAGCTTTTCAATTAACTCCGGAGTCCGCTGCTGACGATTGTGTTCGTGGTAACCGATCTGGGGTGTGGCAATCTGAAAATGTTGCAATAGCTTACCAGTGTGGCGCGTATCTTCAGCCGCGATCGCATCCACCGTTTTTAATATCCTGACCGCCCGAAAAGTCATATCTTCCAAATTACCGATCGGAGTTCCCACCACATAAAGAATGCCTGTTTGTAAAGCGTCGGACATAGGCTAGGGAAAGGGAAAGGGGAAACGGATTAAAAGACGATTATACAGTGGTTTTCTCTCCCTCTGCCTCCTGCCAACAGCCCTTTTCTCTCATTCAACAGCAGCGTTTTGCCAGCAAACTTTCTTGATAAAGCGAATTTGGTCTAACTTGAAGAGGGCGGGGGGGAGCAATTTCATAACCCTGAACGTAATCTATGCTAATATCCGCCATTTTTTCCAAAATCATGTGGTTCGCTACAAATTTAGCGATCGTCTGCATACCCATCATGTGGCTAATTTTGTTAATGGTTTTGACCATTTCCAAATTAATCGGGTCGTCTAAAACTTTTTTAATCAAATCTCCCGCAATTTTCAAGTAATCGAATGGTAAATCTTTTAGATAGCTAAAAGATGAAATATTGTTGCCAAAATCATCTAAAGCCGTTTGGCATCCCAAGGTTTTGAGATCGCTTACCAACTTGCTGGTTTTGTTTAGATTAGCTACCGCAACACTTTCGGTAATTTCAAAGCAAACCGTCTGCGGCCTAATTTGATAAACGGAAAACTGCTCTTTTAAAAAATCAATAAAATCTTTGTCATTAACACTACCTGTAGAAAGATTGATCGTATATAAAGAATCATTCAATATTTCCATTTCTTGCTGGGCGAGAATGGCAAAGAAATGTCTTATTACCCAACGGTCGATCGTTGGCATCAAGCTATAACGTTCGGCAGCCGGCAAAAAAGCCATTGGGGGAATCACATTACCTTTTTGATCGATTAACCGCAGTAATATTTCATAATATGGTTTGATATTTTGCGGAGAACTTAGGGAAACGATCGGTTGATAGTATAGGGAAAACCGATTTTCTGGAAGGGATAATATTTGCGGAGATAGATTTTCTGGTTCTGCTAAATCTTTTTCACCGATCGCTTGATTGATTTTACTCAACCATTCCCCTTGAGTCTGCTGTTGCGATAATTCTCGCTCGTCTGGTTGATAAACTTGAACGCGATTTCGTCCGCTGTTTTTCGCTTGATAACAAGCAGCATCGGCGGCATTTAATAATTTTTCTGGATTTTGGAAAGCTCCGTTTCCACAGACATAATAATTATTAGCCGTTACCATTCCTATACTGACGCCAATGGTAAAACTTTTATCTTGCCACAGAAAACGAAATGTCTGAACGGCTTCTTTGAGTGAATGAGCAACTTGCAAAGCTTTGTTGAGAGGGCAATTGTACAGCAGCAATGCAAATTCATCACCGCCTAATCTGGCAATTAAATCGGTTTGACGAATGTGAGTTTGCAATAAAGTACTGATTTGCCGTAGCAGTTCATCGCCAGCCGCATGACCGCAGGTGTCGTTAACGATTTTGAAGCGATCGAGGTCTAAATAACATAATGTATGTTGTTGATTTTGCTTTCGGTCGTTGACAACTGCTGCTTCTAGGCGTTGCAGGAATTCGCGACGGTTGATCAGTCCGGTTAGGGCATCGTGAGTAGCTTCCCAGGTTAGTTGTTCGTTTACTTTGGAGAGAAAGGCAGTTCGTTCTACTACTAAATCTTCTAAGCGTTCTTGATAATTTTGTAATTCTTTTAAAGCTCGTTTGTGGGCGGTGATATCTTCTACCATGCGAATGCCGAATTGGGGATTACCCTCGCTGTCTCGGACTAAATAACCCGTGACGTGACACCAGAGTAGATGTCCGTCTTTGCAAAGGTAACGTTTTTCCATTTGGTAGTAGTCTCGTTCCCAATGCAAGTATTCCTGCTCGATTTGACGACGATCGCGCGTTTTGATCGGGGAATGCCGATCGCCATCTGCATCGGTCGGAAAACTCCAACGCAAACTTTCCGTATAACCCAACATCTGCTGAAGAGCGGGATTTCTGGCTACCGTTTTGCCGGTTAAGTCGATAATTTCGATCCCTATGCTGGCTCCTTCAAAGATCGATCGGAATTTTGCTTCGCTATCTTTCAAGGCAAGTTCTGCTTGCTGGCGTTCTATCACTTCCCGCGCCAGTTTTTCATTCGCGACTTCTAACTCACCGTGGCTGGGAAGGGTGATTGCTTGGGGGATGAGGGGAAATAGTTCTGCTGCCGTGTATAAAGATAAAACAGCCGTGGCCGCTTTTAAGGTCCCGGATAGCCAATAAATTGGATACCACAACGTCCAAATGTCTACCAAGTGAGTCGTGCCACACAAAACTATAAATCCGCCGAACAGCCAAAATAAGGAGGGGAAGGGTAGGTCTTTGCGTTGGGAGATAAAGTAAAGCAACATTAAGGGGATAGAATAGTAGGCGATCGCAGTCAGCGCATCCGACAAAGCGTGCAGCCAAACTAACCCTGGATTCCACAAGTAGCAGTGACCGTGGGGAATAAAATCTGGTGGCATCAACAAATCCCTTAACAATTCCTTCATGTAAATTCGTTTTTTTTAAAGAAACTGTAAAATTTTTCTTTTAACTCTATCTTAAAATGTCTCTTTCTTTTAAGATGTTAAGTCTTTATACTAGATTGCCAAATAAACTTACTCTAGCTAAATAGCTTTAGATAGATTTTGAAACTCTAACACATCAGTATTTTTACTTTTTCCGATACCCTATAAGCCATCAATCGGTGAAGGCAAGATTTTTTAAGTCAGGAAAGAGTGAAAAAATGGGAAAAAAGGGATTATTTGTAGGTTTATTAACGTTAGACTTCTTGTATCTAACGGCTGATTATCCTAGTAGCAATCAAAAAATTGTAGCGGCTGATTATGCGTTGGCAGCAGGTGGCCCTGCAACTAATGCAGCAGTAGCATTCAGTTATTTAGGTAATCAAGCCAAGCTGTTAAGCATACTTGGAAATCACCCGGTTACTCAGTTAATCAGAACTGATTTGGAAAGCCATCATGTCACGATCCGAGACTTAGATCCTACTCATGTTGAACCACCTTCAGTATCTTCTATCATAGTCACTCAAAATACGGGAGAAAGGGCTGTGATTTCGATCAATGCGGTGAAATATCAGGGTCACAAAGATAGTGTTAGTTCAGACATTTTTTATGGGGTCGATATCGTGTTAATGGACGGTCACCAAATAGAAGTCGGTCAAAAAATCGGAGAATTAGCAAAATTAAATAATATTCCGGTAGTAGTAGATGGAGGTAGTTGGAAACCGGGATTTGATAAATTATTACCTTTCGTTGATTACGCTGTTTGTTCGGCTAACTTTTATCCACCGGGATGTCAAAATTCACCAGAGGCGATCGATTATTTGTTATCTGTTGGCATTCCTCACATTGCCATCACAAATGGGGAAAAACCTATTCAATATATGTTTGAGGGGAAAACAGGATGGATCGAAGTTCCAAAAGTGAAGGTGGTGGATACTCTGGGTGCTGGGGATGTTTTTCACGGTGCTTTCTGCCATTACATTTTGCAAGATAGTTTTCCGGATGCTTTGCAGGCAGCGACAAAAGTGGCTTCTCGTTCCTGCCAATTTTTTGGCACTCGTCAGTGGATGAAGATGAAGGATGAAGTGTAAAGTGTGAAGTGTGAACGGCTAAACGTAATATTAAAGGAATGCTAGCGTGACGGTACTGACGTATTTGGGCGAAAACCAATTTGATGGACTAGAGGAGACTGTAGCGATCGTGCGTTCGATTGCTTGGGGGGCAACGGATATTTTGCGATCGTATTATCGAGGAGAACCCCATACTGGCGATTTGGATATCCAAGAGAAAAAAGAAGGGCCAGTCACCGCCGCTGATATAGTAGTCAATCATTATATATTGGACAACTTACAGGCTTCTTTCGGTATGCAAGAGTTTGGCTATTTAACCGAAGAAACCTATAAATTTAAGTCTCAAGGAGTAATGTCAGAACCATTACCTCAATCTTGGATTTGGATCGTCGATCCTTTGGATGGTACGCGAGACTTTATCGATAAAACTGGAGAATATGCAGTTCAGATTGCTTTAACGTATGAAGGCAGTCCGGTGCTGGCAGTGGTAGGATGGCCAGAAGCAGAAAAGTTGTATTTTGCCACTAAAGGTGGCGGTACGTTTGTGGAAACTCGCGACGGGAATGTAAGCCCAGTAAAGGTTTCAGAACGTAATTCATTGGCAGATTTAGCGATCGTAGTTAGCCGCACTCACAGAGACGATCGTTTTAACAATCTTTTGGAACAATTGCCTTGCAAAAATAAAAAATATGTGGGTAGCGTAGGCTGCAAAATCGTCACGATTATAGAACAACAAGCAGATATTTACATCTCTCTTTCGGGGAAATCAGCGCCAAAAGATTGGGATATGGCTGCACCGGAACTGATCCTCACCGAAGCTGGTGGCAACTTTACTTATTTAGATGGTTCTGCTTTGAAATACAATCGGGGAGATGTGAATCAGTGGGGTTGCTTGATTGCTAGTAACGGCAAATGCCACCAGGAATTACTAACTCAAATTCAAGAAAATTTAGCAGAAATAGACAAGTAAAGACAACTCCCTGAAATTTCATACTTGTAGGGTGCGTTAGCGAAGCGCGTAACGCACCTTAAATAAGGCAAATGGTGGGTTACGGAACGGTTCGTTAATTATTAGTTGAAAGCCTCAAATTTATTGCCATACCTAACCCACCCTACGATTTACGTTAGCGAAGCGCGTAACGCACCAAACGTTATGATTAATTATCAGCACGTTGTCCAATTACGGCATAAAAAGGATCGCTACCAGCACCCATCCATTGCAGAAAACTGGGAAGAGTAGGCGCGTTAATAATTACTTCTGGCTGGTTAAAACCTGCGACAGATTCAAAATAACTTCTGACCAGTTCGATGCGGCTGAGTTCGGAACCTTCTCGCCAAGCAGTAATGGCTTTTTGATAAAACATTCGATTGGAAAAACTGATAATAGCAATCCCACCTGGTTTTAGGATGCGATGAATTTCTGAAAAAATGGCATCGGGATATTGCAGATATTGAATGGAAACGCAATTTAGTACGGCGTCAAAATCGCGATCGGGTAAAGGTAACTTGGGATTTTTATTCAAATCTTGAACAAAATAACGAGCGAAGCGGGGATTTCTCACCAACTCTTCTTCGTTCAAGCCGTGTCCTTCCACATGAGCGAATTCTATTTCTTCTGGTAGATGAGAAACCCAACTGCTCATCATATCGAAAATGCGCGTATTCGGCTGGAGTCGTTGGCGATATAAATCGGTTAATTGTTGAATGAACTTGTCATCTACATGAGTCACGAAACGGGGAAATGAATAAAATTGCGTATCGTCCGTTTCGTCTAATTTCGTTCGTTCATGGGGTCGCAGAATCATGAGCAAAAAATTAGGAAATTTTCAGATTTATCTTGATATTACTAAATTCCAAACCAACCACCAGTATCGCCACCTGCCCAACCGCCCCCACGGGCAGTTGGAAATGTTTGATTGCAAAGGTCTTTGAACTCTTGAGCGGCACTGATATCTTTATTTTCATAACCTTTGGGATGAAATATCCGCCCAATGTATCGCCCCTGCAATCGGATTTGACCCATTACATAAATTCCACCACCAACAGAATAAATACTTCCTTCTTCATTACGAGAATAACAAGCTACGTAACCACCATCTCGTCCCATGTATTTATTAACGGTGGGCAAAATTTTCTCTGTATATCCAGGCGCGGGCCAGTTCACAGCACCTTGGTCACTCACATATACCCTAAAGTCTTCTGGTAAAAAATAACCTTTCATTTGAGATAGTACAGCTTGATAAGAGTAGGAAAGTAAGAATATCGCAATTGTAGCAGTCACCCACCAATTTTTAGTAAATTTCATTTTTTGGTCTCAATTTTTTTTCATAAATCTATCTTATACTTTGCAATGCTGTAAATTGCGATCGCAATTTATTCCATTAAGGTAATTCGATCGGGTTTAGCAGCTTGCCATCTAGCCACCAACAAAACCGACATTAATAGTATTCCACCAAAAAAGTAATGAGAAATTAAAATTTTTGAATACAGCAATTTAACTAGAGGGTTATCTATCTTGATGAGGATGACTGGTAGGGATACCAATCCAGCACTTATCAATACTAACTTCGACCAAATTTGCCCTGAAAAAATGGGTATTTGATTAGTCAAATAAAGCACTATAGGTAACAATAAGTATAAATAGTAGTGCGTCCAAGAAATGGGGCTGACGACTACACCCAGACAGATAAAAATGCAAAATTCTAAATTTTCTATTGGATAATTATTTGGTTGTTTGGAACGCCATAAAACGAAAAGCGTGCTTCCAAATAATAATGAAAATAATAAATATCGTATTACTTTAAAATTTACACCCATTTGTAATAATTCCCAATTTTTTAATTCGGCATCACCAAACAAACGGGCTAAGAAACCATCGACTGACTGAACGTTAAAAGCAGCGATTGATTTCCCAGTAAAAGCTAAAATACATTTTTGATACCAAACTATATGTAAATCTAGACCAAATACAAGGATAGATGTGCCAACAATTGCGAATAATGCGCCAACAAATCCCATCAAAACTCGCCAACGTCCTCGCAGGGTAAAATATCCGGCTAACAGGAAGAGGGGTATTTTGATTAAAGCTGCGATCGCAAGTAAAACTCCTACCCAAATTTCTCGCTTATCCCGCATACAAAAAACCGCAGAAATGAGCAATAAAAGTACGAAATGGGTAGAATTTCCCTGTTTGAGGCTGTAATGTAAAGGCCCATTAATTAAAATTAATCCCCAAATCGCTAGCTTTTGCCATCCAGCAGCTTTGGTAAGTTTAACTAATAGATGGCCAGACCACCAAATCGCTAGCAAACCTAGTAAAGTAAAGATAATTTGGGCAGCTAATTTGTTTAAAAATGAAATAGGAATGAAAAATAAGGCAAAAATGGGAATATTGACAAATCCCAAACCTCTACCCCATTCATATAAATTGGCTGGATTTTCTAGAATGAGTCTACCTGCTGGATAATATGATTTATTAAAATCACCGCAAAAATTAGAATAAGAGACAGCGAAAGAAAATATTGCCATTACTAAGGCTGGTAAACCATAAGTTATCCATAAGTTTGTATCTTGCTTTTTAGATGATAAAATTTTAGTATTTAAACCGACTGTTAGTAAAATTAAAACTGCATAGATGAGGTAAACTAGCATATAAATTAATTGAAGTTAAATTCTCAGCGTGCCAATTTTCAATGATACCGCTACTTACCCAGTTATGACGATCGATCGCCTGCACAAATTTTTCACTGCTCCTGTTGCTAAAGATGATAAACTGAAAATTATCTTTTGGTTAACTTTGAGCTTAATTTTCGCCGCCATTTATGGATTTCAGGTTCTTCAAAAAGCTTTCATCAGTGAATATGTAGTTCAAGATGATGCACGACAGTTCGTATTTTGGATGCAGCGTTTCATTGATGGGGAATTGTTAGCTAACGATTTGATGGCTGATTATTATCAATCGATTACGCCACCTGGATTTGCGGCTTTTTACTGGGTATTTGCAAAGTTAGGCATCGCACCTCTGTTACTAAGTAAACTGCTGCCAATCATACTAGGACTTGTGACCAGCGTCTATGTTTTTGGCGTATCAATGGAAATTTTTCCAGTACCAAGTGCAGCTTTTTTGGGTACGTTGTTGCTAAATCATAGTATTTGGCTGAGAAATGATGTTTCATCTGCTACGCCAAAAGCGTTTGCATATCCTTTATTTGCTGCATTTTTGTACTATTTGTTGCGACGTTCGTGGATGGGGAGTTTAATTGCGATCGCATTAAGTGGTTTATTTTTTGCGCCAATAGCTTTCATTTCTTTGGGTGTGTTGTGTTTGCGGCTATTGAAATGGGAGAAGGGACGGGTAAGTTTTTCTCGCGATCGCAAAGATTATATCCTCTGTATAGCGGGATTGGCAGTAGGTTTTTTCTCCATGCTGCCTTATGCGATCGCATCTGGTAAATATGGCCCTTTAATTACGATTAGTGCAGCTAAATCGACACCAGAATTTATGGCAGGTGCGAGAGTTAGCTTTTTCTACAATAATAATCCTTTGCAATATTGGTTTGCTGGGCCGGAAACTGGGGTTTTTCCTTATGTTGGGCCTGCTCAAATTTATCTTGGCATATTATTACCAATTTTATTATTATTTTTCCAGCGCTTTCCTTTAGCTAGTCAAGTAAAAAGTAACATCAAAGTTTTAACAGAAACAGTATTAGCATCCTTTGGGATGTTTTTCTTGGCACATTTTTTGATGTTCAAACTTTATGGCCCTAGTAGATATACTCAGCATAGCTTGCGGATCGTATTAGCGATCGCAACTGCCATATTGTTTATCCTCATACTTGATGCTGTCTTTCGATTAAGCATCCATAAAATTTCTGCCATTAACTTGCCAGAAGGGATAATCAAAAAAACATTTCTGCTTTTACCTTTAGGATTTAGCTGTCTAATTTTCTTGGCTTTAGTACTTTATCCTTGGTCTTTAAAACATTTTCCCAGACCCGGTTATGTAGTTGGCGAAGTTCCTCAATTATATGAGTTTTTGCAGCAACAACCGAAAGATAGCTTAATCGCTTCTTTATCATTAGAAGCTAATAACTTACCGACGTTTGCTCAAAGGCCAATTTTAATAGCAAGAGAGTATTCTTTACCTTTTCATACTAAATATAATATTCCAATTCGCGAGAGAGCGATCGATCTAATTAGCGCTCAATATAGTCCGGAGATTCAACAAGTTCAACAGTTTATTGCTAAGTATGGCGTAGACTTTTGGTTATTGGATGAAACAGCTTTTACTTCAGATTATTTTGATACTATTGATAGTGCTAATCGGCGTTGGATGGAGTTATATCAGCCAGCAACTAAACAAGCCAGATCTAATTTAGAAAATGGTCAAGTTCCGGCTTTGGCAAAGTTAGTAGATAGTTGTACTGTTTGGCGAGGGGGTAAGTTGGTAATGATGGAAGCTGAGTGTATTTTAAACCGCAGATGAAGACAGATAGACGCAGATATAGGCGCAGCCTTCCCGCAGGGTACGCAGATGAATAAATTGTTATGGAATCGGTGATTTAGTTTTTATGATGGTAAAAGTAATTTATCAATTTTTAATATCTCCGCTGACTAAACCTTCTAAAGGACAATTTGTTTTATGGCTGTCTCTCAGTCTCGCTTTTGCTATATTTTATGCAATTTTGGGAATGCAGAAAGGTTTTAGTAGCGAGTACATGGTGCAGGATGATGCGCGACAGTATGTGTTTTGGATGCAGCGATTTAGCGATTCTGAATTATTACCAAATGATTTAATTGCTGATTATTACAAATCAGTAACTCCTTTGGGATATGGCACTATTTACTATCTAATGGCAAAGGTTGGTGTTACTCCGTTACTATTAAGCAAACTTTTGCCAATGGTATTGGGGATAATCACTACTGTTTACGCTTTTGGCGTATCTATGGAAATTTTACCTCTACCATTAACGGCTTTTCTTTCCACGTTGCTATTAAATCAAAGTCTCTGGTTTAAAGATGATTTAGTTTCTGCTACACCTAGAGCATTTTTATATCCAATATTTACCGCTTTTATATATTATTTATTGCGCCGTTCTTGGTTGCCTTGTTTGGTAACTATCGTACTGCAAGGTTTATTTTATCCTTTAGTTGTATTAGTTTCACTTACTATATTATTTCTGCGTTTGTGGACTTGGGAAAATGGTTTACCTAATTTATCTAAAGACAGACAATATCAGATATTTTGCGTTCTGGCATTTGGATTAGCTTTTGTATCGGTATTGCCATCAGCACTTTCATCAGCTAAATATGGCCCAACCATTGCTGGCAGCGTAGCGAAAACTTTACCGGAATTTTCACCTAAAGGAAGAGCAAAGTTTTTTCATAAAGACTTTTTTCTCTATTGGATAAATGGTAAAGATAGCAGTTTACTACCTTGGTTGAAAGTGCAGGCAATTTTAGTAGGATTTGCATTGCCGATTTTAATGGCATTTAAATCGCGCTTTCCATTAATTAACGAATTCAAAAACAGCAAGATTTTACTTGAGGCTTTGTTAGCGTCGGTGATGATGTTTTTGATTTCTCATGCACTGCTGTTTAAATTGTATTGTCCGAGTCGTTATACAGAACACACTTTGCGAATTGTGTTGGCGATCGCAGGCGGTTTAGCCTTTACTATTATGCTGGATGCCGTTTTGCGATCGCATATCGCCACCGAATCAACTAAGCTATCTTGGAAACTATGGCTAGCAGGCGTAGTAGCCGTAGCATTGCTTATCTATCCCAACCTAGTGAAAGAATTTCCCAGAACAGCATATAAAATCGGTGCATTACCATCACTTTACCAATTTTTTGAAGCTCAACCCAAAAATATTGTAATTGCATCTCTCGAAGGAGAAGCCAATCTACTCCCCACTTTCAGCAAGCGATCGATTTTAGTAGGTTCCGAATATGCTTTGCCTTATCATACAAAATATTACGACCAAATCCGTCAGCGAGCAACTGACTTAATTAATGCTCAATACAGTACTCAAATAAGTGAAGTAAAAAACTTTATTCAAAAATACGGCGTAGACTTTTGGTTGATTAATCAGTCGGCTTTTACCCCAGAACATATTGCCAAAAACTCTTGGATAGTGCAGTATCAACCTGCTGCTAACGAAGCAATCAATAGGCTACAGCAAGGCAATTTACCCGCGATTTTTCAAGTTATGCAAAAATGTTCGGTTTGGCAAGAACAGGGTTTATTTGTTTTGGATACTCAATGTATTACTAAAAGTTTAAATAAGTAGTAAATCAAGCATAAAAATGTAAAGACGTTTTATATAGAATGGCACTAAGTTAAGTGGTGAAGCAAAGTCTTTGTAGGGGCGAAGCATTCGGACAGAAAATCTAGGCTTTGAACCGATAATTTGTCGCCCGAATGCTTCGCCCCTACCCTTAATTCCAGCCTCCTTTTTGGACTAAACTTAGTGACATTAATTTTATCTAACGTCTCTACCGTAAAAAGTGCTTCCATCTTAGGTGGATTGAGAATTTATTTCTAACAAAATATCATCAATCCTTTTCGCTTTTTGAAACTCATTTTGTTTGAGATATAATTCTTTCGCTTTTTTCAAAGCATCCACAGCTTCTGATTGCTTTCCTTGTTGGAATAAAGCCAAACCCATATTAGTTAAAGCATCAGCATAACCAGCATTAATTTCTAATGCTTGCTGCCATTCAGTAATCGCTTCTTGCAATTGACCTTGCTTAGCTAAAGCAACTCCCAATGAATTTCGAGCCAAAGCGTGTCTAGAATTAATTTCAATTGCTCGGCGGTATTGCTGAATAGCTTCATTTACTTTTCCTTGACGATCGAGAATAATTCCTAACTTATAGTAGGGCGTTGCTTCTTTCGGATGGGAAGTCGTTAATTGCCTGAATACGGACTCGGCAATAGCGACATTTCCTTGATTATAAATTTGATTGGCAAAGTTAACTATTTGTTCGTATCCAGACATTACTGGGTTACATTTTTTCTTGTCTTTACCTTCCTCGGTAACACATCGGATTAGTTCATTTCCCTTGACTTCAAAATCACCTAATTCTTCGGCATTTGGTTGATTATTTCTGGTTGGTCGATTATTTCTCGGTGGCAATAAGTCGCCTGATGATGGTGCGCCAACTTCTAGTTGAGCAAAGCTAGGTTGAGGTAATAAAGAAATCGATATTCCGCTAGTTAGAATACCCGTAGCGATCCAAGTTAAAGGTTGAGAGAGCGTAAAATTCATGTTGCTTTTAGTTTTCATACCCTTGACGCTTGACCTCTTAAAAAGAGCATAGGTTCCAGTTTAGAATAAAAAAATGAAAAATTTCATTTATGCAAATAATTGAGTAAATGATAAGTATGATTTATCTATCTTCGAGAGTAAATTGCCTACCAGTGAACTAAGTATCTCAAATCAAGGATTGCAGTATTGACATTGGGATGGGTCAGCAGTTTCTCGTCCATCGGGGAAAAGTTTTTCTTCAGCGTAACTGCATTTTTTACATTGATAAGTCACTGCTAAAGTTAAGTGCGTCGGTAAATAGCATAGTTCACACGGTAATCCTTTTTTCCTATCCGTAACATCAAATCCAGGACAACCGCATTTAGGACAAGGTTGCTGGATTTTTTTAATTAAATCGAGAGTAGCTTTCTCGATATTTTTCATGCGAGTTGGATTGTACATCGCACGCATATCTGTTTCTAAATGTACTTTGCCATTCGGAGATTTTTTTAAGCTAGATTCTACCGCATCTATTAAAGATTGTTTGGTCGCAATCCCTTTAATAATTTCTCCTTTGCCTTCCACAGCATCCCCAACGATCGCAACTAAAGCGTGTTCGGGAAAACCAGCTTTTTCAGCAAATTGAAAAGCTTCTTTCAGATTGCTAACCTGTTGATGACTGTGGTTGGTATCGGTAGAAATAGATTGACCGATAATTTCTATCTCGTTAACTTTATCTAATAAAATAACGATTTCTCGGTTAGCGGAAAGATAGGGAATTAACGGATGAGGGCCAAAAGAACCTTCGCTGGCAAAAGCAAGGGTTTCTCCAGTTAATTCTAAGGCTTTTTCTGCTTTCAATCGGGCAGCTTCAATTTGCGTACCAGTGCGCTTGACTTCTCTAGTAAACGTGCCAAAAACATCCGTGTTTAAATCTGGTGGCACAACAACATTAATTTCTAATTCTTTTTCTACAAGAGGAGCAATAACTTGTTCCTTTTTGTGCATGGTGGCAATAACGCCAGTGCGATTTCTAAATGAGTTCGCTTGCTGCATATATTCAAACAAAACCACGTTTAAAGATTATCATAATTTTGATGAGCGAGTATGGTAATCAAGTTTTGCTCAATATAACAAAAAGCAAGGGATGCTTTTTACTTCAATCGGTTCACCGTATAGGATGATTTGCTATTTTCTCTAACAAAGTAACAATAGAATAGTCAGGTATACGAGGAAACTATGGAAAGTGCAACCGTCCAGCCATCGGCTAAAAATCTGCCACCGTTGATTCCCCGCGAGATTTTGTTCGGGAATCCGGAAAGAACCAGTCCCAGACTTTCACCGGATGGCAAATACTTGGCATATATTGCCCCCGACGATAATAACGTATTGCAAGTTTGGTTGCGGACTGTCGGAAAAGAAGACGATCGCAAATTAACTGCCGACCAAAAACGGGGTATTCGCATATTTTTCTGGACTTACAACGCCGATCGGTTAATGTATATGCAGGATTCGGACGGCGATGAAAACTTTCACCTTTACTTAGTCAATATCCAATCCAACATCGTCCGAGACTTAACGCCATTCCAAGGCGTCAAAGCACAACCTATCGGACTCGACCCCAATTTTCCCGATTTAGCACTAGTAGCCTTAAACCTCAACAACCCCCAAAAGTTTGATGTTTATCGCATCAATTTAAACAACGGTGCAGTAGATTTCGATAGCGATAACCCTGGTAATATTCTTGGTTGGACTGCTGATGCCGAATTTCAAATCCGCGCCGCTACCGCTAGTACCCAAGATGGCGGTTTTGACCTTTTATTCCGAGAAACTCCAGATAAAGAATGGGAAATTCTGCGTCACTGGGGGCCAGATGAAGAAGGTGGGCCAGTCAGCTTTTCCGCTGACAATAAAACACTTTACATTGAAGGCAATCACGATGCTAATGCCCAACGTTTGATTGCTTTTGATTTAGCTACCCGCCAAGAAAATGTCATCGCAGAAGACCCGCAATATGATGTGGGTGACGTGATGATTCAGCCAATAACGCGAGTCATTCAAGCCATATCTTTTTACAAAGATAAACAGGAATGGACGATATTAGATGAAAGTATTGCCGAAGATTTTGAGGCAATTGAAAAAGTCCACCCAGGTGAATTTTCTATCAGCAGTCGCGATTTAGCAGATAAAAACTGGCTGGTTGCTTACATGACTGACAATGGCCCTGTTTACTATTACGCCTACAATCGAGATAGTAAAAACAGCACTTTTCTATTTAGCAATCAACCAAAATTAGACGGGTTGCAACTCGCTTCAATGGAACCGATTTCCTATCAAGCGCGAGATGGTTTAACTATTTACGGTTACCTGACAAAACCAGTCGGAATACCTGCGGAAAATTTACCAACCGTGTTACTAGTTCATGGTGGCCCTTGGGCGCGAGATTTTTGGGGTTACGATCCGGAAGCGCAATGGTTGGCGAACCGTGGTTATGCGGTGTTGCAAGTGAATTTTCGCGGTTCTACCGGTTATGGCAAAGACTTTTTGAATGCTGGTAACCGGGAATGGGCTGCCAAAATGCACGATGATTTAATTGATGCAGTTAATTGGCTGGTGGAAAAAGGAATTTCCGATCGCAATAAGATTGCCATTATGGGTGGTTCTTATGGCGGTTACGCAACGTTGGTGGGGTTAACTTTCACGCCGGATGTGTTTGCTTGTGGTGTGGATATTGTAGGCCCAAGCAATTTGATTACCCTGTTACAAAGTATTCCTCCATATTGGGAACCCCTGAAGGCGTCGATGTATCACCGGATTGGAAATATGGAGACGGAAGAGGAGTTTTTGAAATCGCGATCGCCATTATATTTTATCGATCGCATCAAAAAACCTTTGCTAATCGGTCAAGGTGCCAACGATCCGCGAGTTAAACAAGCGGAAAGCGATCAAATTGTCGAGGCAATGCAAAAAGCTAATTTGCCAGTAAAATATGTTCTTTATACTGATGAAGGACATGGTTTTGCTCGACCGGAAAATCGTTTGCATTTCTTTGCAGTTGCCGAAGAGTTTCTATCTGAATATTTGGGCGGTCGATTTGAACCGATGACTGATATTCAAGGTCATTCAGCCGTTATCAAATAAGCGATCGAATTTATTTGGATAAGTTGTAGAGATTCAGAAACCCGGTTTCTTAAAGAAACCGGGTTTCTGGGCAATCTTAAGCTAAAACCAATTAGTAACTAATCGGGTATCTGATATGTCTCAAAGCATTACGTCAGAGCCAATTTTGCAAGAGATAGCAGAAGAAGATATTCAGTTTCCCCCTGGCGATTTATGGAGTGATGAACCACCTTTGGAAAGTGACCTGCATCGCGAACAAATCGAACTGCTGATTCGCATTTTAAAATGGTGGTGGCGATCGCGTACTGATTTCTACGTCACTGGCAATTTAACTATTTATTATAGTCTGAATCAGCGTAAGTCAGAAGATTTCCGTGGCCCAGATTTTTTTGTCGTTCTGGGAACGGAAAAAAAAGACCGCAAAAGTTGGGTAGTTTGGCAAGAAGATGGAAAATATCCCCATGTAATTGTAGAACTTTTATCTAACTCAACCGCATCTGTGGATAAAGGGTTGAAAAAACAAATTTACCAGGATACATTTCGTACCCTGGATTATTTTTGGTTTGACCCAGCTAACCTAGAATTTAAAGGTTTTCATTTGGTGGAAGGACAATATCAAGACATTACACCAAATGATAGAGGTTGGTTGTGGAGTCAGCAGTTGGAACTGTTTTTGGGGATTCATGAGCGAAAACTGCGGTTTTTCACGGCTGAAGGTGAATTAGTACCATTACCAGAGGAGGAAATGCAGCAACGCGCTGAACAAGAACGTCAACGCGCTGAACAAGCAGAACAGGAGTTGGAACGATTGCGATCGCAATTACGCAATCAAGGTATCCAGCCAGAAAATCTCTAAAACTACAGATGAATGCAGATGATTTATCTGCGTTCATCTGTAGTTTAAATAATTTCTCCCTGAATCAACTATTTTCAGTAATTAAAAAGTACGAGTTGTATATATTCCTTAGTTTCTCTTTGATGTTCATCAGGTTCATTTGAAAGTAAATTTTGATTTAATATCTCTTTAGCGATCGCTTCTACCATCGGTACGCAAACAGAATTACCAACTTGCTTATAACTTTCTCCCAAATTATGATGAATTTTAAAATCTTCTGGAAATCCCATAATCCGGTAACATTCCCTGATGGTCAGCTTTCTAACTATATCTTTCTCAGGAATGTAGATAAAAAATCTACCAGAAGTTTCTTGAGATGGAAGTGTGGGATGAACGCCATCTATGGAATAAATTCTGTTTGGTTGTCTATGTACTCTTGATAAATGTTCTGTATTAGGTCTAACGCCTGTTTTCCAAGTACCTTTATTTCGATAGCCAACAAACAACAGTCCAGAGTCTTGTAATCTTGGACTGTCGATTAAAGTATATTCAGATTTGTCCAGAATTTCAAAATTACCTGTCTCGTCTAAAAAATCTCTAAGTTTAGGAGGAAATCTTCTTTTGAGGCGTGAAAAGTTGAACTCTTTACTTTTACTGCCAATGATAATAATTCTTTCTCTATGTTGAGGAACACCAAAATTTCTAGCATTAAGAATTTCATAATTTACATTGTAACCCAAGCTACGCAAACTGGTTAAAATAACATTTAATGTATTACCCCGATCATGATGAATTAAATGCTTGACATTCTCTAGGACGATAACTTTCGGTTGTTTAGCTTCTATAATTCTACAAATTTCAAAAAATAATGTACCTCTCGTATCTTCAAATCCTTGTCTTTTACCGCAAATGCTGAACGGTTGACAAGGAAATCCTGCTACTAAAATATCAAAGTCTTCTAAAGCTTCTGGCTGAATTTTGGTAAGATCACCAAACGGGTTATCTCCAAAGTTGTTTTGGTAAACTTCTTGACATTTTTTATCTATTTCACTAGAAAATATACATTTAAATCCTGCTTGTTCAAAGCCAAGCCTAAATCCACCGATTCCTGAGAATAAATCTATAAACTTCATTTAGCCTATGTTTAGGATAATTTTGAAATTATTGGGGTTATTTATAAATAAAATAGTATGACAGAATTAAAAATCAATTAAACAATGCTATTTGCAATAATTTTAGCTTAGAAAGATGGCAATTGCAACTAGATAACCAAAATTAATTTTGTCCTTTGAAATGCTCTGACAACTCCTTACGGTTAGATTTCATAACTAATTCAATCGCTTCCTTAGTTGGCAATTTGATTACAGCTTCCACAATTCTGGATAACTCTGCATCAATTGTACCAAACTTCACTTCTAGTATACTCTCGATCGTCAAACACTTCACTTGCTGAATTCCTTGCTGGATTCCTTGTTCTTCTGCTTTTTTGAAAGCATCTTGTTCCGATTGAACATATAAAGTTGATAACTTTATAATCAAACTCCTTTCCTCTTCATCTAAACTTTTTGTTGTTTGTAAATTAGCTTGGAAATTAGTCAGTAACTTGAGAACATTGGATCGTAACGGATGAAGTGGGGGTAGTTGCCGTAATTCATCAATTGCCTCCTCTTGCACTTTCCCTCTGCCTAAAAGCCTTAGCCAAAGGGTTGTTTCCGTTTTTGGCAAGTGATGAATTACCACAATTGCCGTCCGCAAATAATCCGCTAGAAAGTAAATTCCCTGTCCCCAGGTTTCTGAATCGATTTTAGCGCCAAAACCGTTGATGATGGATTCGGAAGCTGTAGGGGAAAGAATCCACAGACGAGGAAAGCTTTCTTCTGTTAGACGTTCTTTTTTACGGTTTGCTTTTCGCTGTAACTCTGCGATGAGGGTTAAAAGTTTTGATAAGCAACCGTAGATATCTGTGAGAGAAGCTGCATTGCGGAACGGTTCAAAAACATAAGGCGTTGCTGCTAACTGACCCAGTAATCCTAATACTTCTGTGTTGGCGGTGGGGGAAAACCAAACGTCTATTTCTCTCACTTCTGCTGCTACCCGTCGAGGCACTTTTACCTCCCCAAAAGGTGCTAATAATTCTTCTAAATAATCTTTGGCAAATTGGTCGTGGATAAACCTTGTCATGTGAATTTTGTAACGATTTTAAAATATTAGGCTAGAAAGCGATCGCAATTCTGAGATCTTGCACCAGAGTCAGAAACCGGGTTTCTCGCAATTGGCTAAGCCTGAAAGCTTAGATATTTTGCATAGAAACCCGGTTTCTTTAAGCTTAAGCCTTGCTAATTTAGATGTTTTTCGATTTTGAATTAGTCATCAATTCAAAATCTTGGCATCCTAAGCACCTTCTCTCAACTTATCCAAAACTCCCCGATCTTCTAAAGTAGAAGTATCGCCAGTAACTTCTTGTCCAGAAGCAAGATTTCGCAACAACCGCCGCATGATTTTACCGGAACGAGTTTTCGGTAAAGCATCGCTAAAGCGAATTTCACCGGGACGCGCGATCGCACCGATTTCATTAACAACGTGCTTTTTCAATTCTTTGGCTAATTCTTCACTACCTTGATACGTACCTTCCAAAGTAATAAAAGCAACAATTTCTTCCCCTTTCAACTCATCTGGCTTACTGACCACAGCGGCTTCTGCTACAGCCGGGTGAGACACTAACGCCGATTCGATTTCCATCGTACCTAAGCGGTGTCCAGCCACATTTATTACATCATCTACCCGACCCATCACCCAGTAATAGCCATCTTCATCCCGTCTGGCACCATCTCCAGCAAAATAGAAATATTGGCCATCTTTGGGGGGAATGTGTTCCCAGTAAGTGCGACGGAAGCGATCGGGATCTCCGTACAATGTCCGCATCATACCAGGCCAAGGATGTTTCACCGTCAGATAACCGCCTTCGTTATCTCCCACCGGGTTACCATCCAAATCCACCACATCAGTGATAATACCGGGGAAAGGACGAGTAGCGGAACCTGGTTTAGTGGGAATTGCACCGGGTAGCGGCGTCACCATGATCCCGCCAGTTTCGGTTTGCCACCAGGTATCGACGATCGGACAACGTTCGCCGCCAATCACTCGGTAATACCACATCCAAGCTTCGGGGTTAATCGGTTCGCCAACGGTTCCCAATAAGCGCAATGAGGATAAATTGCGAGATTTGGGTAAATGTTCGCCAGCTTTGATAAAAGCGCGAATTGCGGTAGGTGCGGTATAAAAAACCGTAACCCCGTGCTTTTCAATTACATCCCAGAAACAACCGGGATTGGAAGCGCGAGGCGCACCTTCATACATCAGGGTAGTTGCGCCGTTGGATAATGGCCCATAAAGTACGTAGCTATGTCCCGTAATCCAACCGATATCAGCGGTACACCAATATACATCGGTATCTTTCAGATCGAAAATCCACTTGGTGGTCATGTGGGTGTATAAGTTATAACCACCCGTGGTATGGACGACGCCTTTCGGTTTGCCGGTACTGCCAGAAGTGTAAAGAACGAACAGCATATCTTCGCTGTCCATTTGTTCGGCGGGACAATCGGCAGAAACTCCTTTTTGCAAATCGTGCCACCAGTGATCTCTCCCTGGTTCCATGTGTATTTGCTGACTAGTACGCCGCACTACCAGCACGTCTTTCACGCTGGAAACGCCTTCCGACAAAGCTTTGTCTACTTGTTCTTTGAGGGGAACGATCGCATCTTTGCGCCAACCACCATCGGCGGTGATTACCACTTTAGCTTGTCCGTCAATTAAGCGATCGCGCAATGCTTCCGCACTGAAACCACCGAACACAACCGTGTGAGGTGCGCCAATTCTGGCACAAGCTAACATGGCGATCGCCGCTTCCGGTATCATCGGCATATAGATGCCAACGCGATCGCCTTTTTCCACCCCTAACTGTTTGAGTACGTTAGCAAATTGGCAAACTTCCCGGTGCAATTGCGCGTAAGTGAGAGTGCGCGTATCTCCCGGTTCTCCTTCCCAAATTAAAGCAGCCTTGTTTTTGCGCCAAGTAGTGAGGTGTCGATCCAGACAGTTGTAGGAAATATTGATTTTGCCATTGACGAACCACTTAGCAAAGGGTGGTTGCCAATCTAACACAGTGTCCCACTTTTGGAACCACTCTAACTCTCCTCCCGCCAATTCTGCCCAAAATTTCTGGGGGTCAGCTTTGGCCCGATCGTAAAGTTGCTGATACTCCTCCAAGCTCTTAATATGAGCATTTTGCGAGAACTCCCCTGACGGATGGAATAAGCGTTTTTCTTGCAGAATAGATTCAATGGTGGATTGAGACATGGTATTTAACTAAATATCTAAGTGCGAACTAATTGAATGGTAGTTTGAGATACCTTTTTCAACATACTTCTTTCCCAGACCAATTTATCGAAAATAATGTTGAGTTTTTTTGAGAAAATTGGCTAAAGTGTCCTCAATAGTAGGTTAGTGAAAAAAATTACTATGTATGATTTTGCAATTATTGGCGGCGGAATAGTTGGTTTATCTACTGGAATGGCAATTAGCCAACGTTATCCCAAAGCACGGATTGCCGTTCTAGAAAAAGAAAATAGCTGGGCTTATCACCAAACTGGTCATAATAGCGGTGTAATTCATTCCGGAATTTACTATAAACCAGGAAGTCTAAAAGCTAAACTTTCTCATACAGGTAACAGTTCAATAGTAAAATTTTGCCAGCAGTATGGGATTAACTATGAAGTTTGCGGCAAGGTAATTGTCGCTACCGCAAAAAAAGAATTACCCTTATTAGAAAATCTTTATCAAAGAGGATTGGCAAACGGTTTAAATATTTCTAAGTTGCGTGCAGAGGAAGTCAAGGAAATTGAGCCTCATGTTAGTTGTTTGGCTGGCATTAAAGTGCCAACTACCGGAATAGTTGATTATCGGCAAGTTTGTCAAAAATATGCAGAAATAATTCAGTTGCAAGGAGGGGAATTATTGCTCGGTACGAAAGTAGAGAAAATCGTACCAACCGATCGAGGTTTGATATTAGAAACAAATAAAGGTAATTTTGAGAGTAAGTTTACCATTAATTGCGCTGGTTTGTATAGCGATCGCATAACCAAACTCAGCGGCGTAAACCCAGAAGCCAAGATTATCCCATTTCGAGGAGAATACTACGAATTAATTCCAGAAAAACGATATTTAGTAAAAAATCTCATTTATCCAGTTCCCAACCCTGATTTCCCTTTCCTTGGCGTTCACTTCACCAGAATGATTGATGGGAGCGTTCATGCTGGGCCAAATGCCGTCCTCAGCTTTAAAAGAGAGGGTTACAAAAAGACTGATTTCGATTTAAAAGATTTCGCCGAAATTATTACTTATCCAGGGTTATGGAAATTAGCCGCTAAATACTATAGCGAAGGAATACAAGAAATTATTCGCTCTTTTAGTAAAACGATATTCGTCCAAAGTTTACAAAAGCTAATTCCCGAAGTTCAAGCAAATGATTTAATTCCCACTCACGCCGGAGTTCGCGCCCAAGCTTTAAAAGATGATGGTTTATTAGTAGATGATTTTTTAATCGTGAAAGGGCAGAATATCATCAATGTTTGTAATGCACCTTCCCCAGCAGCGACTGCTTCCATTGAAATCGGCAAAGCAATTACTGAACAACTTGATTGTTAGTTAGTCGTTTAAAAACCCAAGTTTTTCAAGAAACCGGGTTTTTAAATCATGACTAATTGGCGAACCTAAAATGAAAGCGCAACCAAGTTATTGCAAGTTTTGAAAGCCATTAACGAACAAGAATATTTTTAATTGCAATCTGAATGATAATTACGTACAAAAGAAACCGGGTTCAAAAAAACCGGTTTCTATAATTAATTCCCAGTAATCTCAATTTACATCTATGTTTATCTGTTTAAATCAATCGCAATAAATTACACGACTCAACTAACCATCATTACCTTTTCGCGTGTACGTAATCCACAAAATAAAACTTCGGTTCCAACCAAAACTTCAACCAACTATAAACCCCTAAACTCAATAAAACTAGCACTATCAAAGGCAACCCAAATTTTAACCTAATTGCATCCGGCAATACCGCTACCGATGGAACGCTAACCGCTACATACCCTAACAATAAAATTTGCATAAGTTTTATTCTGGAAAGCGCCGTGCGGCAGCTTTGGCAGTGCTGGGTATGCTGCCTATATCGGTCAAGCACAACCTGACGATTATCTGAGATTTCTTGTTTTTCTTGAACAGCAATTCCTACTTCATCCCAAGGTAACTTTCCAGCAGAATACTTATCGAACCATCTACGAAACTCTATTACGAAACGATCGGCACTTGTCGGTAGTTTATATGCCGTTTGCCAGTTCTCCTTCTGTTTTTTTTGTTGTAAAAAATACTCTTGCTGTTGGAGTAAAATCATATCTCCATCTAACACAGCATTGCGATTGGTAATATGATCCCACCAACGGGGAGTTAATTTAGATAACTTTTTGGCAAAATTACGCGAAAAATGGGCAACAATTCTAGATTTACCAGGAGTTGTAGGTATACAATAAGTAATTAAACCAGCTTGCTTTGTTTCACCAAATTTAATTGCATACTCTAACCGACAAGGCGGTTCAAAAGTAATCGAACCCATGCTAGTTGTAGCAGTAATTAAGTTAGGAGTAGATTCAGCGATTTTAATGGGAATTGGTCTAGCTTTTTCTCGATTTCCCTGTACTCCATGATGAGCAAAAGCTACGTGGCTGGGGTCAGCTACATTCTCTACTAGCGTTTGCCAATCGTACTCCAAATCTCTCACAAAGGAAGACCAAACAAATCCTTTACTGGCATCTATTTGCGGCGATAACGGTAACGGAACTGATTCTGCTAGGGCAGTTGAATTAACATCCGGCCATACCCATAATAAATCCTGTTCCTGACGAGTTGGTAGGGCTGTCGCACACAAATATTTTTGCTTTTCTGCCACCAATTCTGGACTTTCTGATTGGGGAATGCGGGTACAAATTCCTTCAGCATTGAATTCCCAACCGTGATAGCTGCACATCAAATTACCCGTTTTATCATCTATCCGTCCTTCGCTCAACGGTGCTAACCGATGGGGACATTGGTCTAAAAATACACTAAAAGTATCTGATGAGTTGGGTTTCCAAATTACCAAACGCATTCCTAAAATAGTTACTGGCGTTGGTTTGTTTACATCGAGGTCTTCAATTGGTGAAATAGGATACCAGTGTTGAAAAAAGTTGAATTCGGATGTCATTGGTTAGATATTTATAGGTTTTGTGATTATTACTGTAGCAATTTGGTAACACTTTAATTACCAATCCTCCTCTCCGTTCTACAAAGAGGAGGAATAAATTTTACTTTCTTCTGTGGAAGAACACAAGTAGGATAACGTTTCAACTTCCCACAAAAGGTACTGCTTCTCCATCTTCGGGAACTTTATCTACCTCAATCCGAAAAGTTCCTTCAAAACCCGTACCGCTAACATTAAATTCCCATCCTCCATTAATATAAGGAATTTTTTCTTCTTGTGAAGGTTGGAAATTGGGAACAGCAAATCGCTCATCTGCATGGAGATATAATATTAAGCTAGGTTGAGTTTTGGTTGGTAATAAAGCGCGGATATAGTATTGTTTTCGGAAAATCATATTATCTGAAAAACCAATGCCATATAAATCCCGTTCTCCTACGTAAAAATCTAGTCGCATCACCATATCTTTAGTAGTGATACTTTCATCTTCAAGAATTGGCGTCACGTCTAAATAACCTTCCCAAATTAATTTGCGATCGTCACCCCAAGGAAAAGCTAATTCTTGATTGTTTTCGCTAAAGTTAATATTTTTATCTAATGGATTAAATTTAGTGAAAGGCCCATAGCAATTTTCCGCTTCTTTACTTTGGTGAAAAAGCTCAAAGTCTACCCGACGAGGTTTGATGCAAACACCTAAATAAAACTCGCTTTTTCCAAAGAAATCTTTACCGCGAGTAACCTTTCCTTGCACTAATCGTAAACGAGTTCGCACGTTACCGAAAAAGAAACGAGTGGCGATTTCAAAAGTTTCTCGCGAAGTTAAAATCGAATCTGGGCCACCATGACATTTATGGATAAAAGTGCGTACAGAACTGGGAATTTGTGCGGCATTATGTTTTACTAAACCATCGCTGCGGTTGTAGCTTGGCCCAAATTCTTCTAATAAGGAAACCATACGATTTAGTCGAGAAGAAACTGCGTTATTGTAGGTGCGATAATTAGTTCCTACAATGGTTAGCAATCGATGTAATGGGAAGTATTTATGGAAATGTTTATAGGAAATAGGATTTTTTTCATCTGCCATAAAACTGGGATTAAAATGCTTAAAGTCTTCAGCAGCAGCAATATTTAACCAATTTTGAAGAAGTTGGAAACTAACACCCTGGTGTGGTGTACCGAGAGTAACTATTTTATTAATGTAATCTTCTGCTTTTCTCTTTTGGTTGGGGTAAGTCCGTTGCACTGCTTCTTGTACTAAAAGTCCGCCCATAGAATGGGCAATTATATTAACTTTTGGTTGAAAATTGGTGGTCATCCCTGTCAATTCAATGATAAAATCAATCAAGCGTACAAGTGCTTTTCCATAAGTTTCGTAAACGCGATCGTCTAAATCATAGTAACGAAATACCCAAATAGAACGTAGCGGATCTTGGGTGGTTTCCAGTAAGTGTAACGCCATCGCAGGATCGATAATTATTTTATCCTGAGAAAAATACCCTAGTTCCTGCAAGCGCGTAAATTTTTTGACAATATTTGTATTCGTTGAACGCTTGAGTTTATCTGGCAATATTGGTTCTCGGTCTATGATTTTGCTATAATAACCAACCACGTTAGTAGCGTCTTGGTACTTCCAATTGGATTTCATAAACCGCAGGATTAAACCTTCGTAGATATAATTTTCTCCTTGTTTTTGCGGATAAACCGTGCCTTCCGTAAATCCTTGGTAAGCATTCTTTTTCTCATCAGCAGTATCGAAACCACCAAAACCTCGAATTAAAATCAACGGTAAAGCACGGCGAGTGGGTTCAGACATCGTAATCTCCAATACAACTAATCCATTTTGGGTATAGATTTACCCAAAACTATTTTGCATTCAGTTCAGTATTGGAACAGGCTATTGTTGCAATTTGCTACAAAACAAGGTGGGAAATATATACTGAGACTCTTGTTATTCTGGCTTTTTGTGCCAGTTGCCATCCTCGCCTTTTTCATATTTGTGCTTTACAGCACTCCATGCCACTTTAAAAGCTGTTTCTTCCTCGTCGTACTCTTCACAAGCGCTGTTAAAGGATGCCATAAAGATTTCTTGGGCGTGTTTGGGTAGGCGATCTTTGACGGCATCTGGTAAATCTGCCAGTTTTTGATAAGGCATACTTAAATTTTCCTTGCTAAATCTAATACAAAGTTCCATCGAGCGAGCATAAAATTCATGTGTCTTACGGCTTATTTCTCAAATAGGAGAATTTAACAGTTAAATTTTCCGCTACAACCCCCGATCGACAGGTATATTAAAGTCAGTTTTTGCTTTTAGATTATTTTACGGTTAAGGAGGGAGGCTTAATTTTATGTCATGGATGCCCTTAAATCACCGCATTAATCATCTACCAATGATTCTGGCAGGGCCTATTTTACGGCGTACAGATCCAGATGGAGTTACCGTCTGGGTGGCGTTAAAAGAAGCGAGCAAAGTTACTCTGAAAGTTTACTCTACCCATGAAGGTAAAGGTGAAATTCTCGATCGCGAAATACTAATTGGTAATCGTTTTACCGTTCAAATAGGCAAATATCTGCACGTAGTTGCAGTAACCGCCAAACCGAGTAAATCCGATCGTTTACAGCCCGCACAAATTTATGCTTACAATATAGAATTCGACAATTGCGAGCTTTTACAAGCTTTAATTTCTGAACCTGATTTTCCTAATGCTAACATTAGCTATTTCAACCATCAATTACCTACCTTTGCCATGCCGCCAGACGATTTAAATAATTTGAAAATCGTACATGGTTCTTGTCGTAAACCGCATGGTGGTGGAAAAGATGCTTTAACTATATTAGATGATTTGATTTTGGATACTGCCGATCGCGCAAACGATCGACCTCAGCAACTTTTTTTGACCGGAGATCAAATTTACGGCGATGATGTGGCAGATGCGTTGCTTTGGGCGCTGACAGATGCTGGAGACACCCTATTAGGTTGGCAAGAAAAGTTACCGCTTAAAGAACATTTGATAGATAGCGATCGCTATTTGAATCCAAGCGAACTAAAACCGGGACAACGCAGCGATCTAGCCAGAGATTACGGCGGTTTCACTGCTATGTTAATTAATAAACCTGAAAAAGCTAAAAGCCATTTGTTTGGTTTAGGTGAATATTATGCTATGTATTTGTTTGTCTGGTCACCCGTTCTTTGGCCACAAGAACTACCCAAACCCAAAGATGTTCATCCTAATTTTCAGCCGGATAAATTATGGGAAAAGGAAGCGTTTATCGTGCAAGGCTTTGGGCGTGATTTGTGGAGGGTCAGGCGTTCTTTAGCGAACGTTCCTACTTACATGATTTGTGACGATCATGATATCAGCGATGATTGGTATCTCAATCGAGAGTGGTGTAATCGAGTGATATCTAAACCGCTTGGTAGGCGAACTTTGCAAAATGGTTTATTAGCTTATGCTATATTCCAAGCTTGGGGAAATACTCCCGAAAAATTTCAAAAAGAGCAATTGGGAGAAGCATTATTAAAGAATGCAGAAAAATGGTATTTATCAGATGGCAAGGATATCGTTGCTTGGGACAAATTAGCCAAGTATTTAGGTATACCAGATTTAAATCCTCAAACAAAATTACCTAAATTTGAAGAAGATGAAGATCATTTAATTTTAGAGCGAAATTACGTAGATGAAATTCAACCGATAGCTTGGTATTATACAATTAGAAGTTTTAAACATGAAGTAATCGTTCTGGATACGCGCACTTGGCGAGGCTATGCCAAAGGTGACGATAAAACCACCGAACCGCCAATGTTATTAAGTCATATTGCTTTTGAAAAACAAATCAAGCAACCTTTGCAAGAACAAGAAAATACGGATAGCAAAGTAACTTTAATTGTCGTACCAACTAATTTAGTTAGTTTGCGGATTATTGATATAGTTCAAGAAACAGATTTAGAGAAAGGAAGAGTTTTTAATAGCGATGCGGGGGACTCGTGGAATTTTCACGAAGCAGCTTTTTCTATGCTGTTAGCGGAAATGTTTAAAAATCGCGATCGCGTAATCATCCTTTCCGGCGATATCCACTACAGCGCAGCCGTTCGCCTCAGTTATTGGTGTAACTCTCATTTTGGCGAATCAAGTAGTAGTAGCAATACCCCCGAATCATCCCATGTCCTCGCCCAGCTAACTTCCAGTGCTTTCAAAAATGCCGAACTTTCCACCCAAATCGCCCACACAAAAGCTAAATCTCTTTTCCCAGAACAGCCCCAATATTGGGCAGGATGGAACAAATCACCGCACTTAATAGAAATTCAAATCATCCAAGAAAAAGTACGTACCTTAGACGTACAACTACCAGAAAAAAAACCACTCGTTCGCCAAATTGGTTATATGCTTGGTAATCATCAAGTAGCTTGGAAAATTGCCATCAAAGATATTCAATCTTTACCTGATTGGCGTTACCGCATTGAATGGATAAAACGGCAAAAATCTCAAGAACCAAATTGGCAAAAAAAGCAGATATTTGTTAACTATTCTCATTCAAATAACTTAAAAGATATTGTTTCCTTACTTTGGCGCAATCGCTGGTTTCAAGAAGGAGAAGAAGTAATCGGTTCCGGCAATATCTCATTAGTTAGCTTTCAATGGCCAGAAAATAATGATAATAAAGCAGTAATTCAAGATGTTTATTGGTATCCCGCGTGGAAACCTTATTCTGTTGTTTATAGCAGATATTTTGTATCCTTAAATTTAGATAACCCACCACCACCCCCAAGAGTAATTTATCCATAATTCGTAGGGTGCGTTAGCGACAGCGTAACGCACCACCATACTAATTGGGTTTTGAGATTTGTAGGTTGGGTTGAGCGATAGCGAAACCCAACAAATACCTGTTGAATGTTGGGTTCCGTTCCTCAACCCAACCTACTAAATATCAAGTTTGAGCTTTATTCGTGAGTCGTACCATCAGGCATGATAGCACCAGATAGCTTTGCATTTTCCAGGTTGACGCCAGTTACTTTTGCTGCTTTTAAATTAGCTTTTTCTAAGTTCGCATAACTTAAATTTGCGCCCCGAAGGTCTGTTGAAGTTAAATTTGCATTACTCAAATTACTAGAGGAAAAACTTCCTCCGCAGATATTTACACCACTCAAGTTTACGCCGCTCAAATTTGCTCCATTAAAGTTTACTCCTACCAAACTTACCTCAGATAAGTTAGCACCACTTAGGTTGGTAGAGCTTAAATTTGCTTGGGTTAGTTTAGCTTTATACAAATCTGCACCATTTAAATTAGCACTCCTTAAATCAGCGCCGCTTAAGTTAGCACTGGTTAGGGTTGATGTAGTTAAATTAGCCCCAACTAAATAGGTCTTAGTTAGGTTTGAGCCACTTAAATTAGCTGTAGTTAAATTAGTGCTTTCTAACCTAGCACTAGAAAGATTCGCTCCACTTAAATCAGCCCCAGTTAAGTTAGCACCATAAAAACTTGTCTCTGTCAAATTTGCTTTGCTTAGATTTGTATCCAGCAGTTTTGTACGTTGTAACTTTGCTTTAGTTAAATTTGCATTACTAAAATTAACTTCAATTAACCATGCGTCATTCAAATCTGTTTCAATCAAATTAGACCCTTGTAAATTAGCCCCATTTAAATTGATCCCCACTAGAGACTTTCCACTTAAATCCACTCCAGCCAGATTAATTCCCGTAAAGTCTCGTTCTCCCTCCTTATAACGCTTCAAAAATTCTTCAACATTCATTACTGGTTCTTCACTATTTTCAGTCGAATCGCTAATATTCTCATTTTCATCTACTGCTAAATTAGCGTTACTTACAACATTAGCAACAACTTCTTCACTAATAGGTTGAATATTCACAACTTTCGTATCAGTAGAAGCTGCTAAAGATGATTGACTCTTGTTAGATAATGACTGCTTTATTTGTTCTTCTCGTAATTTGCGATCGATTCTTTCCAGTTCCCGATTTATCCTATCCAATTCATCGTCAGGATTAACCGAAACGCTCTCTTCAGTTTTAGATGTATTGATAACATTACTCGCACCCGCCCCTCCATTAACACTATTTCGCAATTCCTCAAACTCTCGCTGCAAACTTTCTAACTGCTGTAATTCAGGGCGATTCTTAAATTCTTCTATTAAATTATCTAACAAGCGTTTCAGTTTTAATAAATGTTGTTTAAAAGCACTTTGCTCTTGTTCCAGCTTTTCAATTTTCGCCGCCAGAGAAGCCAAATCAAATTTTTGCTCGGACATATTGTTAAATTCTAAATAATTAAACTTATTTTCTCTAATTTATTTATTACAGCAAAAGAGAATAAATACTTAAATATTCCTTACCTGCTACTACTATTTTTGCTTTTTCCCAGGTTCTATGTTGTGCGTGGAGGCTCTGCCTCTTTATGATATAGGAGGCAGAGCCTCAATATCTACGTTACTACGCAGAAACCTGGTAACGAGACGAATGTTATTTGTACCCTCGAATATAAGTAGGATGCGTTAGCTTAAGCGTAACGCACCATCATACTTACCTTAACTATGAATCGTTCCGTCAGGCATCGTTGCGCCAGTCAATGTTGCGCCAGTCAAATAAGCACTACTCAACTCAGCCCTAGCAAAATTAACTTTAATTAAAATAGCGTTAGTTAAATTTGTTCTAGCCAAATATGCTTCAACTAAATCAGAATTACTTAAATTGGCTTCCGTCAGATTAGCCCTACTTAAATCAGTTCTTACTAAACGACAATCTCTCAAATCTGCTTTACTCAAAAGCGCTTTATTCAACTTAGCATCAGCTAATAAAGAACCTCGCAAATTCACGCTCATCATATCGGCTTCAATCAATTTAGCCCTTTCCAACTTGATGTTAGCCATATTTGCCCCCCGAAGATTTGCTTGGGTTAAATTAGCTTCACTAAGATAAGCATTACTCAAATTTGCGCCCGATAAATCTGCACCTCGCAAATCGGCTTCTCGCAAGGTAGCTTCGCTTAAATTCGCACCGCTCAAATTTACTTTGGCTAAATCAGCACCAGTTAAATTCGCTCCTCGCAAATCAGCTTTACAAAGATTAGCTCCTCGCAAATTAGCCGTGTATATTCTCGTTTCTTCACGCAAATTAGCGCCGCGCAAACAAGCACCAGTTAAATTAGCACCACTTAAATTGGCCCCTCGTAAATCCGCATCAATTAAGTTAGCATCTAAAAGATTTGCTAAAGTGATATCAGTTCCGCGTAAATCAGCGCCTTGTAAAGTTGCGCCGTGCAAGTCCGCATTGTGTAAATTGGCAGAAGTTAAACTAGCTTGGCTTAAATTTGCCCCACACAATCTACTACGCATTAAATTAGATTTTCGGAGGTTTGCCCGATTTAAATAGGCAAAAACTAAACTAGAATTTTGGAGGTCTGCTTGTGATAAAGAAATCCCTATTAAATCAGCACCAAATAAATTTATACCGCTTAATTTCGCACCATTAAAATTTATTTGTCCATCTGCATAACGCTTTTTCAGTTCATTACTATTCATATATAATCCTACTTATCAAATCTAATTGTTTATTTAGCGGACTTGATGGGTACTATCACCTTCATCAGCTAGGAAATTATTTGTTTTGGGTGGTTCGTTAGAAGCTACGGATAAATTAATATCTGTATTTGGACGATCTAATACTGGCATGGGATACATTCCCGGTTGACGATTAGCGTAAAATGGTTTCATTGCTTGCACGATCGCACTAGCTGCTTGATAATTTTCATCTGCTTCAAATAAACATCTAGCCGTGCTACTCAGACGTGCATCCATTTCTGTAATAGTTTGGCAAAAGTAAAATAACTTCAGCAATAAATCATCTAACTCGTGCGCTCTAATTATTAACAAATCTTTTTCGTTAATATCAAGTTGCTGATACAAAGTAGAAAATATTAATATTTTAGCTCGCAGTGGATTTGTATACCTCATAATTTCTAATCGCATTTCAAATAAATCGTAGGGAGGGTTATTTGGACGAGCGTTGGTATTCAGTTCTACTGCCCAAGTTTGATTGGCAACTGATTGCGCTGCTAATCCCGAGTAATTAGGTTGATTTGATGCTATTTGAGTTGGTTGGTAAGTATTTTCATATAACTTCTCCATGTAATTAATAATTACGTTGGCAATCAGGCCATATTCTCCTGGTTTATTTAAAGTTTGTACTACTTTATTTAAAGAAATTTTTAAATTCTCTATACTTGGGTTTAATTCTACTAATTTTTGTAGTAAATCTTTAAGCTGAAAAGCTTCTAACCTATTGAGGTCGTTTTCCCAAGTGTTAAAACAAGCCCCAAATATTAGCTTTTTGATCCGAGTTGAATTTTCATCTTGTTGTAAATTTCTGATGACTTCATCAAGCTTAGCTAAAGCTTTCATTTTTATTGCCCCTAGCTCCAGCAACTATTTGGTCTATTCTAATATGAAGCAAAGCCAAAAAGACGATCGGACTAAACAGGAGTTCGATCTTTTTCCTGTTATGCGCTGTTGACAAAAAGCATTTTCTCTAGTAAGGCTAGAATTTGGCGATAAAAACCCTTTTCGTTTCCACTCGATCGGCTTAACTTCCTTGCTAGGGCAAGATTAGGGCAAGATTAGAAGCATTGCTAATCAGAAGCAGGTATTTTCCTTGCTTACGGTAATATATAAAAAATTTTTTCCTAAGCTTCCCCCCTGAGATATATTACCATCCACCTTTGGGTATACTTGGCAGAACAGCCTTTTTTTCCCACCCCAAAACTAAGGCTGGTATTAATTGACGAAGGTAGCAAGGATGAATCCATTAGAGTTGGAACAGCAGATTGCAAAAGTAACGATGGGTATAATGACCCGTAATAGGCAGATTGCTTCAGATATTATCGCAGACTTAAAAACTCAGATGAGTATTGAGGAGTTGGCGGGATTGCTCCTGATTAGTCTTGAGCGTTTGATCTGGTTTGATGGAGAGTTATTTTTTTGGACGGTAGAAAATATCATACCGATCGATATTAAACAGGAAATCAGAAAAATAATGTCAGTAAATACTTATAAAAGGTTAATTGCTAAAGGTTTAGTGCCTGGTAAAGATTTTAGTGTAGATGCAAACGGTAAATTACTACAAAAACATTGTCATAGCAGTTATTTAGGTTAATTTACCCCTTTGGTGGCGAAAGATGAGGAACCTAAGGATGAAAATTAATTCTCTCTTTTGCCTGCTCTTTACCCCTCTTCCTAACCTGCTCTTTTACTTGCTCAGATCGGAAAATAATATCAGACATCAAATTATATTTCTGTCATGCTAATTAGCAATACCTAAAAATAGGTTAAGCTCAGCCAAACAGGATTATTTTATGAGCAAACGAGCATTGCTGTTAGTAAATCCCCACGCTAGAAAGGGAAAAGAAACTCGAATCGAAGCGATCGAGTGCCTAAAAGGATTAGGGTTCGATTTATTGGAAGAATCTGCTGAAAATCCCCAAAAATTGCCTCAAATTATCCGCCATTACCATAAACAGATTGACCTAGTAATAATTGGTAGCGGAGATGGTACGGTTAATGCTGCGATCGAAGGATTGCTAGAAACCAAATTACCATTAGGTATACTGCCATCGGGAACTGCCAATAATTTAGCGAGAAATTTGAATATTCCCCAGTCTCTCCCCGCAGCTTGTCAAATTATCGCTGGTGGAAAAATTCGTTTGATTGACTTGGGTTGGGTAAATGGTAATTATTTTTTTAACGTAGCTGGATTGGGGTTAAGCACTCAAATTAATCAGCGAGTAAAAAAAACTTGGAAGCGTCGCTGGGGAGTGCTAGCTTATGCAATAGTTGCTTTGCAAGTACTTTTACAAGCTCGACCTTTAAAAGCAGAAATTCGTTGTCATAATCAGTCTATTCCGATTAAAACTTTTCAAATCACCGTATGTAACGGTCGTTATTATGGCAGTGGCTTAATCGTAGCTGAAGATGCCACCATAGATGACGAAAGGCTTGACTTATATACCTTGCAAACTCATCACTGGTGGGAATTAATTGCTCTTTTACCTGCGATGATGCGAGGTAAAGCAGGTCGTGGCGTTCTTACTCTCCAAGGTCAAGAAATGGAAATATATACTTCTAAACCTTATGCGATCGATACTGATGGAGAATTAACAACTTTTACGCCTGCTAAATTTAGAGCGATTCCAAAAGCTTTACCTGTATTTGTACCGTAGAGCAGTATTAAAAAATAGTTTTTAATTATATCACCAAATTAAGTAATTATTGGTAATCAGGATCGATTTGTGATGCGTTACACTCCACTAACCTACCTGACAAAAGCTTGGTTCTTTTAGTCTGGGTAGTTTTTGGCCTTATTCAAACCGTACCATTGGTTTTAATCAATGGTAAATGAATAAATAGTGTAAAACATTGATACATATTTAAAATCTGTGCCTATTGATGGAGAAAAAATCACCAGAAATCAGTAGTTAAAAATTGGTTCAAATCAGGGAATAATAAATACAGGATCAGGTTAAGGAGGCCCATTCATGACTACCTATATTTCTTTTGGCAGCGGTCTTCAGATGTTGGCAGTTGCCTATTTGGTTTCAGCAATTGTACTAATGGCAGGTTCTTACATCTGTTATGCCGTAATTGAAAGTTTTGAACATGGAGGAAAATTTTAATCTAATTTTGTGGGTTATTAGAGCCGCTCGATGGGCGAGCAGAGGCTTACTAATCCGTCTTAATAGTTAATTTTTCGCCGTTTCAGCGAAAAATTAGTGCCTTTAAGCTTATGCGATCGCTTAACTGAGTTAATCAGTCGCACTATCTTTTTTTCACATAACTGATGCTAGTTTTCCGGCTGGTAACTGCTAATGTAATAGTTTTTTCCTTTAGAGTGAGAACTAATTATTAAGGTTGTCTCACCTTCTCAGTTACCGCCACGAAAATAAAAATCATCGGGCAACCGATTTTAAGTTTTTGGTTTCCGTCCCGATCGTAAAGATCGCAATCAATTAAAAATTTTTAAATCTCAAATTTTGAAACCTTCTCTTCTGACGTTAAAATCTCAAATTTAAAATCGATTGACCGATGATTAATCCAAAAAACTAACGTAACTGACTAGAATTAGGTCGATCGCGAGATACTGATGGATGAGGAGACGCGATTCTGAGAGGTTCTCCCAGCATCACTAACGAACAATTGAGTTGCTTGATCAACTCGGTAGTTACATCGCTAATTGCTAAACCACCTGCGGTTCTCCGGCGTTTGGAGTGCCATACTACTAAATCAGAGCTTTTAGCTGCATTGAGAATCGCTCTAGCCACATTATCATCAGGCGTAATTTGAATTTCAAAGTTATTTTCCGGTATCCATTTAGAAGCCAACAGCGCTAACTGAGAACGAGTCCAAGCAATTTTACTAGCAGAAGTTCTGCGCGAGCATACGTGCAACAAAGTCACCTGCTTTTCACTATCTTCTGCCAAAATTTTGGCAAAACCCACCGGACGCACTGCATTAGGCGTTAAATTTTCGATCGGCACTAAAATACGGTGAATATCCATCGGTGAGTTGAGCAGGCGCGTTACAGCTACCGGACAGTGGGACGCCCACAACACGCTATCGATGACGTTTCCGAACAAACGCGCCCGCAAACCAGTACGCTGACCCCATCCCATCACGATTAAATTAGCATTTTGTTCGCGGCTAGCGCGACTGATCGCTTGGGGAATATCATCATCAATTCGCAGCAAAGGTTCTGCAGGAACGCCTAATTCTAAGCTTAGTTGAGATGCCATTGCTAAAAGCATTTCTCCTCGCTGGTAAGCTGCTTCCACTTCCGGGGAATCCATATGAGCGTAGGGTGCTTGCGCGATCGCTAAAGGCACGATTTTACCCCCCTCGTGTCGAGCCAGAAAACTGGCCAATTCAATCAAATACCGCTCAGTTTGAGGATTATAAACCGGAACCACTACCTTATAAGCAGCTTTAGCTGCTTTTTCTAGTTCTACATCCTGACTATCGGTAATATTATCCTCGAAACTAGTTTCCATTAACGGTAGCCCCACCGCCACCCGACTGGTGATTAATGGGCCCAAAGTAGCCGTCACCAACATTAAAACGATCACGCTATTGAGGACATCTTCACTCAAAAGCCTTTCACCCGCCGGATTGAGCGTCCGATAACCAACTAACGTCGCTGCTAAAGTAGCAGCTACTTGAGGCAAGGAAAGCGACCACATAGTCAGCATTTCCTGCCACCGATAACGAAAAGTTAGTTTAGCAAACAAAGCTGCCAAAAATTTACTACTAATTAAACCTCCTACTACTGCCAACGTTAACCAAATTGAAGAAAGACTCTTCACAAAGCTAGGAATATCTATGAGCAGCCCCATATCCACAAAAAAGATCGGGATGAATAAGACGCTGCCGACAAAAATTACTTTTTCTTTAACTGGCCCTTCTCCCACTACATCATTTACTGCTAAACCAGCCAGAAAAGCACCGACAATTTTTTCTACTCCGATTAATTGCGCTCCCAAAGCTGCTAGAAATACTACCAAAAGCACGAACAAAAATTGATTTCCTTCCTCATCACCACTGCGGCGGAAAAATTCTTTACCCAACCAATCAAAACCAAATAAAACTATTAAAGAATAAATAGTCAAGGAAACCAATAAAGTAATCAATTTGGCAATGGTAAAGTTACCTTGATGAATACCAACACAAACTGCCAAAACTAGCAAAGCACCGACATCAGTGAAAATCGTAGCACCGATAGTCACGGTAACAGCTTCGTTGTTTACTACCCCTAAACGGCTGACAATTGGATAAGCTAACAGCGTATGAGAAGCAAACAGAGAACCGATCAAAATAGAAGCATTCCAGCCAAAACCAAAAATTCGCCCTACTATTATTCCCATAATTAGAGGTACTAAAAAAGTAAAAGTACCAAAACCAATCGAGCGATGTTTGGTTTTTTTGAACTGTTCCATATCAACTTCTAGTCCTGCCACAAACATCAGATAGACTAGTCCGATGTCTGAGAGAAGCTGCATCGTCGGCATCTTGGTTTCCAGGATCTTTAAGAAGTTTGGCCCTAATATTACGCCTGCTACCAATAACCCGACTATTCCTGGCAAACGCAACTTCTCAAATAGAGGAGGAACGAATAAAATTACTAACAATAAAACTGCAAAAGGAACGATCGGTTCGTGTAAAGTTTCTAAAACTGATTCCATAAAAAGCAATATCTAAGGGACTGGAAACTAAAGATAGGCGTTATCCTAAATTAGGTTCTTCCATCAGAGCATCGCTGGTAAAGCCCGATAAAATTGTCTACCTACGGATGGATTTGACTTAAAATCATTCTTAATCGGTCGTAATCATCCTTAAGCAATATGCTTAAATTGCGTCCGGCATTAATTAACCAAGTGCGATCGTGTTTTCGGAGTTGATAAATTTCTCGGATCGCTGCCGCACATAAAGCATCGATCGGTGCGCCGTTAACTAGCAATAAAGTTCGTAAAAAATCATATTTTTCACTAAAATTTACCACTTCTTCCGGTTCGCAACTATAAACCGCTTGATGAACTTGGGGAGGGCGGGGCGGTAAGTGCTGATAAATCAGGGGAATTCCTGGCGATGGTGCTTGATATCCTACAATTGCTGCCCGAAATTCCGTTTTCAGCATCGCAAAAATTTGCGGTTGTTCCTCTCGCAATTCTGCCAGCGTCATCCCTAACGCCCGCGCTCGATGTATGGAATCAATGGGCGTAGTAGTAGCATAATAAACTACCGCATAAATTTGATTATCCGACTCTTCATCGATCGCCCTTACCCAACTGCCAAAAGGTGGCATCGGTGGAAAACTCAAACTATCCGGTTCTAAACATTGCGCTAAAAATTCCGTAGTGGAAGTTTCGATTACTTCGGCAATGTGATTTGGATGCCGCTGACTAGGAGTAAATTGTGGAAGAGGAATACGCATAATCGAAGTCTAAAGTCTAAAGTAAGTAGGTAGGCGTGAAAAAACGAAGGTAGATTTGTCGGGACGAGTTTAGTTAGAGTGTTTGATATACAACTGTTTTACTTTAATCAAAACCCACCCTGCCCATGTGCGTCGATCCATACCATCCTACTGATGAAGTCTAAAGTAAAATTGAGAACTCTTTTTTGAGTATTGAATAAAAACTTAGTAGTCAGAATTCATAATCGTGAATTCTGACTACTAAGTTTTCTCCTCAAATAACCAACTTATCTTAAATAAGTAATGGGTATTACCTATTTTCTACTTAGCTTTTTTGCGGCCTGCGGTAACTTCTACTAATTCTAATTCTGATAAACGAAAAGTAATTAGTTTATCCCAGTTACCACCTTCAAAAAGGACGGCAGCTTTACCATCGCTAACTCTTTGTACTAATCCTTGAAAACGGTAATAAATATCGCCTTCATTTTTTACTCTTACCAGAGATCCGGGTAAAATCATGGTGGTTTCCTTTGTTGATTAATCGTGAAAATTTACAAGTGAAAAAAATTTATTGACACGAATCATCGAGCAATATTTATTAGCCAATGACCGATCGCGGAAATCTAAAATCTCAATCGCTGTCGGTAATTCGCTACGGATTCTACAATACCCAGCGAAATAAAATTTGTCAGCAAAGCCGAACGCCCGTAACTAACCCACGGTAGAGGAATCCCGGTCACTGGTGCAAGGCCGATCGTCATTCCAATATTCACGATGACTTGAAACACGATCATTGCTAAAACTCCGATCGCTAATAGGGAACCAAAATTATCCTTGGAATTCTCAGCAATGATTACTAAACGCCAGCAAATTAGCCAAAAAACTACCATTACAGCTAAACAGCCCACAAAACCTAACTCTTCCCCAATCGCTGAGAAAATAAAATCGGTATGCTGTTCTGGGATGAAGTGCAATTGAGTTTGAGTTCCTTGGTGAAGCCCCCGTCCCCATAATTGACCGGAACCGATCGCGATCCGTGATTGAATTAAGTGATATCCTCCTCCTAATGGGTCTTTTTCTGGTTCCAGAAACAAAATCAATCGATTTTTTTGATACTCTTTCAACAATCCCCAGAAAATATGCCCTAGTTCTCCACCCACTACATTAATCAAACACCCCCCAGCCGCACCCCACCAACGCCAAGGAATAGTGCGCCAACCAACTAGCATCATCAACGCTGCCCAAGCAAAAAATGCTGGTAAATAGATATTAAAAAGTATCGCGGAAATCACCGGAGAAACCAGCAGCAGCAACCATCCAGGATTAGCATTAGCCCAATAAAGCATTCCGAGAACGATCGCACCAAATACCAAAGCAGTACCCAGGTCTGGCTGAATAAAAATTAACAGCCAAGGGACGGCTGTGATTGCCAAAGCTTTTGCTACCGATGGAATAGTAGAAGCACCTTTAGAATGTAAAACCGCAGCTAGGGTAATAATCACCGCTAATTTGGCAAATTCAGATGGTTGAAAATTAAAACCACCGACATTAATCCATCGTTGCGCTCCTTTGGCACTGTAACCCAGTATCATCACCGCTATTAGCAAAACATTAGTTGCACCGTAGAAGAGCCAATGCAATTGAATCAGGTTTTCGTAGCGGGAGCGAGCTAGAATTAGTGCTAAAACAAGACCAATTCCGCTAATCAGCCAGTGCTGCCACCAATCTGTTACCGGCAGGTCTAGTTCTGTGCTGCGGATCATAATCCCGCCAAAGAAGCTAAGCCCCAAAATCAAAGATAACAGCCACCAATCTAATTCTTGCCAAGGTAATATCCAAGCTTTCCAGCGAATAGGGTTGAAGAAATTCAACATAAATACTTTGAGGGAGAAAGGGGGAATGGGTAATCGGTAATAGTGTAGAAAAAATAGCACCAATTACCAATTACTAACTACCAATTAACAATTAAGCTAGTGCTGCTACAGAAACTTTGCCAGCAATTCGGCCAGCAATTTCTTTAAGGGCTTTGGCAGAGGCAGAGTCTGGCTGGGCAACTACGATCGGTAAACCGCAATCGCCACCTTCACGCAGGTTAATTTCCAGAGGAACGCAACCTAGTAAAGGTACTCCCAGTTCGGCAGCGGTCTTTTCACCACCCCCAGACCCAAAAATGTCATATTGGCGATCGGGCAAATCTGGAGGAATGAAATAACTCATATTTTCCACAATTCCCAAAACAGGCACTCCCATTTGCTGGAACATCTTTAAACCCTTACGAGAATCCAACAAAGCCACATTTTGGGGCGTACTCACGATTACCGCACCAGCCATCGGTACGGCTTGCACCAAAGTCAACTGGGCATCTCCCGTACCCGGAGGCATATCCACGATCAGATAATCCAACTCGCCCCACTCAACTTGATAGAGAAACTGGCGGATAATCCCGTTTAACATCGGGCCGCGCCAAATCACCGGCTGGTCTTTATCGATCAAAAATCCCATCGACACCAGTTTGACACCGTGATTAAAAGCTGGCTGTAGGACTTCCCCTTTTTCAGTTTGTTGCACCATGACCTTGGCATCTGCCAATCCCAACATAGTTGGTGCATTGGGGCCATAGATATCGGCATCGATCAAACCTACTTTCGCGCCCGACTGAGCCAAAGCTACCGCAATATTAACCGCTACGGTACTCTTGCCCACGCCACCTTTACCACTAGAGACTGCCAAAATATTTTTCACCCCAGCAATCCCAGTGCGATCGGGCAATCCTTTTTGCTGGGGTGTTTCTGCGGTCACGTCAACCACTACGTCCGTTACCCCAGATAACTGCCGGACTGCTTTCTGGCAATCCTCCACAATAAATTCCCGCAAAGGACAAGCAGGAGTCGTCAGCACTAAGGTAAAGCTGACCTTGCCATCCTCAATCTTAATGTTGCGAATCATGTTTAATTCCACCAAACTCTTGCGAAGTTCGGGGTCTTGCACCGGGCGCAGTACTTCTAAAATTGAGTTGGCATTGAGAATGTCGGACATCGCGTTGTTTACCCTAGCTGTGACGGGAAATTTAAAAACTGATCTTATAAAATCTTAACGTCAGCTTGTCTGGCTTTCACCTGAAATTTCTGGGGGTCAGTATAGACAGTTTACTTGGGATGGAAAAGGTTTCTTTCCACCTAGCTTGAAGAGCGCTTGTGAGATTCTGATTTGTATTCGCACTCAAGCTAAAAACAGCTATATGAAAAAAATTTTCCTTATTAAGCTAAGGAGAATTTGAGAAAAACATATTCTTAGCGTTAATGAAAAACAACCTGATTCCCCACATCTCCAGATCCGATCGCCCGCTCAGCCTAAATATTCGTGTTTTATAAAGACTATAAAGACTTTTGTTCTGCGGCATGAGCTAATTGGGTAGCCACTCGCGCTGCACTAGGCCGAATCAGCGACCAGATCAAAGGAGATAACCAGCCGCGCAAAGTAATCGAATAAGAAATTTCCGTACCACAAACAGTAGACTCCACTTTGTAAGTAATTCTTTCTTCCACTCCGGGGATCGTGAGAATCCTCACGCTTAACAATTGTTTAGGTTGTACTTGTTCGACAAAAATCCGAATCGGAATCGGAATCGAACGAGTCACGGCTTGATAAATCAAACCCGGTTTAGCAACTAATCCCTTTGGAACATTGGTACTCGCTATTAAAGGATGCCAGGAAACATCCGCTAAATCCGTTACTTTTTGCCACAAAGCATCTACCGAAGCCGAACTGAGGACTTGATAAGTCCTTCCTAGAGAGCAGCGATACCAACGCCCTGGGGAACGATCGTTAAATTTGGAGGAAAATTTAGGCATTACGGCACTCCTCCCGTGGTTACCATCCAAAGCAGCCTATAATAGGCCAGTGTGTATTGGATAACATCCACCTATAGAAGATTTTTGTCAACAACCGCCGACGATGATGTAAGTACGGCGAAAATGCTTTATCCGGGAAGACCCGATTCGAGTTAATCTAAAGACTCTCGGACAATTTAATGTTCTGTTCCACTCTAATTAAATGGCTTTTTTGAATTATGACCGCTTTTTCCACTTCTGAGGCAACCCAAACCAAAATGAACCCACCTACTGATTCTAAAACTAGGGTCAGCCAATTCATGCAGCAGTTGCAAGACGAAATTTGCCAAGCTTTGGAAAAGTTGGATGGGATTAGTAATTTTAAAGAAGACTCCTGGGAACGAGAAGAAGGCGGCGGTGGTCGTTCTCGCGTCATCCGTGAAGGAGGTATTTTTGAACAAGGTGGCGTTAACTTCTCGGAAGTTTGGGGAAAACAACTGCCTCCTTCGATTTTGGCACAACGTCCCGAAGCTGCCGGACATGGTTTTTATGCTACTGGCACCTCAATGGTTTTGCATCCCCGCAATCCCTATATCCCTACAGTCCATTTAAACTATCGCTATTTTGAAGCCGGTCCTGTTTGGTGGTTTGGCGGCGGTGTAGATTTAACCCCTTATTATCCATTTGCAGAGGATGCTGCCCATTTCCACAAAACTTTAAAACAAGCTTGTGATACTCATCATCCCCAATACTACCCGGCCTTTAAACTTTGGTGCGATGAGTATTTTTATTTGAAGCACCGTCAAGAAACGCGGGGTGTCGGCGGTATATTTTTTGATTACCAAGATGGTAGGGGAGAATTATATCGCGGGCCAGATGCGAACGGGCTAGCAGCTGTTTATAGTAAATCCATCGGTTCTCCAGAGCCACGTACTTGGGAAGATTTATTTGCCTTCGCCCAAGACTGCGGTCATGCCTTTTTACCTGCTTACTTACCGATCGTGGAACGAAGACGGCAACTTGAATATGGCGAAAGGGAACGTAATTTCCAACTCTATCGTCGGGGTCGGTATGTAGAGTTTAACTTAGTTTACGATCGC
The DNA here is from genome assembly GCA_036703985.1 of Leptolyngbyaceae cyanobacterium. GTDB lineage: Bacteria > Cyanobacteriota > Cyanobacteriia > Cyanobacteriales > Aerosakkonemataceae > DATNQN01. The sequence continues at coordinate 72,495 of DATNQN010000029.1, forward strand.
GGAACCATCTTTGGTCTGCAAACTAACGGTCGCACAGAATCTATTTTGATGTCTTTACCTCCCTTAGTACGCTGGGAATATGGTTACCAACCAGAACCCAATACACCAGAAGCTCAATTATATGAGGTTTTCCTAAAGCCCCAAGATTGGGTTAACTGGACTACTCCCGCTCCAGGGCAGGTGTGAGTTAAACTACTGGAGATGAGTAGCTAAGCTTTAAAAGGTATTAATTCTACCTTAGCCTGTGGACAATAGTTAAAAAAATCATTAATACTATTGCCAGCCAACCCACAGGTGTACAAAAATAACCAGCCTCAGTCTTAAGGTTGCTTAAATAGACATAGTAATTATGTTTGAATTATTGGCAATTAGATTGAGGCTATGTTCGGAAACTGTAGATTATTAAGATTAAAAGGGGAGGGGCAGTGATTCATATCGAGCAAAAAACTCATACGCTCCAAGACGGCACCACTGTCATCGTCTTGACACCGATCGGTCGCTTAGACATTACTACGGCATGGCAATTTAGACTGAAGTTACAGGAGTGTATTTCTAAGCTTAGTCGTCATGTAGTAGTCAATCTCGGTCAGGTTAATTTTATTGATAGCTCTGGCCTCACTTCTTTGGTAGCAGGAATGCGCGATGCTGACAAGGTAAAAGGGAGTTTTCGCATTTGTAACGTCCATCCAGAAGCCAGACTTGTATTTGAGGTAACTATGATGGACTCGGTTTTTGAAATCTTTGAAACCGAGGAAGATGCTCTAGAAGGTGTTCCCCGCAACAGCGTTGCGTCTTAATACAGGGTTTCATCATTCCCAAGTCAAAGACGCTTTGCTGCGATGAGGTGTAATAAGTAAACACAGACTCAGTTTTGAGCAAGTGTCTAGCGGGTTCTTGGCTAACCCTTTAAGGATTTTTATCTCTTAAGAATCCCCGCCGTTCTACGGCGGTGGAGTGTCAAATAGGCAGTTCACTAGAAAAATCTTGACGTTTCCGAAAGCGAAATGGCCCCATCATAGCTCCCCACAGAGCTTTGCCAGTTTCCGGTTCAATTCCTTTGTCATAACTGAGGAATTCGTCGGGACTGGCTTCAAATCCCAGAGAAACTTGATAAGTCTGACCTTCGTAACTAAAGCAGCAACGGCTATTGGCTGGAAGTAAGGCTTGAAACCGATATCCGCCCTCGGTTTTCCCAACTTGGGTAACGGTAAGAGCACAGTCTGGTAATAGTTCTATCCGATCGGGAGTAAGAGTTTTTAATAATGCTGGCTTGCTACCTGCACCTTTGATAGATGAAATATCTTTAATCATGTAGTACTGCACCTGGATGGAAGTTGGGAAATCGTGAGCAGGCTTTAACCGAATAATTCGAGGACGATAGGGACGATCTAGCTTGACAATATTAGCTTGTTCTGCATATAAAGTAAGGCTGTCTTCTAAAAATAAAGGTACAGGTCGCTGCCAAAGCCGAAGATGTACGTACCAAGCAGGATCGGCAATTGCTTGCGCTTGATTGTCAAATTCACCAGCCATGTAGCTAGCTAAAGCGATTAATTCTTCAGAAAACACGATCGAGTAATTGTTGATTGACCAATTATTCAGTTATAGCCGTTTACCGGATACTATTCACTGCTCAGTTTTCCCAGTCTTGACGATCGCCTTGGCAAATGCGCCCTGAAACGAGACAATAAAATTAAATTATTCTTTAAAATGCTTTCCGTGAATAACGTCCGCACTGTTTCAGATACCAAGCGAACTTTCTATAGCCTTCACACTCGTCCCATCAATACGATTTACCGACGGGTGGTAGAAGAATTGATGGTAGAAATGCACCTACTGTCGGTCAATGTTGATTTTAACTACGACCCTATTTATGCTCTGGGAGTGGTAACTTCTTTTGACCGCTTTATGCAAGGCTATCGCCCAGAAGCGGATAAAAATCCTATTTTTGACGCCCTCTGTAGGTCAGTCGAAACCGATCCCCAACGTTATCGGGATGACGCCCAATGGTTGAACGGTTGGGCAAAAAGCCGATCGGTTAAGGATTTGATTGATAGTATCTCTCAAGAGGCAGAATTTGCTAATACGGGCGATTTACAGCCGACCTTCAAAGCGATTGCCCATAATCCAAAATTTAAGTACAGTCGCTTATTTGCGATCGGATTATTCACTCTACTAGAAACCGCTGAACCTGAATTTGTAAAAGATACTAAGCAGGTAACGGAAGCACTTAAACAGATTAGTAGCGCCCTAAATTTACCAGCTGAAAAGGTACAAAAAGATTTAGAACTATACCGCAGCAATTTGGAAAAAATGGCTCAAGCGCTGCTAATTATGGAGGATACTCTCCAAGCAGAACGTAAAAAACGCGAACAACGAGCTACAGATAAAGGTGTAGTCGTCGCGCCTCCTAACGGACAAAAAAATACTCCTGATGCTGCTAGTTCAAGTAATTAATACCAGTAGCTATTCATGGTCGTTGAGACTGGTAGTAGGTAGTAGGTGAGCAAACACAATATATTCATACGCTACCAACTACTAGTTACCGATTATCTATTTGCTTCCTATAGGATCGCTTCCCTAAAAAATAGCTTTCTTATCTGCGTAGCCTACGGCAAGGCTATTGCCTTCAATGTATTTATCTACAGTAAAAATTTTACTACTGTTTCTCTCAAACAATTTCTGGCATCATTCTTACGATTACACAAGTAAATCAAATCCCAGAAAGAAGAAGCCCAAGCAGTGATGCTTGGAATCGCCGTTTTTCTAGAAAGGCGAAAATATCAAGATAAGGTACTTGAAAACTGGTTTCTATCCTGTACTTCACGTAACTGAAATCCTCTGTCATTTTATATTTTATAAATATAGCAACCGTCAAGGCGGTTAAAGCATTCTTAATTGTTGAAACTCTGATTACTAGTCCCTTCTTCCCCTAGTCCCTAACCATACAATAACTGGGTCTGAATTACTTAGGTTGAAAGTAACTAATAATTAATTAGCTATTTATCTTCCCAAGCAACAGACCCAGTTACAGGCTGAAGCCAAAAAATTAATTAAATTGTATTAGGACAGAGCTTTAGCCCCGACGAGGAACCTTGCTCATGTAATCGATATCAAAGGCAGAAATACGCTGTGCGTAATTGCCTTTAGCACCAACTGCTGCTGCCAAACCGCTGAACTTGCGAGGATCGCCTTCTGGTAGACGCCGTTCTTGGAATTTGCGCGAGTAGAATTTGTCCAAGGTAAAGCGCCAGTCGGTAGTAACGGTGCCGGCTTTTTCTTGGAAATCTTCGCCGTAGCGAGGAGTCACCAAATTGTAAGGACGACCTTCCATCCGCTTGCGTTGGTAAGGTACGGTAAAATCGCCAAATGCGGCGGTGTATTCATCGCTGTCAACGAGTGCATCCACAAAGCCATTGAAACCTTTGGTTGCAATAACAATTGACCAAGCGATTTCTTCCTCTTTATTGTAAGGTGCGCGACCTAAGAAGCGCTTGAGACAAATTTCAACCAAGCGATAGTTGTTGTTAACAGAAACAACTAAACGATAAAAAGCCTCAGATTTTGCCAATTCCCGAATTAAATCGCGCACCGTGATCGAACGATTTGCAAACCGGGTTTCTACAGTAATTTGGCGGTTGAATTTGAGGATTTCGTGTTCGCTGAAAACTTGGCGATAAGCTGCCCAAACTAGTTCTTTAACTTCAAATGGAGAAGCCGCATCTTCCAAGCGATAGATATAAGGCGTATCTTCATTGAGATCCGCTACCCCAAAACTTTTTACGCGCTGATTTTGGGATGAGGGTTTGTAATTAAGCAACGGCAATGCCATGCAAAAAGCTCCTAATATGGTTAAAGAACAACTAAGCGAACGGAAAAAGGTATCGGTATGGGAAAAATAGGTTACTAGTTTTCCTTTCCATTACCTTCAACTATTTGCGAGCGGGAAAAGTTGCCACAGTGTTGATGGAAACCAAAGTCCCTTCAGGCTTATTATCTCTTGTTGTGTTAGGAATTTTGATGTTAGCGGTGCTAACATTTACTTTTTGAGCAACGGGTTTGATCTCGATCGACTTGGCCATATCCATAAAGTTGCGGATATCGCCCCACTTATAGCGTTCTTCCTCTTGCTTGTTGCGCCAGTAGTCAGCGTAGCGGGGAGTCACCAAGTTAAAGGGACGGTCTTTAAAACGACGCCGTTGGTAAGGTACCGTGTTATCGCCAAAGTTGGTTTGATATTCTTCGCTATCAACTAAGATGTCGATAAAGCCTTGGATGCCAACCGTGGCAATTTTAATTGACCAGGCAATTTCTTCATCCTTGTTATAAGGCGAACGACCTAAAATGCGTTTTAGGCAAAGTTCGACCACGCGATAGTTAGAATTGGTTTCCACTACCAAGCGATAAAAACCTTCTGATTTCGCTAAACCGCGAATGAAATCCCGCACGGTAATCGCCCGATTTTTAACTTGGGATTCTAATGCGACTTGACGAAAAGATTGGAGGATTTCGTGTTCGCTGAAGATTTGGCGATAGGCAGCCCAAATTAATTCTTGGATGTCGCCATCGTCGATGCAATCTTCAATGCGATAAATTCTGGGGGTGTCTTCGTTAGCTACTTCATACCCCGCTACTCGTTGGTTTTGGGAAGAAGGTTTGTACGAAAGTAAAGGTATGGACATGAGCTTTGTGGTTAATTGTTAGTTGTCGTTTGTCATAGATCATTGGTCATTTGTTATGTTGTTTTAGGATAACTAATGACTAATGACTAATGAACAATATCACTATGCTTTTGGATCGGAAGGAACATAGCGATAGGGAAGGGCTACTTCGGTACGACTCACGGCGGGTTTAACAGCTGTTCCTTTGCGAGTCATATCGGGAATGCTAGCACTGTTGGCTAGATTAATTGCCCGGTCTTTGTAACGTTGAAAATCAATTTGGGGCGTGATGATGCTGCGTGCCATTGCCAGGAAGTTATCGGGAATGGCGGAGCGAACTGCTTGTTTTTCTGGTGTCCCCGTGCCGTAAGTCCGCACTTGATAATAGCTGCGTCCTTCTAACTGAATTTGGCGAGTACGCCAGTAATCACCGTAACGGGGATTAACTAAATTAAAAGGACGTTCGTTGAATCGGCGGCGTTGATAGGGTACGAGGTCATCGCCAAAGTTTTGCAGATATTCTTCGCTATCTACAATGGCATCGATAAAGCCATGTAATCCTTTGGTGGCGATGATAATCGACCAAGCAATTTGTTCGTCTTTGTTATAGGTGGCACGTCCTAAAAACCGCTTGAAGCTGATATCAACTAAGCGATAGTTAGAGTTAGTGTTCCATAATAAGTCGCGATAAACTTCCGATTTGCCAAGTCCGCGCACGAATTCTCTGACGGAAATGACTCGATTCCGTAAAAGGGATTCTAAGGAAAGTTGACGATGGCTTTTGAGGATTAGCTGTTCGCTGAAGATTTGCCGATAAGCTGCCCAAATGATTTCGTTGATTTCGGCATCTGATGAAGTGTTGGTTAACCGATAAGTAATCGGATCGTCTTCATCAGGAACTTCGTAACCTTCTACGCGCTGATTTTGAGTAGTTGGCGTGATTTCCAGGAGTGGAATTGGCATTGTTTAAGTTGGGTGTAATTGGTACTTGATAGTTGATAGTTGCGAGTAGAATTAAACTACTAACTAAAAATCATTATTAACTACCAACAATTGCTAATTGAACCCTAGCACGAACTGCTCGATCAGTTTCTGATTCGAGCATCTGTTGAAAGTGATTCTGAATTTGTGATTTGAAAGCAGACTGACTAGCTAGTGAGTGTAAACCAACTACCCCGGCGTAGCGAATCGACCAGTCTGGATCTTGGCAGACTTGTTGAAGGGTCTGAAATGCTTTGGCTTGGGTTGGTTGAATTTTCTCAGTGTTTAGCTGATGCCAGTGTAAGTTTCCGACTCCTTTGGCGGCAGCACGACGAACGCTAGGGGCAAAATCGCTAATGGCAGCGGTGAGTAAGATGTCGCAAGCGCGGACATCTGCGATCGCAGCTAGGGCGCGGATGGCATAAGCTCTAGCGCCGTAGTTGTAACCGTCTAGCTTTTCCAGTAAGGGTTGTACGGCTGATGACCCCATTTGGATAAGTCCCTCTACAGCTGCTAATGCTGCTCCTGGATTGTTGTAACCCAAGGCGGCGATTAAAGTAGGAATTCCCGCTTCTAAACGAGCGTTTGCCAAGGTACGTACTGCTGCAATTAGGCTTGCGGGGGAATCGGCCTGTTCAACAGCTTGAATCAGCGATCGGTCATTGGTCATTGGTCATTAGTCATTGGTCATTGGCTGTAGACTTGTTGCAAAAGTAGTAGTTTTTGATTTTTCACTGCAATTTTTGCAAGTTGTCTATTGATGAATTTATCGCCAATAACTAATCACAAATCACGAATGACAAATAACTACAAGAGAGTATCCATTAAGTTCATCACTCTAATGGCTCCCTCGTTTAAAGTATCCGTTTCTGAGGGTTCGAGTTGATGTTCGAGCAAGCCTTTGAGGGCAATTAGTTTAAAGCTGTTTTCTGCTGCCGACTGCGCGATCGCTTCTGCGGCGGGTAGATAACCAATGGCACCCAAGTCAGACAATGCAACTCGGCGCAGTTGAATATCTTTGCCCGACAAAGCTTGTACGAGCCTGTTTCCATAAGTTGACTCTTTTGTCAACTGGTACATAGCTCTCGTGGCGGAGTATCGCACTCGTTCTACGGAGTGTTCTAAAAAGGGTTGAATCAAAGGAACTGCTTCTTTTGCACCCAGCAATCCCAGTGCTTCGATCGCCGCTTCGTAGGGTTGTGCTAAGTGCGGCTGTCCCGGTACTTGCACGGCTGCTTCTACTCCACCGGATAGCAGCTGCATCAACACTGGAATGCAAGTTGGGTTTGCCAACATCCCCAGCGATTGAGCAGCTGCTTCTCGCACGTAATAGTCGGAGCATTCCAAACACTTGAGCAGGCTGGGTACAGCACGCCGATCTCCGATTTTTCCCAAAGCCCTGGCAGCATTGCGCCGTAGGGGATATCCTCCTAACTCGGTGCGATCGGCTTCATCTTCTAAAGCGGCGATCAGAGCATTTACTGCGGCTTGAGTTTTGACTTGGAATTTTCCCAGCCACCAAGCGGCATAGTAGCGGAGGCTTAAATCTTCGTGAGTTAAATTGGCGATCGCTTGCTCTACCGTTAGCGACGGGGAATTGGCTTCGCCATATGCCTCAGGATTGGGCTCCTGCATGAATCTAGTAAAAAATCCCCTTAATTATTCTGCCGATTTAGCAGCTTTAGCAGGCTTAGCAGGTGCTTGCGCTGCTTCTTCAGCTGACATCGACTGAATGTTGACGATTTTGCCACCAAGACGGGCAATCCGCCGCATTTCTTCATTCATGCGGCTGTATGGCACGGTGATAAACACGCTGCCACTACGACGGATGGCGTAGTTATTTTTGTCGTTTTCTTCGTTTTGGCGTAAGCCAACTACTTCATAACGAAAAACACGGCTACCAGAGGGGGTATTGGCAGCGCTTCCAATGGCGGTTTGACCAAGCATTGTTTTTGATACCTCCTGTAATGGAAATTTCAGATTTCAAATTTCCGACTTTAGATTTTATTGGCAATCTAAAATCTAAAATCTAAAATCTAAAATGCTATGCGGGGGTGACGCTGATGATTTTGCCGCCACTGCGGAGAATTTGCTGCATCTTGTTAGATAAGTTTTCGTAAGGCACCAGGAATGCCGTGCTGCTGCGACGCACGCCGGGATATCCGGGCTGACGAATACCAGCTACTTCGATGCGGTAAACGCGACCGCTTTCTCCATAGGAACCGCCCAAGCAGTTACGAGGAGCAACGTCGTTGCTAGCGCGGTAGTAAGACCAGTTGCTAGCACCGGAAGGCTCGACTACCGTGCTGGGGAGATTGCGAGCTAAATCGCGAGCGAGGCGAGTGTTATTGCCTTCTGCTTGAGAGCGATCGCTATTTGCATAACCACGGTACAAGCGGAAGATCCGATTGAAGCCTACGCTTCTTTGGCCTGCTTGATATTCAAAACCGCGATAGTAAGGTACGATATTGTCGCCGAAATTAGCTTGATATTCCAACGAGTCGATGTAGGAATCTATTTCAGCGTCGTAACCTTTGTTTTCGTACAAATCGAGGTGGTAAACCACTTCCGATTCGTCATAAGGAGCGCGTCCCAGAAGATGCTTATAATTAAGTTCGATCAACCGGGTTTGGAAACTGTTGTAGAAAAACTTGGTTTTGTATAGCTCTGATTTAGCTACGGCGCGAACGAATTCTTTGACGGTCAGGTTGCCATCTCGCAACAAAGATTCGGCACTGACGAGCCGTTCGGATGCCATGATGTAGTCGTTACCGAGAACTTGGCGGTATACCGCACGAATTACGTTCTCGATTTCTTCTTTGCTGGCGTAAGGCCGTAGTTCAACTTTCGGTGATTCGCTAAAAGCCGAAGTTCCCAATCGGGAAGCTGCTGCTGTGATCGCCACTTTGAAATCCTCCCAACAATGGTACGAAGCTCTTTAGATACAACAATGCCCGGAGAGATAAGCAACTGCTAGTCTTTTTGAACCAGCACCTGCATACCCTTCCGGGCGATCGCGATCGATTAGCTCAGGGCGTTGATCGCGTAGTCGATGTAGGTGTTAGCTTCGTTAGCAGCTTGACCGCTCAAACCGTGGTTAGCTTTGACGTACTTGAGGGCTTCTACGTACCAGCTAGGAGACAAATCGAAAGCGCTGTTGATTTCGCTCAAACCAGCGATCAGGTATTCATCCATTGGACCTGTACCACCAGCAACTAAGCAGTAGGTAACCATCCGCAGGTAGTAACCGATGTCGCGAGCGCACTTGGACTTGCCTTCAGAAGTGGAGGCATAGTTAGCGCCTTGCATTTGGGTGGTGTAAGGGAACTTTTGATACACAGCTTGGGCTGCGCCATCAATCAACTTTTGAGCGTTGTTGGTGAGAGCGCGAGCAGCTTCCATGCTAGCGGTAGCACGCTCTAAACGGCCACGAACGCTTTGCAGTTCGGTGTTGCTCAGGAAACGGCCTTGGGTATCGGCTGCGGCGATCGCTTCAGTGATAGGGGTCTTCATGTTTTCGGTATCTCCGGAATCTCTAAAGTTTGCTAACTAAATTTGGCGAAAAATCGCAGGTAGAGTAGCTTTTTAGAAACTATCCTACGGGCTACTAAAGGCAGTTATTAAGCAACAGCAGCAGCAGCGCGATCGAAGTAGCTAGCTACTTCAGAAATCAAGGAACTGCAATCACCTTGGGTAATGCCTTGAGGATCGTTAGCGATCGCAACGGCTGCTTCCTTCATCTTGGAAACGCCAACAGCTACGGAAGAACCGGGAGTACCCAGAGCTTGATAAGTTTCGCGCAAGCCATTCAAGCAGCGGTCATCCAGAACGCTGGAGTCACCAGCCAGGATAGCGTAGGTAACGTAGCGGAGGATGATTTCCATGTCGCGCAAGCAAGCAGCCATGCGACGGTTGGTGTAAGCGTTACCGCCAGGAGCAATCAGCTGAGGCTGTTCTGCGAACAGAGCGCGAGCAGCGTTGGTAACGATGGTGGAAGCGTTGCTGGTGATGCGGTTAACAACGTCCAAACGCTTGTTTCCATCGCGTACCAGAGCGGTCAAAGCATCCAACTGAGCAGAGCTCAGAAATTCACCTTTGGCATCTGCCTGAGAAACAACCTTGGCGAATGCGTCTAACATGAACTCAATCTCCTAATTTTTTTGGTTGAGTGCGGTTTTTAAAACAGGTATCTCGGTTCAGCCAACTCAAACTGTTGAATCAGCCTAGCAGGTTTTACACAGACAGCTACTCAAAGCTTTTTTCGTAGCTACTGCTCCTTCCCATTGTTCCAGAGAAAGGAACTTTTGTTAAAGGGAAGGTGAGAAATCTGAGAAAGTTTGGCGCTTTTATGAGAAACGGGCAAACTTGCTTAACCAGTTTATCTGGCTTTGATTGACTGCCTGTGAGTCCCTTCAGGTTATTTTTATACACTGATGTAAGAGCTTTGTTTATTACGAATTATTAATTTAGCTCAAATACTACAAACTAAGGCATCAAATCCTTTATATATAAGGCTTGCAGAGCTTAACATCAGCCTTTTTTTGTTACAAAACTTAAGGTATTTATACTTAAAACAATCTCGTTCGGCTAGTTTAATTATTTCTTAAGAAAGTATTTAAATTAGCTTTTAAGTTGATTTACAAGCTTTCGAGCGGTTTTTAGCCGATAGCTTTTGTATGTAGAGATGTAAAGAAATGTTTAATGAAGATATGTAACTAACTAAAAGAATTTGCTTGGGCCACCCGCCGACGCAGTACTTCTAGAAGCGTAATGAAGTGAGATGGCAGAGGTGCGGTAGCTTTTATCATCTGTCTAGAGATAGGATGTTGCAAAGTAAGTTGCCAAGCATGGAGTGCTTGACCCGGTAAGTTGACCCCCACATCGCGTCCCGAACTGTAAACCGGGTCACCGACGATGGGATGACCCATAGACAAACTATGAACGCGAATTTGATGGGTACGTCCCGTTTCTAGCTGGAAGTGGATCAGGGTGTAGTTACCCAAGCGTTCTTTGACCTGCCAGTGAGTCACCGCAGAACGTCCCCCTTTTTCTTCCGGGACAACAGCCATTTTTTTGCGATCGACCGGATGGCGACCGATCGGTTGGTTAATTGTCCCGCTTTCTGTTTTGGGAGAACCGTAAACCACACCCAGGTATTCCCGGCGGGCGGTTTTGGCTTTTAGTTGTGCTTGTAAGTCTTGATAAGCTTGGTCAGTTTTGGCCACTACCATTGCCCCAGTGGTATCTTTGTCCAAACGGTGGACAATTCCGGGACGTTGGACGCCACCAATTTCTGCTAGGGGACAATGGGCCAACAAAGCATTAACCAAAGTACCTGCTTCGTGTCCCGCAGCGGGGTGAACAACTAATCCTGCAGGTTTGTTAATAATTAGCAAATGGTCATCTTCGTAAAGAATATCGAGGGGAATTTCTTCTGCTTGAAGTTGACTAACTTCTGCGTTAGGGATGGAAATGTGAATGTTTTCTCCTGCTTTAACGATGCGATTTTTGCTAGGGCAAATTTCCCCATTGATTTTCACCCATCCTTGTTCGATCAGTTTTTGAATGCGGGAACGGGAAAGCTCGGTTAGTTTGCTAGATATCCAGCGGTCTAGGCGATCGATCTGATTTTCTTTGAGGAAGTTGTTGGTTTCGTTAACTGTTAGGTTAATTTCAGCGTGAGAAATGGTAGTTGCTTGAATTCGACATTTTCTATTTTACGGTTTTTTTTACCGCAGATATCCACAGATGAACGCAGATGAACGCAGATATATACCTGCATTTTTTGTGGATAGACGATCTTCCTTGTTTGTCGTGAGGACTTCAGTCCTCTCACTGTCTAAGCTAAGGACTAAAGCCCTTACCAAAAACGATATTTACGCGATCGCATATCCTAATTTATTCGCGATCGCGTTGTAAAATTTTCCAACTTAACCACCCGGTTAGTAAACCTAAACCGATACTAAATAAAAGAACTACGATTAAATTAGAAAGTGGTTCGGCAATTGGTAATCTTCTGTCTAATTTAATCGGGTAAAATTGGCTGAAATCTTTGATTAAAGCGGAAGATGCTGAAGCGGCAGCGGAGGCTGTTCCTACACCGATACCTGCGGCAGCAACTAAGTTTTCAATTCGGCGATCGCTTTCTGCTTGCTCGATTTCTACCATTCCTTTAATGGTGTCGCGCAAGCTAGCTAAAATTTGCAAACCAGATTTGAAACTACTATAATCTTGGCGAATTTGCTTTTGATACTGTTGGGTAACAACTTCATTTAATTCTTCTAAAAATTTCAGGTTGGTTTCCCCCACTTGACTGGCACGAGTAGAAATATTACTTACCCAAGTTCGGTAATTGTATAAATTCACTTCCAGTGATTGATTGAGAGTTTCTAATTGTTCCAATTCAATGACATAATTAGAAAAACTAGCCAAGTTTTTCTTTAAAGTTGCTAAATCTAATTTAGAATGATTAAGCACTTCAATTGTCTCGTTTAACAGAGATAATTGCCTTTGCAATTTTTCGCTGTAAATCCGGCTCTGATTATAAGCCCAAAGGATCTTGTGACGACAGGATAACAAATTAATCCAATAATCATAAAATCGGCTTGCTTCATCCATAACTTTTTGATTGGGATAGATGATGATGAGGATAGTATTTCTTTCCTCTTCATCTTCTTCGATACTCTTCCAATCAGGGGAAGACTGCCAAACCTCAAAAATATCAGCACCCAAAAACTTACCTGGATGAACTTTGGCATCTTGCCATTCTTTCCCGGTAAAATAATAATAACTTGCCGCAGCAATTTCTTGGGGACTAGCAGATGAATCTGGTAAATAACCGGAAATCATCCAAGTTTTGCCTAAGTCACCTTTTCGGTCGGAAATTACTTCTTTAAGTTCTGGAAAGCAACGAACTCCTATCGGCTTCTGCTTTTCCTCTACACAAATATCTAGCAATAAGCCGTAAGTATCGTTTAACAAAACCGGATAATAATAACCGCCTATTTTAAATCCCTTCATTTGGGCAACTTTTAAGGGATAAGTCTTTTTACCTTGAGTGAGTTCTAATAGACGGGTAAATTCCGGGTTTTTTGTTCTTGACTCTGTTTCCAAATCAACCTTGATTTCGGCAGGCAAATTAGTCCAGAATACATGGTGATTTGCTAATATTTTTTGATTGCTTTCACCCAAACCTTCTTTTAGATGAAACAGAAATAAGTTCAGACTGGGATAGCAAAGATATTGTGCTAGTTTCATTAGTGATGGCCAAATAATTATTTTGCGAAAATCATATTTTTTTCTTCATCTTTCTTAATTGCTACACAGATGGGAGTTAATGCGGCAATTCGATGAAACGAGGTAGCTTATTTTGTAGAAAAATTACATTTGAAAAATTTTCATCATCTTTGGGTTCCCCTGCTTTTTGGCGTTATGGCAATTAGTTAAATTGTCTTGCTTCCATTGTTTTAGCCAATCTTCAAAATTTTGCAATTGCCGATAGACAGGTATACGATTACCTGGGGTATTCTGGATTAAAATAACCTGAGAAAAGGAAGGCAACAGGTAAAGTTTGTTCATAAACGTTTTGTAGCAACCAGCGCAAACCAAGATTTTTTCGCTTTTCGGCTAATTCTAAAGCAGCAAGCCAGTTTCCGGATAAGGCTTGCGAACTTCCCATACTCCCGTAGCGGGTAAGTGTAGGCAAACTGAGTTCACTCGCTGTTGCTTCTTGTTTTTGCGAGAAGTTGCCCCAGTTTTTTCAGCCAACGCCAGATTGTTCTGAACATCTGCCGCACTCAACAGGGAATTTTGTGATTAATTTTACCTTATTATGTCCATCATTTAGGGATTTTTAATGGTTTTTCAAGCTTAAACGATTATTTAATTTCCCTATTCTCTACTAGATAGCTGGGTGAAAATATCATCAATTATTTTTGGCAATATTTCTTTAAAATGGCAATAATTTAAATAAAAAAGTTGCTTTGTTAACCATTTTGGCTCACCAAAATAGTAAATGTAGCAGAGAGTATCGCTATTAGCCTTCGTCTTTTACTTCTACTAAGATTACTTTGGAAGAAATGACAATATCTAATCCCATACAAATTACGCCAGATAAAACGAGAATCATTCCACTAATAAACAAGTAAATCGGTATTCCGGCAATTAATGAATGAGATATAAAAAAATTAACTCCAATGGTGAAAGAAGTTAAGACAAAGCAAAATACGGCGACGATATGGCACATAATCGCGTTGCGAACGTACCAAGTAGCTCGTAAAAGAGCGTTAACTTGGGTGTTAATGTGGAACAATCGATTATTTTCGGCTCTTTTGAGTTCGCCTTCTTCTCTTAATTGATAATGCAGGTGCCTTTTTTCTTCATTTAATAATCTGATTCTGGTTAAAAGCGCTATGTATCTGTTACTTAACCCCAAAAAAAATAAGGCACAGGAGGAAATCATTACCGCCGGTGCCAAGATTGCTTGAATTGCTTGAGTGGAAGTTATCGCACTGGCATTCATCATAAATAGTTTGTTTCTAGGGACGGCAACCTGATAGGATACTGTGCAAGTTTACTACAGCACCAATCACGGCGATCGCAGGTGCGCCAAACTGAGCTTTTTCTACTTGCTCTACTATGGTTCCTAAATTACCGATTAATTCTTCTTGTTCCGGACGAGTACCCCAACGCACTAAACCTACTGGCGTATCGTTACTCAATCCTGCTAATTGGAACTGTTCGACAATATAAGGCAAGTTGTGAACGCCCATATAAATTACAATAGTTTCCGAACCGTGGGCGATCGCATTCCAATTCACCGCAGGTCGATACTTACCCGCCGATTCGTGACCAGTGACAAAAGTTACCGAGGAACTGTAATTGCGGTGAGTTAAGGGAATTCCCGCATAAGCAGGTGCAGCAATCCCCGAAGTCACCCCCGGTACTACTTCCACCGACACCCCTGCATTCACCAAATCTTCCATTTCCTCGCCACCGCGACCGAACACGAAGGGGTCACCGCCTTTCAAACGAACTACGATAGCTGCTGTTTGCGCTTTTTCAATTAACAGCTTAGTCGTTTCATCTTGTACCAAAGAGTGACGACCCCGACGTTTACCCGCATCAATCTTTTCTGCTATCGGATTGATCATGTTCAGAATTTGCGGACTTACCAGTGCATCGTAAATCACCACATCCGCACATTCCAACAGAGTCTTCCCTTTAAGGGTCATCAATCCGGGATCTCCCGGCCCTGCACCAACCAAGTATACCTTACCCAAACTTTTCTTCCTCTCTTCCTGCGCGTCCTTGGTGTCTTCGCGGTTCATTTAGCCAAATCCAAAATTAAATCAGTTAACTCAACACTTGCTCCCAACGGTTTTGCCAGATAGAAATTAACAGCAGGGAACTCCTGACTAATTTCCGTTACCGATCGCGCGATCGCATCCGTAATTCCACCACCAAACAAAAAATAAGGTAGAATACCGATCTGGCGATAACCTGCCATTAGCAACGCCTTCACTTGAAACTCCAACTTGGGATGTACCGACCAAAACGCGGGAAACGCACCCAAATGTGCTGCTAACGCTTCCACCGGTTGATTTCCACCTTCTCGGCGGCTACCGTGAGATAACAAAATCCAAGCATCCCCATCAAAATCAGCCATCTGCTTGGCGAACAACTCCCTCATTCCAGGGTGAGTACCTAAATGAGGACGTATCTCAATCGTCAACTCTTCCCCAAAAGTTTGTTGTGCGATTGCCACTTCTCCAGGGATATCCTCCATAACGTGAACCCCCGGTAAAAGGAACAATGGCAGCACTTTTAGGCGATTTAACCCAGCAGCTAGCGCTTTTTTGCCAAAATTTTCGATTTGGCGGTGCAATGGCTCTGGAGCCAATTCTAAGCAGGCTGTGGCTACTAGGGGTTGGTAAGCGGTAGCAATTGCGATCGCGCCTGGGTGGGCCACTGGTAAAGTACCCACTTTGGTTACTCCCAATAACTGAGATTGATAATTCTCCAGCTTTTGGCAGAGTAATTGAGCCAATTGATCGACCTCTTGTTGAGGACGAGGGTCGCGGCTACCATGAGATACAAGTAAATAAGCAGAAGTCAATTTCAACAGAGTGTTTGAATATATGAGCTTGCAATAGCTTTATAACAAGATATCGTTTAAAAAGAAATATTTTTGTATCAAGTGTTTCTAACTTGGGATCTTCTATCTCTATTTTAATAAAAAAAAGAGCCTTTATCAAATAAAAGCTCCTGGGTTATGACTATAGCTATCTTGTTGTTGGAAAATCCAAAGATTAATGCTTTACAGATGGATCGGCAATATACTTAAAAGTCGGTTCTGAATTCCAAGGGCCGCGATCGTCTTTACCATTTTGTGACAAGTTGAAATAAAGATCGACTGTTTCGTCTGGTTGGATATTACCAAAGAAAGGATCGGTGAGTTTATCCAAAGACTCAAGTGCCTTCATAAACATCTGAGTATGGGAAATTTCGCGAGTTAATAAGAATACTAAAGCATCTTTAGTACCTGCATCTGGTGCTAACTTAATTAACTCTTCGTAAGTTTGACGAGCCCCTGCTTCTGCGGCGATATCTGCCCGCAAGTCACGCACTACATCACCGCCTTCATTGATATATTTAGCCGACCAAGCAGCGCCTTGACTATCTAAAAAATGAGGCCCTACACCACGGATGGCAAACAAAGTACTCTTATAGGCTTCCGTTTGGTCAACATTTTTAGTATGTTGTTCGATCATGCGACCAACTACTTCTAAATGACTGAATTCTTCGATCGCAATATCTTGCAGCATATCGCGAATGCCAGCGTGTTCGCAGTGAAATGATTGCACCCAGTATTGAAGAGCGGCAGTTAGTTCACCTGTAGCGCCACCAAACTGTTCTAATAATAATTGAGCAAACCGAGGATTTGGCTCGGTTATGTTTACTGAGCGCATCGTTTCTTTTTTATGGAAAAACATTATGTGATACTCCTACTTGATTTCTGAATCAAAAAAGCCCTGCGAACAGTCATTTACAGGACTGAAAATTTATTGATTTGTTTTTCTATTTAAAAGCTTATAATCATAGCTAATGACTATCCTGCCTCTGGAGGCATAATCGAGATAGCACCATATTTCTACCCTGAGTATGGGGAATTAAAAATGGTTCGTAGTGAGGACTTTAGTCCTCATTGTCTAAAAGGACTGAAGTCCTCACTACGAACATAAAAATTAGGGTGAGTATTACTCACCCTAAAGGACATTTGCACTAATGAATTGAGAAATTAATTGTTAGCTTGAACAAAGCCAAGAGTTAAGCTATCGTGAGCTAAGAAGTGAGCGAGGTGAAATGCTCTATCTTCAGTTTCTAACAAGATTTTTTCGTAGAGGTAACGAGTAGCGCGATCGCCTAAGCTTTCTGCTTGGGATGCTTGAGAGCGAATCAGCTTGATTATAGCTTGTTCTGCTTCCAAATCATGTTGTACCATTTGTCTGCAACTAAACACTCCGTCCGGTTCGGGAGTGAAGCAGCACAATTCGGCTAACTTAGTAAAACTAGCTACCGGAACGCCTCCTAGTCCATTCAAGCGTTCGCCAATTTCATGCACGTATCCCTGTACTTTTTCGTAGCTATCGGCAAAAAATTCGTGCAGTGAGTAAAATTCGGCACCTTCAACTACAAAATGATGTTTTTGATATTGCAGGTATAGCGCCTGAAAACTAGCAAGCGCAATGTTAAAGCCTTCGCAGACAGGTGTGGTAACAGATGTATCTAACAATATTGGATTGTCGTACACCCGATCCGCAGTGCGTAATAAACCTTGAGCTTGGGTCATGATTTTCCTCTCTTTCTTTTAGGAGAATCGCTTGCTGTTACTGTAAATTTATTCACTATTAGCTTTTCAGTCAACCTACCATTTTCAGCCTAATAATATTAATTCTCAATAACTTGGATGAAGCAGACTAAATGAGTTACCGAAGTATGACAATTTTAGATATGGGATCGCACATTTTAAATTGGAACAGCTTACTAAGGGATGCTTTCAGCAGATTAATACTACTTTCGAGAGAAAAAATAAATTAACTATAAATGACTAGGATTTTCAACTGTTGCTTATAATACGTAACTAAATTAAATTAACATTAAGAAACAACGTACATCTTTAGGCTATCCTTTTCAAACTGGGGCATTTTGGTTCAGGCAAAATTGAGGAGAGAAAAAGATTCTGGATTCTGAATTCTGACTCCTAAATTTGACATTTATCTAATTTGGATGCCATCAAAGCAGTGTGACGCCACCACTGATACCCCCCTACCCAATTTCGAGAGGGGAGATGCCCTATCGGTGCAGATAATTTAAACTTTAAATAGGGGGTGCGAGCTTCTTGAGATGGCCAACCAACTTGCAAGCAAAACTGACCGTAGTCTTGTTCCACACTCTCAAAAATCTGCTTCTGCACGCTGAAACCAAACCGACCTTTGCTATATTTAACCCATAGTTGATCGATTATCTCTAAATCTTCACAAGGTAATCTATCGATATCACCAGTTTGGATAAAACTATTAGGTGCTTTGTTGCATAGTTCACAAATTACAGACCTAGTTTCGTTGTCTGCTTGTTCCAACTTACCAGATGCAAGTAAGTGATCCAAATAAGTATAATCCATTCCCATCTCAGAGACTATTTTTCCACTGGGTAATTTAATAGTTTGAGGCTTAAACAATTTGGTGAAAAAGTTAATTGGGGAATTATCGAGAGTGGGTTGATTTGGTTGAGGTTGGAGACGGGGAGGTAAAGCAGGTTGGTTAATTGCGTGCAGAACTTCACCAGCAGATTGGTAGCGCTGACTGACGCTAGTTTTGAGTAGTTTATCTAAAATTCGCGCTAGGCGATCGCTAACTTGTTTATCATTAGTTATAAAATCTCGCCAAGCCCAACGATTGTTCATCGCATCGTACATTTGTAAAGGAGGAACCCCCGTTAGCAATTCCACGCAGGTAACCCCTAAGCTGTAGAGGTCGCTAGCAGGTAAAGCCTTTCCCTTCGTTTGTTCCGGTGGCATATATTCGGGACTACCCACCGCCGTACCAGTTTTAAATAAAGCACTATCGGTCAGTTGTTTGGCAACGCCGAAATCGATTAAAACTAAGTTAGCCGTTTCCCCTACTAATATGGATTTTTGCTTTTCTGGTAACTGTGGCGGCGCAGCGGCGGGAGTACGGCGGCGCATGATGTTGGCAGGTTTGATATCTCTGTGTAATACTTTGCGATCGTGAACAAATTTCAGTACAGGTAGTAAATCTCGCAACACTTGCCAAATCTCATCCTCGTTATAAGATATTTTTTGTTTTAACTCCTGGCTTAAAGTTTGCCCGTTAATAAATTGCTGTACCAGATAAAGCCGTTTTTGTTGTTCAAAATGAGCAAATAAACTAGGAATTTGGGGATGATTGCCTAATTCCTTCAGTCGAATAGCTTCTTGATTAAATAACTCCGTAGCTTTTTTAACTATTAAGGTGTTATTACTATCCAGGTAAAGTTGCTTCACCACGCAACGAATTTTCTTGGGTGCACCTTCATCGACAGCTAAAAACGCCCTGCCAAATCCACCCTTACCAATTGGTTGTAGCGGTCGATACCTATCTTTTAGTAATAAGAGAGAACCGCAACTGAAACAAAATTTACTATTATCTGGATTTTGCGGTTGAAAGCATCCGGGAGTTACGCAGTATGACATATCAATTTAATTAGATAAAGCTGTTTTGTAGTGAGGACTTCAGTCCTCTGATTAAGGACTAAAGTCCTTACTACAAACTTAAGATAATCAAACTGGTTCGTAGTGAGGACTTCAGTCCTCCGATAAGGACTAAAGTCCTTACTACAAACTTAAGCACATCATATTATTGTTTCTCTGCTTGATATATGTAGAAATTTTGAAAAGCGCCCACCGTTTCAAAGTGGTAACTAGGTACAAGCGGGTTAATAGTGAGATCTGTCTTATAAATACTAAAGAAGATAAAATTTTGTTGGTAAGTATTATCGGCAATGATGCGCTTCAAGCGGGGACGCCCGGTATCCACCAGAATCGTACATTGGCGGAGGGCGAACTTACCGAGGCTTTTGCTGACATCCTTACAAACGTTATTCTTTAAATAATCGGTCAGTTGTGCTAGGGCATACTCTTCATATTCCGATTGACTGGGATTACTCGCCATCATCGATATCCCTAGTCCCGCTAAGGCTACGATAGCCACGGTTTTGAGAATGTTCAAGCTTTTCATAGTTGCTGGTGTCAAAACTTCAGGTTAACTGAGAAAGGGGAGATAGCGGGATGGGGAGAAAGTTTTTGGGAAATTGAATCAAAATAGTAGATCCATTGCTGGGATACGTGCTATATTAATTAATCGGAAACGGCGAGCGTAGCCAAGTGGTTAAGGCAGTGGATTGTGGTTCCACCACTCGGGGGTTCAAGTCCCCTCGTTCGCCCTCTTATATATTGTAGGGATATATTGTAGGGTGCGTTAGGCTTTCGTTAACGCACCATTGCTGTATTTGACAGAGATACCCGACTCCTTGGAGGAGTCGGGGATATTTCCACACACCCTATGTTTCCAAGGGTGCATAACATATCAAGGTAAATAGTCAGGATCTAATATATCCGCTAACTCAAAAGGACAATCAACCGGGAACACCTCTTCAGACAATCCCGTTTCCTTCGCCGCATCTCGTCTCGCAATTTGATAATATTCTTTGCAACTTTCCTCTAACAAATTCTTTAGACTGGGACTATCTTTAATTAATAATTGTAAATCGCTTCGTTGCGTGACAATAGTACTCACCCAACTGTTACCATAAAAAGGGCGCATTTGTGGCTGATACTGCCATTTTAATAAGTGAGTTAGAATCAGCTTCAATCGACTTTTGAGTTCACGTTTTTCGCTACGTCCCATGCTCTCAATTTCTTCAACTAAGTTGTTTAAATCTAATTCTTCAAAGCGCTTTTCTTTTAGCAGTTTTGCTGTTTTTTCTAGCCATAAATAAAAATCTTGTTCGTAGAGAATGCTATCACTCATTTTTAGCCGCCTCTAGCATATACTTACAGGTTAGCAATTTTGTTCTTATGATAACTTAGACTAGTGTAATTTTTAGGTACATTGTTGAGCTTCAGCGCCAAATCTAGGGCTTTAGCCCAACAACATACCTGCTGGGAAAATATGACAAAATAAGCTAAGTACCTCAAGCGTAGCAGCATGAGTATTGATGATGAGGATTTAGGCGACGAGTCGGTAACGGAAAATCGCCAGTTGGAATGGTTTACCGATAGGTATGAATTTACACGACTATTCGCCAGCTACTTAAACGATGACCCACCGCGCCAAAATATTTTGTATTTTTACGGGGATGGGGGAAACGGCAAATCGTTGTTGCTGAAATACTTGCGAACTTTTGCTTGCAAGCGATTTTCGCGGCAGGTTTGGCAGCAACTAATGGCGATGTCGGATAGGCAGGTAGCGGAATATATCCGTAATGCAGAAGTGGGTGATAATTACACCACAATACCAGCAGTTTCGCACGATTTTGGATTGCCGCCAATTAAAGAAGACCAACCGCAACATCCATTTTTGGGTTTGTTGATGTTGCGGCGAAATATTGCGGCGGCGTCACCGAAATTTAAGTTTAAATTTCCTTTGTTTGATTTTGCTTGCTTTTGGTATTTGTTGAATAAGGGAGAATCGCCGGAAACGCTGCAAAAGTTATTTCCAGATGATATTGTAAATTTGTTGACTCCCGCGATTGAGTCAGCGGCGGAATTTCCGATAATAGCGCAGGGAGTTGCTATTCTCAAACTAATCGATAAAATTGGCGGTAAGGAACGACTGGTTAAGTTAGTTCGCGAAAGATTGGGTATTAGTAAAGAACAAGCAGAAGAAATTTGTCGGAAAGATATTGATATCGAATTAATCGATTACTTGCCGAAATTGCTGGCGGAAGATTTGAAAGCAGCAATGACGCGAAATGATAAGCACAAACCGGAACGATTGGTGCTGTTTTTCGATACCCATGAAAGGTTTTGGGATGGGAGACGCGAGTCTCAGGGAGAAAAGTTTTTCTATTTGGATGAGTGGGTGCGGCGGTTGCTGAGAGCGTTGCCGCTAGAATTGGGTATCGTGGTGGTAATGGCGGGAAGAGATTGTCCCATCGAGCAATTGCGGTGGTGTGATGCGGGTAAATTTCCGATTCCTCAGCAATATCTGGATACTCAATTAGTTTGGCATCTGTCGAAAAGCGATGCCAAAGATTACCTGCAAAAAGCGGATATTACCGAAGCGAATTTGGTGGAAGCTTTAATTAAATATGCCAGCGTTAACCCGCAGGAAACTGATTTACAGGTACATCCTTTTTATATAGGTTTGTGTGCGGATGTGGTGTTGCTGGAAAGAAAGCGGGGAAACACTTTACAGGCGGCGGATTTTGCTAATATTCCCAAGTTGGAAGATAAGACGGCGGAATTGATAAATCGGTTGTTGCGCTATGTGGATAGAGAAGTGCGATATGCGGTTCACTCTTTGAGTGCTTGTCGCACTTTTAATGATGAATTGTATTTTAAGTTGGGGAATGAATGTCACTTTCTAGCAACTGCTGCCAATTTCGATATCCTGAAAAGTTTTTCCTTTGTTTGGCAAGATAAGCGGCGGGGTAATAATTGGTATCGCATCCACGATTTGCTGCGGCGTTTGGATGATGAATCGGAAAACGCGACAACTTGGAAAGCGCATGAAGTGCTGGAAACGCACTACCGAGAAGTGGGAAATTTGCCAGAGGCGATTTATCATGCTAACCGTTTGGATTGGGAATGGGGTGTGGATGAATGGGTAAGAGAATTCGATGCGGCGTTGGAAAAAAGTAACTATCAGCTATGTTCGAGTTTGTTGGAAGTGCGGGGTGAGTTGCGAATTGCTAGTGATTTTCAGGTTGGTAGAATTTCTCAATCTGAGGGAAATTACTTTTCTACGTTGGCACGACACACAGATGCCAAACAGGAATATTTGGAAGCAGTGGCAGCTTACAATCGTGAACTTAGTTTGACACCCGATGATATCTCTGCTCTCAACAATAAAGGATTGGCACTGCAAAATCTGGGGGATTTACAAGCACAACTAACCGAATTTGATGCTGCCAAACAATCTTACACCAATGCGATCGCTAGCTTCAATTCTGCTTTAATTCTCGCACCAAATGATATCTCTGTTCTCAACAACAAAGGTGGTGCGCTGCAAAGTCTGGGAGATTTACAAGCACAATTAAACGAGTTTGCACCTGCCAAACAATCTTACACCGATGCGATCGCTAGCTTCAATTCTGCTTTAATTCTCGCACCGGATTATATCTATGCTCTCATCAACAAAGGTAGTGCGCTGGCAAACCTGGGGAATTTACAAGCCAAATTATCCCAGCAACAAGAAGCGGTGGAGAGTTGGCAAGCGGCGCTGGTGGCGTTCGAGCGTTCTTTGACTCTAGCTCCTAATAATAATTCTATTCGAGATAGGCGCGATAAACTGCAAGAATTTTTAGATAATTTGTAAATAAAAGGTGATATTTTATGACTACAACAACCTTACCACTAGCGGAACAGCGCACGATTTTAAAAAATGTGAGTTGGCAAACTTTCCTGCAATTACTGGCAGATTTAGGAGAGGACAGAGCAACTCGTTTAGCTTATGATGATGGAGTGCTGGAAATTATGACGCCGTTAGGCGGACATGAAAGCAATAACCGTTTTATTGATGATTTGTTGCGGGTAATTGCAGATGAGTTAAATCTCAATCTCAAAAACTTTGGCTCTTTGACTTTGAAGCGAGATTTAAAGCAGCTATGTGCTGAACCTGACTCTTGTTATTATATCCAAAATGAGCCACTGGTGAGAAGCAAGCAAAATATCGATTTGGAAACTGACCCGCCGCCGGATTTAGTCTTGGAAATAGATATTACGAGTAGTTCTTTGGATAAAAAACGAATTTATGCTTCTCTGGGAGTCCCGGAATTTTGGCGCTACAACGGACGGAAATTGGAAGTTTTCGTGTTGGAAGAAGGAAGTAATGTTTATACGCAAGTGGAAGCAAGCCCGATTTTTTCTTGGTTGGCTTTGGATGCAATTCCTCGGTTTGTTAACCAAAGTTTAATAGATGGGGAAACTGCTACTTTACGTGCTTTTCGGGTGTGGGTGAGGGAACAGCAAATTTTAGATAATTTGTAAAAAAGGGAAAGACAAATTAAATCACGAAATTTACTCGAAATCGAACGTTCTATTCGCGCTTTGCCGCTAGAAGAACAACTGTGGTTGCTGGAAAGGATAGCACGGCAGGTAAGAGAACGGACAATTATAAAAAATAAACTTATCAATGCTAAATATATGGAAGAACAACTAACAGAAATGGCAAACGATGCCAATATTCAAGCTGAGATTGCGGCAATAAATGAGGAATTTGCCGTTACTGAAATGGATGGATTATAATTTTGGTTATAAACCTCTCTCTAGTAGCCCGCCAAATTGATTTTGATTGGTTATCGGAGAGCCAGAAACCCGGTTTTTTAGAAAAACCGGGTTTCTTTAACCCCTCACTCAGAATTGAATCTGAGGCGTGGCTAAAACTGTCGCCGGGAAAACACAATGATGGCAATTGCCAACAACAAAACGATATAAACTAATCCATAAATCAAACTCAAAAATAAGCTACCAGGATCGGGCAATAACTGTATCCCATAAACTGCCTGATTCTTAAAATCTAACCGGGATAAATCTGGCAATATCAAATATATTCCCTGCGTTAAACGCTCAATTGCTGGATTTTTGGATATTTGTCCTAACTTTACAATATCCGGACTGAGATGCCCCATTAAGTAAATGGCTAAAGTGAGGAAAGTTGCTAGCAAAGAACTGGTAAATACGCCAAATAATATGGCGGCTGCTGTCAGTAAAGATAACTCAACAAACAGGTAAAAAACGGAAATAATAATACTGAAAAAAGGAAACGGAATGCGAAAAATAAATAAAATTACGAAATAAATTAATGTCATTAAGGCTAGCAGAACTGCTAATACTGCTGATAATCCTAAATGTTTACCAACAATAAATTCGGCTTTACTCACAGGTTTGGCCATTAATACCAACACCGTGCGTTTTTCGATTTCTTTATTAACTAGTCCGGTGCCGACAAATAAAACAACTACTAAGCCAAATAAGCCAATTCCTGCTAATCCGAGATCGAGGGTAATTTTGTTTTCGGTGGTGGCTGCTACTTCGGGAAGTAATCCGGCGGCGGCAAACAGCAAAATGGCGTATAATCCTACTAAGTAGAGAACGCGATCGCGAATTATTTCCCGAAATACATGAGTACCAATTACGAACAGCCTGCGGGGACTTAAACCGATGGTATCTTTGATTTTTTTACTGTTGGTTAACATAGTTTTCTTTTGTAGCAGTCGCGATTAAAATGTGGGATAATTTATCTGGTTACGGAATCGCATTGAATCTGACTGACCACTGTAGCTGTTAAAGTCGCGCGATCGCGATTAGCAGAATCGGAACGGCTGACAGGTCTTTGAATGATGGGGATAATCTGACAAGACTTTTTCAGGTCGTAGCCACTTGGCAGGGAACCCAAACCTCGCCATTTTGCGATCGTTTGTAGATTATACCCTTTTTGAGTGGGTAAAAACTTCGCTTCAAAGCTCCACATATTATTTTCTCTGACTTTCGGAGGTTGTTCTAACCCTTGTTTAGCTAATTTGCTGATATTTTGCTCGGTGTTTAATAACCATCTTTCTACTTGTGGCCAAGATTTATTTTCAATTTGCTTTCTCATTTCTATTTCGATGTAATCTAAAATAGCTTCTCCTCTAGAAGTTGCTTGGTAAGATAAATCAATTTTTACCACAAAAGCACTTTGGCTAAAATTATCCGCTACCAAACTTGGATACTGTTGTAACCAAGTTTGAATGAAAAAAGTGAACTGTAACCAGCAACTAAGTAGTAAGTAACTCAAAAATAAAATAACCAATTTTTGACGAACTTCTATAGCAGGAACTACAAAACTTTTATCCGGTTTGATAAAATACAGTAAAATATTAATTGTGCCTGCTATTACTGGCCAAGCTACAAAGACTATATGAGTAATACTATTACCAAAATGGCTGAATAAAAAAATACATATTAATGCTCCGGTAACCCAAGCACTAATCGAATACCATGCCAAGTAGAGCGGGTTTTCTACCGCGAACCAAACTGCACCAATAATTAAAAATAACCAGCTTAAATAAACCAATCCATCTTGAGTATTTCCTTTAGCGAAAGAGGCGATTAACCAAATAAAAATACTAATTAAAACGAAGGTTTCCCAAGAAATTATCTTGGGTGGCTGTAAACGATTGGCAAAATCTTTTAATAGTTGCAATAAAAAATGGTTCATTTAGGATTAAGGTAGGAAAATCGCTGAATTAAAAATAAGATAAGTAATATGAAAGTTTGACTATAAACGTTGGCTGTTAAAATACTGTTTGACTTATTACTATCAAGCACGGTTTTTGGTGAATGTTTTGCACGATAATTTTCTGTTTCTCTTTGATTTTCTATGGTCGATCGCAAGCTGAATTTGTTTAAATTGATTAAAAATTCCAGTGCAAATACTTCTAAGCAAATAATTAAAATAAAGGTTAGTAAAGCGAATAATACTAAATCAAGATATACTCTTAATAAAGAAAAACCTAAGTGAGTAGCGAAATTATTAAATAGAATAAAATTTATTAATTGTGCTTGTAGTTTGAAGGGAAGAAATGGTAGAAAAAAAAAGAAAGCTATCCAACCAATAATAGTGGAAAATAAATTTATAGATGTAGCATATTCGATGCTGGTTCTACCGCTGAGGTGCAGCTTTTTCTTAAAAATGAACGATTCCACTGCGATCGCAACCAGTAAAAATAAAATTTGGAACATTACCGCTCGGAGAGGCAACACCGCTATCGGCATAGATTTTATTTCCAGATGACGAAAGACATCATTAGCTATATATTAATCATCTGCTACAGCTATATATTAAATATCTGCTTACCCTATCGACTACAATGACAAGAACAGGTATCGGAATTCGCACGGCTCAATTGCGTCCGGAACGCATCGTAGGCCAAATTCACGTTTATGATGGAGCGGGAAAGGGAAAATCAAGAGCCGCTCTGGGTGTGGTTTTGCGCTCCATTGGATTAGGTATTCATGCAGAAACTAATAATAGAGTATTGTTGCTGCGCTTTTTGAAAGGGCCGGGACGCACTTATGATGAAGATGGAGCGATCGCAGCTTTGCAACAAGGCTTTCCCCATTTGATCGATCAAGTTCGCACTGGGAGAGCGGAATTTTTTGGCCCAGATGAAATTACCCGTTTCGATCGCCAGGAAGCACAACGGGGATGGGACGTGGCAAAAGGCGCGATCGCATCTGGATTATACTCGGTGATCGTTCTCGACGAACTCAACCCCTTATTAGATTTAGGCTTATTACCAGTAGAAGAAGTTATTCACACCCTCAAACACAAACCGGAACATTTAGAAATAATTGCCACCGGGAGAGCAGCACCCCAAGCATTATTAGATATTGCGGATCTTCACTCGGAAATGCGTCCCCACTATCATCCGATGGCGGTAGAACAAGGTATTGAAGGTATCGAAATTTATACTGGTGCGGGTAAAGGTAAATCTACCAGTGCTTTGGGTAAAGCATTGCAAGCAATTGGTAGGGGGATCAGTCAAGATAAATCCCATCGAGTCCTAATTTTACAATGGCTCAAAGGCGGTAGCGGTTATACGGAAGATGCGGCGATCGCGGCTTTGCAAGAAAGTTATCCTAATTTAGTAGATCATCAACGATGTGGGGGAGATGCGATCGTCTGGCGCGGACAACAACGAGAAATCGATTACGTAGAAGCAGAACGAGGATGGGAAATTGCCAGAACAGCCATTGCTTCCGGCTTATATAAAACGATCGTTCTCGACGAACTAAATCCCACCGTCGATTTGGAATTACTACCCCAAGAACCGATCGTCCAAGCACTACTCCGCAAACCTCGCGATACCGAAATCATTATTACAGGTCGCTGTCTCAATCCCCCCGCTTATTTCGATCTCGCTACCGTACACTCGGAAATGATTTGTCACAAACATTATGCCGATCGAGGTGTCGAACTAAAAAGGGGAGTCGATTTCTGATCTCATAACCGCAAATATTTTTGTTGGAATGGAACAGGAATTAAGTCACCCCATCTTCAAAGAAAAGGGGTGACTTTTTTTGTCAAATGTCAAGTTACACCGTTATCGGAAAATTAATTAAATTTGGCACTTTCATGCTGATGGCGATCGTTCAAACTTAATAATCAAAAGAAATCCTTGCCGATTTTGCATTTGCGATCGCCAATATCAAAAAAGTTACGTTTTTCCCCGTCATGGGATAGCCAAACGAACTATTGTAGCTGAGAGTTTTTTTGCCTTTGATGTTTGCGTGTCAAACCAATTCCGCACAAACTAAATGCTAACAAACTACCTAACGTACTGGGTTCTGGTACTGGTCGCACCGACTCGACCAGTACTACTAGATCGTTAAAATCACTATCAGAATTACCATTTACTCGCAAAAGGTCTTCAAAAGCAACGATAATTTCATTATCAGTAAATAAGCCCGGTTGTCTTCCTGGAATTTTAAGGGTTGTTCGATCCTTACCTTGATAAATTACTGCTTGTTGAGATTTGTTCTGATTGCGATGGTTTTGCGTATAGAAGACAGTGCCATCTTCTCTTTGCAAGTAAAAACCAAAAACGTTGCCAAAGTCTTTATATTCCGCGTAACTGGGAGGTGTCGGATTGGTATTTCCAGGAGAGTAGCCTTTAGTTGTAACTGCTATATCACCATTACCTAAAAAGTCAATTTTCGCACCATCCGACACATCATTGTATCCATCAAACAAAAGAGCTTTATCGCCTTTGGAGTTGTAAATTCCGAACTTATTACTCGGTGCATATTTAGCAATTTCAAACATGAAAGTCGCTACAGAACCGCTGCTAGCGGTATTTGTAAAGGTTTGATAATTGGTTTGTTCGTTGATCGTGTCAATATTTGGCCCGCTGACAGTGAGAGAATTAAACTTATCTTGCAGAGAATTTCCTAGCCCATCAAAAGAAGTTCCGAAAGTTACCGCTTCTGCTGGTAAAGCGGAAAAAATCATAGTTCCCGCAGCGATCGATCCGACTGCTGCAATAGTAATTAAATGTCTCATATATTCCTCTGCGGATTACCGCTATTCGTTAAAAATCCGACCTAAAAATTTTTATTTTTTGGGCAATATAGAAACTACAAAATATTCAACATCAGTAAAATTAAGTAAATAGATTAACGTTCGGCTTAATAGCTGAATTGTTCGGAATTTTTGTGCGAGTCAATACTTAATTTTTCCCGAGATTTTATATTTATTAGCTAAAGTTATATCCGTAATTTCCACTTCCCTCTATCAACCAAATTAGCCCAATCGTATAAAGAATCGCCTTAATTATAGAAAAACTTTACAAATTCTTTAATTAAAAGACCTGTTTTGGTGACTTTTTTAAAGTTTGAGTGAAGTAATGAAGATATTTACTTACGAGAAAATACTTAGAACGCAAAAAGTTGTTACGTAATTTATTAGGGTAATAAATTTAGCTTAATTGACTTAATAAAAAGCGATCGCGTCCTTGGGTTTTTGCTTGGTAAAGTGCGTTATCTGCGATCGCGATTAACTGTTCTGGAGAAAATTCCCATCCTGGAACAGTCGTAGCTACTCCCAAGCTCAAAGTAACGTATTCCTTCACCCAAGAAGCCGCATGAGTTAAGCGTAATGAACGGATTTTTTCTAAAATTGCTTTAGCGATTAGTGCCGCACCCACATCGGTCGTATTAGGTAGAATGACGGCAAATTCTTCCCCGCCATAACGAGCTACTAAATCCACCGGACGCCTCACCACATCGCGGATTGCACTTGCCACCTGTTGCAAGCACAAATCCCCCGCTACGTGACCGTAAGTATCGTTGTAAAGTTTGAAACAATCAACATCGCACAAAATTAGAGATAGAGGCGCTCGATCTGGCAAAAGTCGCTCCCACTCTTGAGCCAAATATTCATCAAAACGACGGCGGTTAGCTAGCTGAGTTAAGCCATCCAGAGAAGCCAATCGTTGTAACTCCTGATTGGCTTTCTCTAATTTTTGATAAAGTTCGGCTTGCTGAATTGCGATCGCTACTTGGGTAGCTAACTGCTTGAGCAAATCGATTTCTAAATCTTGCCATTTCCTAGCATCTCTACAATGATGAGCAATTAACAATCCCCATAACTGCTCTCCCTGCAAAATCGGTACAACTAAATTTGCTCTCACCTGAAACTGAGTCAGCAAATTAAAGTAGCATTCTTTAATATTAGCATTAAAAATATCTTCAATTCCATTAATTCGACCTTCTTGATAAGGCTGGATCATACTTGCTCCAAAGCAAGGGTCTACTATACTCGTTCCTAATATTGGCGTCCAATCTCCCTCTACTGATTCCACTACTACTACTCCGCTCCAGTCAGGATGAAAACGGTATATAAGCACTCGATCGGTTGCTAAAAATTGCCGCACTTCTGCTACTGTAGTATTGAGAATTTCCATCAAATTTAAAGAGCGGCGAATCCGTTCTGCCATTCTCCCTAAAAGCCGCTCTCTTTCTGCTTGTTGGCGAAGCGATTCCTCTGCTCGCTTTTGTTCGGTAATATCTCGAAAACTCCACACTCTACCAACGATTTTGTCACCGATTTTTTGAGGTTGAGTGTATTGCTCGAAGATCTTGCCGTTTTTCAATTCCAAAATATCGTAGCCTTTGGTTTCCGGTTCGTTTTTACATTCTTTGATTCGGTTGATTAAAATTTGGGGATTTATTACTCGATCGAACACGAATTTCAATTTTCGTTTGTTACTTCCCGAATCAATAATGTCATTTCTAATTTGCCACATTTCGATAATTTTTTGATTAAAAATAATAATTTTTTTATCGGCGCTAAAAGCTATTATTCCATCATCCGTACATTCCAGAGTCGCTCTTAACAAGGAAAAAGATTTTTCCAATTCTACGGATGAATTTTTAGTCTCGGTAATGTCGGTATAAGCGATCGCCACACCATAACCAGGCAAAGGAATAGGGACTGCATTCACATTTAGCCAGATAATTTTATCGGGTAGTGTTAAAATCCCCATTTCTACATTTTTAACAAGCTTTTTTTCTCGGAGCGCGATCGTAGAAGCAAATTCGCTGGATGGCATTTTAGTACCATCTTTTCTAACTATTTGCCAGCTATCTTCATCACATTTCTTGGTCAGATGATTCTCTGCATTTATATTTAAAATTTTTTCCGATTCTTGATTTACCTCTATTATATTTCCCGCTTCGTCTGTAATAGAAATACCTATGGGAAATATTTCAAACAAAGCTTTGTACTTGGCTTGACTTTCCTTTAAAGCTGTTTCTGCTTTGACGCGATCGGTGATATCTTTACCTGTGGAAACAAAGTGAGTAATTTGACCTTGATGATTTTTAATAGGAGTAATAGTTTTTTCTTCATAAAATAATTCACCATTTTTTTTTCGATTGATAAATTCTGCTCTGAAAACCTTGCCAGACAAAATATTCAACCAAAGTTCTTGATAAAAAATCGATGGGTGTTCCCCAGATCTAAGAATAGCCGGAGTTTTACCGATCGCTTCCGTTTTGGTATATCCCGTTAACTTTTCAAAAGCTGAATTGACATACTTGATAATGCCAAATTTATCTGTAATAATGGCGTTATCCGCAGTTTGTTCGACAGCACTAGACAGTATATTCAGCGCTTCTTCTGCTGTTTTGCGCTCTTGAATATCTCGTCCCACTGATTGAAACTCAAGCAAGTGACCCTGCTGATTAAAAATTGCCCGATCGTTTCTTTGCTGCCAGCGCGTTTCCCCGTTAGGTAGTACTACTCGATATTCCAGCGTACCAGTCGGATTATTGATATTAAGAGAAGCTATATACTGCTCTACTATTTGTCGATCTTCTAAAGCAATAAAAGATAAAAAATTATGGCCGATTAAATCTTTATTACTAAGACCAAAATAGCGACAAAAAGCCAGATTTACAAAAGAAAGATTACCATTTGGAAAAAATCGGCATATTAGTTCTGTTTGGCTTTCCACAATAGCACGGTAGCGAAGCTGATTTTTATGTAAAGCTGCTTCTGTTTCTTGGCGATGTACTATTTCTTGTTGGAGTTGATAATTGATTTCGCTCAATTCTTTATTTTGCTTTTCTACCAATTTTTCCCAATCAGAGTATTTGTTTCGTAATTTCTCATCTAATTGTTTGGTTTTCGTAATATCTTGACAAATATAAAGCAATGCTTTTTCCGGGAAATCAATCAATTTTATTTGAATTTGCAAACAGCGTTTAATTCCCGATTTATCGATAATCTCTTTCTCTATAATGTGGATTTCATTTTCTTTTTCTAATTCCCTTAAATCCTCGATTCTTTCTCCTATTAACTGCTCTATATTACCCATTTGTTGCACTTCTCGCCAAGAGTATCCAAAAACCATCTCTACGTTAGGGCAAATAAAAGTCAACCTTCCATTTAGGTCGGTTAGGAAAACTATTTCAGAAATATTACTGAAAATAGTTTCATACAATCGATCGAGTTTTTCTTCTTTTAGTTCTGTATCAACATCTTCGCAAACTATTGAAATACAACTGTTTGCATAGTTTTCTGAAACAAATTTAGCATTTACTTCAACTAATATAGTGCTTCTGTCTTTGCAGATCAATCTGCATTTACAACAGGTAACTTGGCATAATGAATTAGAGCGATCGAATTGATTACGTAAATTTACTAATATATTTTGGATGTCACTGAAATCGTTGGGATGAACCAATTGCGAAAAAGGTTTTTTTTCTAATTCTTCAATAGAATAGCCAAGTCTATAGGCTCCAAATAAATTGATGTCTGTGATAACTGTCGTCAAATCTAAAGTGAAGCAAATCAACGGGAGATGATCGTATAAATGGCGATACCAATTTGCCCCTGTTTCAATTTTCTGCATAGTGTTGTCTGGGTGACGACGTTTCGTGAATATGTAATCTAGTTAAACTCGTTTGGATTATTTAAAATAAAACCAAGCAAGTTTTGGCCGAATCTTTAAAAAAAGTTCGGTTATTTACTACCAGTTTATAAAAATTTTTCACCCATTCTGGGAGGAAAAAACCCAATATTTTAATTATTGATAGCTTAAGTAATAATTTCTATGTTTGGGTTTATTTTTTATCATTACATATCTCAATGAAAAGTAACTTACAAACTCCTGATTTGTAAAGGAAAATTAAAATAATTAAATATTAATTAATTTAAAAACCGCAAATTGGTTTTTGCTAGCAAAGTATTCAACTACGATCATGCGCTAGCACCGCGTACTAAAATCACGGTACAATCGCAGCCACGAGCGATTGCCTCTGGAATATTTCCTTTAATTGCCTGCTGTAACATTCCCTCCCGACTAGCGCCTAAAACTATCACATCACATCCATCCTTCTCGGCGATATCGATGACTGCTTCTGGTACGGAACTACTGCAAACTGGTTTGGCAATTACCGGGCAACTTATTTTACGATTGAGAAACTGAGCGGCTTTTTCTAAACTTTTAGTATTAGGTAAATTTTTGGATGGTAGAAAAACTTGCGTTAAATGAATTTCGCCTCGCTCGCTCAAAGTCACCAAAGCAGGTAATAGTTCCACTGCTTGTCGAGCATTCGGTCCACCAGCCATCGGTAGCAACCAACGATTCCATTTTCCTTTGCCATTTGGGGAAACTCGATCGTTATCAGGTAACGGCAAACGATCGCGATCGAATGGAGGATTACCTAATTTTACCAACACCACTTCACAAGCGGCTTGGCGAATTACCGTATCTACTACGTTACCAAAAATGCGGCCAGGGGTAGATGGCGAACCATTCCAACCCATAACGATTAAATCTATGCGATCCTGTTTGATCGTTTCTAAAATAGCCTGCGCTACATCATGGGCTACTCGCACTTGAGTGTGAACTGGTAATCCCATTTGGCGTCCTAAAATTTCTGCTTGACGCAGTAAGCGGCGACTTTTGGCAGTTCGCACCGGTGCTTCCGATGGCGAAACGTGGCGCGATACTAACATAATTTGCAGGCAGTCTAATTCGTAATCTCGATCGCGAGCAATCGCGCCTGCTAGTTGTAACAAAGATGATGCCGTTTGAGGATTTGCTAAAGTCACCAGCAAACGCCCTTTTCCCACCGATGGCGATCGAGTTTGATAAACTACATAAGATTGTTCCGGTTGAGAACCAACACCTCTGCCATCTAGTTGGTCTGCTTCTGCCCGAATAATATCTCCGCGAGTAATAATCCCGATTAATTTTTTCCCTTCCATTACGGGTAAACGACTGAGTTGATAGCGATTTAATAGATACAAAACATCTGCCAAAGAAGCAAAAGAATTAACCGTTAGTGGTTGGGGAGTCATGATTTTTGATAGCGGGGCATCCCCAGACAAGTTAAGTTGACTTATTTTTGCCAAATCGGTTTGGGTAACGATACCAACTAACTTAGCTTGCTCTACTACTGGAAAACCGCGATGATGGGAACGAGAAAAAGCTTGGATCGCTTCATCTAGGGTCATTTGGCTGGTGAGAGTTTCTACCCGTTGTTGCATTACGTCTTGGGCTTTTAGCCGTACTAAAATCCCTTCCTTTGGCTGTTCTTTTTCTAAATAAATGCCATTCCATTCTAATAGGCGATCGTAAAGCGATCGGGGTGCTACCAATTCGGCAACTAAGTAAGAAGTAACCGAACCGATCATCAAAGGCAGTACCAAATTAAAATCGGTAGTCATTTCAAACACGATCACGATCGCCGTGATCGGTACTTTGGAAACGGCGCTGAAAAATGCCCCCATTCCTGCTAAAGCGTAAGTAATTGGCGTACCCAATCCAAAAACATTACTAGCAAATAATCCTACCAAGTAACCCAAAGCCGAGCCCAAAATTAAGGAGGGTGCAAACAATCCTCCCGGTGCGCCCGAACCAAAAGCAATAATCGTTAAAATAAACTGAGCTAAAAACGCGATCGTCGCTACTTGCCAACTAGCATCACCGTTGAGCAAAAACTCTCGCAATCCCGTATTATCTCGAAAGTAATTTGGCAGAATAGCAATTGCCGTTCCAGAAATCAAACCAGCTAATCCTACCCGAAATGGCAAACTCAAACGAAGAGTTTTTCGATAAAAGTTCAAACTAACAAAAATACCTTGACAGAAAATTGCACCCAATAATCCAGCTAATACTCCCAGTAACATATAGTAGGGAATTTCCGGCATCGAAAAGCTAATTTTGAAAGTAGCGGACTTCAGATCGGGGCCAAAAACTTGATAAGAATTGAGATCGAAACTGCCACCACCCAAAATTCGGGAAACCACCGCACCGATGAAGGAAGCCAAAATAGCCGTGCCAAGGGTAAAGCCAGAAACATCGTGTAACAGTTCTTCCGCGACAAATAAAACTCCTGCGATTGGCGCATTAAAAGCAGCCGCTAACCCAGCACCAGCACCAGCTGCAATCATCTGGCGACGGTGTTCCGGAGAAGTGGGAAACCACTTACTGAGTTGGGACGCCAAAGCTGCCCCGATCTGTACCGTTGGCCCCTGTCGCCCCACGGTTAGTCCAGAACCGATCGCGATCGTACTGCTAATCAACTTGATCGCTGCCACCCGCCAGGAAAGTTCGATCGGCACTCCCGCCAGCGCTGCTTTCAGATTTGGAATACCCGAACCTGTCGCCTCTGGTGCAAAACGTTCTACTAACCAACCAGCAATAAAACCAAACCCAAATCCGATCGCCGGTAGTATCCAGATCGGTGAATAGTAATTGGAAAAATATACTCGCCAACCACCAACCCATCCCACTCCCACTTTCAGACATACGGATGCTAAAGCTGCGACTAAACCGATCAAACAAGCTTCTGCAATTGCTAGACGGCGAGTAGGTCGCCAAATTTGTCGTACCTTACTCGGTATAAAAGTTTGCCACATATTGGGTAGCGGCTAGTGGAAAAACGTACCTAATACATAAATAAGGAAGCATTGCCGGAGAAAAAGTTGCCTTTTCCTGGAACTGCATTAAACTAAGCCTGCAATGCTTCGTTTATGGTAATTGAAAATTTCAATGACTTTTACCAGTGACTGATAACCCTTCCACAATTAGAGAAGGAGTATAGCAATTGCCGTTCCAGTCTGCATCTCCTCCCAAGGCAACCACTTGCTTGAGAGCAGTGTAAACGTTACCAGCTACCATCGTATCTTTGACTCGCCCGACGATTTGGCCGTTTAATACTCGATAACCCAAATCCACGTTAATGGAAAATTCCCCAGAAATGCCGGCACTTCCCCCCAGCATTTGATCGACTACTAATCCATTCTCCATCTGAGCGATCAGATCGAGCATCGATCCAGAACCGGGCTGAACTAGTAAATTAAATAAACCAGGAGTGGGATAGCTACCGAGTCCGGGGCGAAATCCATTGCCAGTAGTACCGCTGCCCAAACGCCTACCAGTGGTGGTGTCTGTATAAAAAAGTTGCAACACGCCGTTTTTAATAAATGTGAGAGGACGAGTTTGGGTACCTTCATCATCGAAGGGGCAACTAAATGGCCCTTGGTCTGGTTGCTGTTCGAGGGTTAGTTCTGCGGCGATCACTTTCGTACCCAAGCGATCGCTCCACGGCGAAGAACCTTCCAAAACTAGCTTTCCATTTAAGGCGACTTGCAGCGTCCCCCACAACATATCAGCAGCTTTGGCAGTAAATAAAATCGGTACGCGACCGATCGGAGGAGAAAAGTTATCCTTCGCCCAATCCAACCGTTGTATAATTTGGTCTGCTAATGCTACCGGATCGAGTCTGTCTCGTTCCGTTAAACCATCCGACACGCTTAAAAAATCATCGCCTCTTA
Organism: Leptolyngbyaceae cyanobacterium; assembly: GCA_036703985.1. Taxonomy (GTDB): domain Bacteria; phylum Cyanobacteriota; class Cyanobacteriia; order Cyanobacteriales; family Aerosakkonemataceae; genus DATNQN01. The sequence goes on from DATNQN010000029.1 coordinate 109,258, forward strand.
CCCATTCCGCTCCTACGTAGCAGCTAAGAGTAGTGTCAGTATGGCTACAATCTAATCCTCTAGAATTGATTAAGCGAGTACTCTCGATTTCGCATTCCCACTCAGCACTGACCAAAACTTCCGGATAGGCGTTGCGAATCAACCCGATCGCTTGTTTTCCCCAAATTACCAACTGTTCTACTGGTACTGCTTTTCCCACATCTGGATAAGAAGTCGTAGAAGCACTCACCAGTTCTACTGGTTCGGGTTCGTTGAGGTGCGAAAGCGCGATCGCCCGCTCTACCAAAGCTAATGGTTCCACCGAGCCGTAGGCGACTGCTAATCCCGGACGACCGTTTTTCCACAGGCGCAATGCCGTCCCCACCGCTTGGGCGCTTTCGAGTTGTTTGAGGCGATTTGCCTCAAAAAACACGGGTTTGGACAGCGATCGCGACTGGTAAACTTCAGCTGCTTCTGCACCGCTTCTGGCGGCTACCTCTAGCAGATGTTCTGCTAGAATTTCTGGTTGTAAATCCTCTGAACCCATAACGCGATTTTAGATTTGGAGATTTTAGATTTTAGATGACATCCAAAATCTGAAATCTAAAATTACTTTACGCCACTTTAGGACACATCTAAATCTTCTAAAAGCCAAAAACCTGCAAAGGATTCTGCTTGGGGATCGGACTGAACTGCTAAAAAATGTACTTGTTGGGCTTTCTGCTTGGCTTGTTCAAATCCTTTAGCTTCGGCTAACGTAGCTGCATCTTTGATATTAGCCAGAATCCAACTTTCGCTTACCCCGGTTTCTAGCACTAATTTTGCTTGTGGGCCACTTTCAAATCGCAAGCAGGCTAATTCCAAACCGGATATCCAGGCCGCTAAAGGCAGCGCTCTGTCAGAAAATATTATCGTACCGGGAATGCGATCGTCCGGCTTCACTCCCCGCGCCTGCAACGGAAAAGCTTCCTTAAACCCGATTTCCCATTCCCCCATTTCCTCGAACGCCGCCGCTTCCAAAGTCACGAACATCCACTTGTTTCCCCGCAAAGCATCCGGTAAAGCTTGAGGTTCTTGACCTGGCATGAATACTGATGGATTTGGGCCAGCCGGAGTAAAGCCAGGATAAGTTGGATATACTTCCTCCATCCGTTGTTTCAACCACTGCTGAAGGTTAAACGTGCGACGGCTGGGTGCGGCTGGAATACCCAAATTTTCGCAAGCTTTAGTAATCATATTGTTCATCTGGGTACGGAAAAAGCGAATCTTCTGTGGAGTTTGCCCAGATTGCGCGATCGCTTCCTCAATTGCCTTTTGTAACCAAACCGAATTTACTTGATTATTCGGACAAAACTGCGAATACCGAAAGATCGAGTCTGAAGAGTCCCCTACATCTAACGAACTCTCGCACAACAATACTTCCCATTGTTTTTTCTTGTTCTCATCAAATATCGGACGAGAGTAAAAATCAAGTTCCCAGATAGTACCCATGTTCAACAGTTAGAAATTTCCCCATCCTTCATCATAGGAGGGAAAATCATCCTGTTTTGCCGATCGCAAATACAACTTGACAGCGCTTAGCAGTCCTTATGCTGTACACTCCAAACCCAGCAATAATTTACTGAAAAAACGAGCAAAGCCCCTGATTTTTAATCATGGGGATGTAGCGATGTTCTGGGCGATTTTAATCGCCTTCTCTCAACCTGTAGATAGTAACCCGTTCAGCCCCCACAGCATCAAGAATCTTCTTTCCTGGTTCTCTGCGACTTCGCAAAACATCATTAACATACGCCGCAGAGAGTCCATTGTCCTGAGCAAATGCAGATTGCAAGCCTGCATACCTTGAATCAATCACAGATTGAATGTGGGCGATTAGTTCCTCTTTGTTCATCGATGAAATACCATCAATAAGCTTATTGATGGTATAATAGCACCTATGAAAACCTTGAAGTTTAAGCTCTACAGTCACAAGCGGAATAAATACCTCAAGCGGATAATTAATGCTGCCGGGGTGATTTATAACCACTGTATTGCACTCCATCAACGGGGTACTACCGGATGTGGCGCTGTCCATCCTGTCAAGCCGTGAATGACCGAGATGAGAATGCTGCTGTAAATATCAAAATGGTTGGGATCTCAACCATAGGATTAGGGGATGTAAGACAGCCTCAGACTGCTATCCCTGCTTGAGTCCTGAATCCCCGGCTTATAGCCGTGGGGAGTGGATCAATTCTACTATTAACCAGTTTCATTGCCTAATCTTGGACAACTTCCACTAATTCTTCAATCATTACATCAAAGGTGCGGGCTAACTTTTGGATTGCCGTAAAATCAACAGTTGCCAAACCAGGAGAACGGGCATAAGTTCTTAGAGTACTATACACAACACCGGAACGCTCAGAGACTTCTTTGAGCGTCCAGCCTTTTTCAGTAGCAAATTCTCTAATCCGCAGCCTAATCAATCCCATAGAGTGATTGACAAATGACTTATATTAGTCGTTTAATAGTAATTAACTTAAAATCGATCGCCCTTCACTGTAGCACGTCGCAGGGCGATCGAAAACTTTTAGGCAGAAACAATTCAAAATTATTCTGAATTCTGAATTCTGACTACTGCATTCTTTTCTAAGGCACATCAATGGGAATCAAAGCATTTTCCGGCAAATAGCTAGAAAAGCGATCGTTCTCCGATAGCACCAAAATCATCCGAATTGGATAATCCGGTTCAATTTGCAGATCTGCCCAAGGTACGGCCAATTCCAAACAGCGATCGATCGCCACTTGAGCGCGACTGGGGCGAGAATGCCATTGCCAATGTTCACCAGCTTCTTGGAACCTAACAGAATTAGTCTGTAAATTAATTCCCAAATGGTGGTGAAACAGATAATTCAAAGGCGCGACATCTGGTGTATTTGCCAGCGGAACCGGACTATTAAACATTTGCCGATCTGGATAAAACCACAGCAAATTCAATTCCGGAGGACAACCTTTCCCCAGTTGAATCCCATTCAAGAAATCTAACCGCAGATAAAAGTTAAGGTGATCCACACCGTACCAAAGGCGTTGGATTACACTGCTGCGGTGCATCGTACCGCTAGCCCCACCAATTTCAATCCGCCCAGCCCGATCCCAATCTTGCTCATCGGGAACACCATCGATGATTGGGTGAATAAAGCCTTCCGGTCGGTGGTCGCCTCGCGCCTCGTGAACTTCCACAGGGCGGATGACATTATTCGGAACGGGTAAATTCAGCGCTTGATAAATAGCCGCAACGTGTTCTCTAAACAGCTGATCGAAAATCGCATCTTGGTTAGAAGAATGACCTTCCCCAAACCACCAGAACCAATCGGAACCTTCTGCCGCATATAAGGCTTCCCAAACTTCTGGATTATTTTCTTCCGTTGCTTCTGGATGTTGTGCCAAAACTTGTCGCGCCTCTGTCAGCAGATCCCAAGCGCGATTTTTAGCCGAGTCGCCGATCCAAGTCGTCAGGCTACCATCTACCCAAGAACCCGTGTGTAATTTCTCAACAGGCAAAGTTTCCTTAGCGGGGAAGCAATCGAGAAATTCCGCAACCGTGACTAATTTTAAATCTGGATGATTGCTGAAGGTTTGATAAAGAGATTCCAAGAAAGTTTTGCCATCTAGCTGATAATTTTCCCAGCAATTTTCTCCGTCCAAGGCAATAGTAACTAACCAAGGTTGTTGCAACGCCGTACCGCCACCTGGTTGACGATATTTGAGGGAACGCGCGATCGCTTCCAAGTGTCCCACCAAGTCAGCCGCTGCCTTTTTCGGTTCCATCGAACTATAAGTAAAACCGATCAAATCAGACAAGCGGTGATCGCGAAATACGATCGTCAAATCACCAGCTGGCGTTTCTAACCGATAAGGACGATAAAGTAACTCCGGTTCCGTCACGTTACCAGAAGCATCCCGATGGAAAAAGTGGTTGATGGTGTTGCCCAAAACCGCTTCATCCGAACAAAGCCACTGAAAGCCTTGCCGAGCGACATAAGGCAAAATTTGCGGCCCGACCGCCTGTTCGCTCGGCCATAAGCCACGGGGCGTGCATCCAAAGCGTTCTTCATAACAATCCCAGGCTTTTTGTAAATGCCTGGGAATATCTTCTGCCCACTGAAAGCGATGTTCGGGCAAGTTCATGTGAGGAATCGCCACTCGTCCCGCATTCGTATCTGCCAGCAAAGGTAAAATCGGGTGAGTGTAGGGAGAAATAGTTACTTCCAATTGTCCGTTTTCCTGCATCTTCCGATGTTGCGGAACGATGCGGCTCATAATTTCTTGTTGCTTGGCATAAATGCGTTGGCGATCGCTTAAACTAAAATTCTTCCCCCGCTTCAACCATGCAGCAATTTCCGGGTCATCCCAAAACAGAGGATCGAACCAAGCCAAATTATGCCAAGCCAACAAATCGCTGTAATCTTGCAGGCCCCAATTCTCTTTACACCAAGACCTACCCTTCTCCTGCCGTCGATCGTATAACTCAGCATATCGAGGATTGGGGTCAATTAAAGTGCGGTGATTGGCATCAAAAAAATGTTCGATAATAAATTCTTTTTGCTCGGGCGTCAGCTTTTCCGTAGGAGTCAGCGCCACCGCCAAATAAGGGTCTATCGCCTTCCCAGCAATGTAGTCCTCTAATTGCAAAATCAAAGAAGGAACTAAATTAACGGTTTGGTGCAATTTTGGATACCGCTCTAACAACAGCACCATATCCAAATAATCTTTAATTCCATGCAGCCTTACCCAAGGTAAAAGATAATTACCTTGGTAAAAGAACGTAGATGCGCTGGGAGCCGGAAGATGATTATTGCTCCGACTTTTATACAACGGTTGGTGCTGATGCCAGATGAAGGCGATGTATAGAGGATGGGACATAACTATGGGGGATGGGGCATAGGGCATGGGTCATAGAGCATGGTTAAGGGTTAACCATACCCTATGGCCAAATTTTTAAATTACTTGCTCTACTTCGGCAATTTCTGGAATTTGTTCCCGCAAACGGCGCTCGATTCCCATTCTGAGGGTCATAGTTGAGCTAGGACAAGAACCGCAAGCACCTTGTAGCCGTAGTTTGACGACAGGGCCATCTAAGTCCACTAGTTCTACATTACCGCCATCGGACATTAAGTAAGGGCGCAATTCATCCAACACTTTTTCTACATTTTCCGTTGTCAGTTCCATTACCTGATACCTCGCTTGCTCGCAAAATATTTCGTTTTATGACCGCTATCGTTGATTCTAGTTCACTTAGCCATCAAGAGGGAAAGCAAAAGGTGAAGTATGAAGGATAAAAAATGAAGTAAAAAGAAGGAGGTAAGAGGTTAAAAGAACTTAATACTTGACTTTTTACCGATCCTTTTCCCATATCCCTCATCTGCTTACCCTTTCTTTTTTCCTCTCCATTTCCCTTAAACAACAGCAGGTTCTAAAAGCTTGACATTAGAAAAGTTAAATTCAGTGATTATTTGTTCTCCTTTTTCTTGAGAGCGAACAACCTGACGAGTCATGATGTAGTAATTACCGAACTTCTCGTAAGTGTCCTCAAATTGCAGTTGTCTGGTAACTTCATCAGTTTGTGCATTGCGGAATACGGCATCATAACGGCTAGCAACGTATCCTTCACCTGTATCTAAACTTTCATGGGTATCGATAGTAAAAGCCATTTTTCCCATTACTCGGCTGACTTGGCAAATTTCCGTACCTCGAATTTTATAATTCGAGCCCATTGCATCCCCTTTGACCAAAATTTCTAACGCGCCAGTCGAGTCTTCTTCACCCAAACTAAACTGGTTTTTACCGTGCGATTTTTCAAAGGAAGACCTTTTGCGGTGAGTAACGACATCTCGCATTTGGGTGTAAATACTTTCTTTTACCTGTTCGTCTTCTAAATCGAAGACTTCTACAGTTAAATCTTGGTTAATGCGAATTTTACCTTGATAAACTTCATCACCTTGTTTGATTTCTACATCGGCGGTGTAACCGGGAAAATTGGCGTCCCAGGTGTAACGATTTTCGTAAGCGGATCGAAATAATTCGCTAGCACTAGTTTGCACTGTCACAGTACTCTCCTTGCATCAATACCATGTACCAGTTTAGACGTCTTGGGAAAGACCGATCGCGTTTTTCTTAAACTCAGATGGAATCTTCCGATCGAATTTTATAAAATATAAAAATTAATTATTTTTAGGAATTCCTATACATTCATTAGAACCTATAAGGTTATCTTGATAAAGCGGAACGGTGAAGGTAACGGTCGAACCTAAATTCTCTCCCATACTAAAAAATTCAACAGCCCCGCCCATCGCTTCTACTAACTCTTGGGAAATTGCTAATCCCAAACCGGTGCCACCTACTGGGGTAGTAGTAGAACCATCCGCTTTATTAAAAATCCCGAAAATTTTATCTAATTTATCTAGAGGTACTCCAATACCCGTATCATCTACGCGAATTTTTACCATACCGGGAAGTTCTTGATTTTGAAATAATACCTTAGTTTTCAAAACTTCTGCCGTAATTGTTATACCACCTTCGTTAGTAAATTTTATGGCATTTCCGACCAAATTTAGCATTACTTGTAACAATCTACTGTAATTGCCATAAACAACTATTTTATCATTATTTTTAGGTAATCTTATCTGAAAACTAAGATTCTTTTTATCAATTTGTGGTTTCGTAATTTTTTCTACTTCACTCAACATTTCCTCTAAATTAACAGCGCCTAATGCCAGCTTAATCTGCTTTGCTTCAATCTTAGCAATGTCTAAAATGTCGTTAATTATATTTAATAGATGAAGGGAAGAACGATAAGCTTCTTCGGTAAATTCGCGTTGTTCGTCTGGTTCATCTACCAGGTCATCTAATATCAGTTTTAAAAATCCGATCGTTCCATTTAAAGGAGTTCTGAGTTCGTGAGAAATAGTCGTGAGAAACTCTTGTTTCAAACGAGTAGCTTCTTGTGCTTGTTTGCGAGTTTCTTCTAATTCTTCTTGTAAATTAAGATAAGCTACGCAAGCACCAACTTGATCTGCTACTTCTTCAACTACTTCTATTTCTGCATCAGTCCAATGACGATATTCTTCACCATATAAAATCAAAATACCTTTCGGAATATTTTGATAACTAATAGCTACTATTAATTGATTTTTCCCTTTTGATTGACCGTTTTCGGCTGGTTGTTCGACAATGACTGGTTGCAAGCTGGTTAAAGCTTTTTCTAAGCCAGGTTCATCAGCCAGCCACAATAAATTGCCCAGTAGTGGCTTAACTGGTTTTTGCCGATACTCGGCTACTACATGGAGTTTTTTGCTACCCTTTTTATAAGAGCAAATAATGCAATGGCTAACATTTAAATCTAAGCCTAAAGTATCGACTGTCTGCTGCCAAATAGTATCGACATCTAAAGTGCGCCGAATTTTTTTACCTATTTTGGTGAGCAGTTTTTGGTATTTTTCTAAGTCTTGCTCAGTCACACAACCCTCCTGGACTGAAAATTTACCTGGGTTATGACTTACGCACCCTGTATAATTTTCCACAATTCTACCTTTTTTACTTCCTCTTGGCTGCTGCGAATAATCTAGTTTGGCTGATTATTCTCGAACTGGAGTCGGTTAAAAAAGCTTACTAAGTCGCCCATCGGCGGTTAGCTTTTGCCGAGAGATGGAATTCTGGCTATAGCTACTTTGCTGGTAGTAATTCTACTTAAGTTGCGAACCTGTTCCCAGGATTTAGCATTTCTTAGCATAGAGGATGAACCATCGATCGCAATAGTAACATTCGGAGAAGGCTGCTTAGTTAAATTTTCTGTATAAAATGTAACTTTTAATTAAAAAGAAGTATCGGTTCCTTCATTAGTTTGATCGGAAATCATTACGGGGTCTTGGTACAGAGGAACGGTAAAAGTAACTGTTGAACCCAATCCTTCACCCATACTATAAAAGTTAACCACCCCCTTCATGGCTTCGATTAGTTTTTGAGAAATGCAAAGTCCCAAACCCGTACCTCCATAGGGACGATTTAGCCCTCCATGTACTTGGCTAAAGGATTGAAAAAGACGGTCTTGTTTTTCTAAAGATACCCCAATTCCCGTGTCTATCACGCGAACTTTGACCATTCCAGGCAGTTCCTGGTTTTGTACTGTCACCTTTTTCCGAACAATCTCCGCTGCGATCAGCACGCCTCCTTCATTAGTAAACTTAATAGCATTGCCCACTAGGTTTAACATAACCTGTAACAAGCGTTGGTAATTGCCGTATAAGATAATTTTGTCTCTGGTGGGAGGTCTTTGAATGCGGAAGCTCAAATTCTTTTGCAGTGCTTGGGCTTTGGTAAAGTCTTCTACATCTCCCAACAGTTCATCTAAGTCTACCTGACCGAGCTCTAACTCCATTTTACCAGCTTCGATCTTGGCGATATCCAAGATATCGTTGATGATGTTGAGTAAGTGAATGGCAGATCGGTAAGCTTCTTCAATAAATTCTGCTTGTTCTTCCGGATCGTCTGCCATACCTTCCAAGATTAGCTTCAAAAACCCAATAATGCCGTTAAGGGGAGTACGCAATTCGTGGGAGGTATTAGCCAGAAATTCACTTTTGAGACGAGAGGCTTCTTCTGCTTGCTGGCGGGCGGTTTCTAATTCGGTGTATAAGGTAGCATGAGCGATCGCAGTTCCTACTTGATCGGCTACTTCTGTTAAGAGTTCTATTTGCTCTGGTGTCCAGCTGTTGCTATCTTGACGGTAAAGAACGATCAGGCTGTTCGGCTGGTCTTTATAGGCAGTTAATACTACCAACATAGACTCTTGTGCGATGTCTGTTGGCAAGGCTGGTTGAATTACCAGTGAGGCGCGAGTTGTCAGTAATTCGTCAAGATAAGATTTTTCTAGGATTAAAGATTGTCCGAGCAGGGAAGTGACTGTTTGTTGGTGATATTCCGCAATTATCTTTAATTTATCGCTGGAACCATCGTAAGGGCAAATAATGCAGCGACCGATCGCTAATCCTTGCCCTAAATCATCTACTACTTGTTGCCAAATAGTATCTAGATCTAATATTCGACGGATGTTGCGAGAAATCTTACTGAGTAATTTTTGGTAAATTTGACAACTTACTTGTCCTTCTGTGTCATTTGGGGGCGGTGTTAATGATATGTTGCTAGATGGTTGCTCGTCAGGAGTTTCGTTATTTAAAACGGGAGTAACTGCTGGTTCTGCATAAGTAGTGCCGTTCGATGACAAATTACTTGCTGAGTGTTGAGTTTGGCTACCCATTACCAGCAATTTAGTAGCGGTACCATCTGGCATCAAAATCGGACTGATGGTAAGGTCAAATGGAAAAATTTGTTCTTTGTAAGAAAACTGCCATTGACAGCGTTCTGGCATTTTAGTGGCCAGAATTTGCCGCAATTTTTCTATATAAGCTTCTCTATTGGCTGGGTAGAAGGTTTCGCTTGAATTATTACTACTAAGGGCGATCGTTTCTAGGTCTATTCCATAACGCTCTGCATCTTGCCAATAAAATGATAAATACTGACCAGATGCCTCTTGGACGTATACCAATTGCGCCCCTAACTGCTGCCAACCGCTAGGATGATTTTGCCAAGCGGATTCCAATTTTACTGGTGACCCAGACAACCGTTTTTGGAAATCTATAGGCATACTCATCGGAGTTGATCTCAAAACGGTAACTTTGACTAGCGATCGATCGATCGCATTTTAAACATTTTAAGCGATTCCTCTAGGGGATCGAGAAGAGATGCTCCATTAACAATACTTCAAGTGTAAAACTCGATCGACGCCAACGCCAAATACCATCTTTGTTAGCTTTCTCGTCTCTATCTCAATCATTCCACTCGCCACGCGGAGGTACTGGCATTCTCGGTATAGTACGAGTTAGTTCATCATCTCGCTGATTCCCAGATTTGAGCCACTGTCTGATCGCGCTTTCAATCACCTTACTAGGGTCATTCGTGAGGTGCTGGAGTTGATCGAACAAATCCGAGTCTAAGTGGATGGAAATTTGTACCTTATCATCTGAGGGATGGGTTTCAACAGCTTGTTCTTTCATTTGAGAAGATTTATGCGATCGATAATAGTAGAAATACCTCCTCAGGTATTCCCGGAATTTTCCCTGCCTTGCCATTAAAATTGCTCGGGCAGCAATTGCTATTATGCAGCTACTATCAACATTCAGAGCAATGCAAAGCTTTTATTTAACTATTTTACACCGAATAAACAACCAATAGTAAGCACGGATTTTCAATTATAGCGCATATTTGACTGCCTACCTATGGCTTTCGCGTCCGGATCGGTCTTGCGACTTTGGCCGATGAAATTTTAAAGATGGCAAAAATTTTTGTAAGTTTTGTTAGCAGTAGCACTCTTTGGGCAGTTGGAGAGTTTTGCTCGCCAGAGAAAAGTAATAATAAAACTGAACGCGCTATTTAAACATTAAAATATTTTAAGCAACATATGCTACTTTCTAGCTGCGTTCGGTGGTTGACATTATCAGAGAAGTGTATGACTGAAGTGCCCGTTTCTCGCATTCGTAATTTTTGCATTATTGCCCACATTGACCACGGTAAGTCAACCCTGGCGGATCGTCTCTTACAAGCTACCGGCACGGTGGAAGCACGAGAGATGAAGGCACAGTTTCTAGATAACATGGAACTGGAACGAGAACGGGGCATTACGATTAAGCTACAAGCCGCCCGAATGAATTATACGGGGCAAGACGGACAGCAATACGTCCTTAACTTGATCGATACCCCCGGACACGTAGACTTTTCTTATGAGGTGTCTAGAAGTCTTGCCGCTTGCGAAGGGGCGCTATTGGTAGTGGATGCTTCCCAAGGGGTGGAAGCTCAAACTTTGGCGAATGTTTATTTAGCGTTAGAGAATAATCTGGAAATTATCCCGGTTTTGAATAAAATTGATTTACCCGGAGCGGAACCGGAAAGGGTAAAGAAAGAAATCGAGGAAATTATCGGGCTAGATTGCAGTGGGGCGATCCTCGCTTCGGCAAAAGAAGGACTTGGGATTCCGGAAATTCTAGACTCGATCGTTCATTTAGTGCCACCCCCCCAAGATACGGTGGAACAACCGTTGCGAGCGTTGATTTTCGATAGCTATTACGACAGCTATCGGGGAGTGATCGTTTATTTCCGGGTGATGGATGGTACGCTCAAAAAAGGCGATCGCGTTCGTTTGATGGCATCTGGCAAAGAATATCAAATAGACGAATTAGGCGTTCTTTCTCCTTACCAGATTCAGGTAGAAGAACTCCACGCTGGCGAAGTAGGTTATTTAGCAGCAGCGATTAAAGCAGTAGAAGATGCGCGAGTAGGCGATACGATCACCCTAGCTTATAAGCCAGCCGCCGAACCATTACCCGGTTACGGACAAGCAAAACCGATGGTTTTCTGTGGAATGTTCCCCACCGATGCCGATCAATTTCCCGATTTGCGAGAAGCTTTAGAAAAACTCAAACTCAACGACGCTGCTTTATCTTACGAACCGGAAACTTCTAGCGCAATGGGGTTTGGTTTCCGCTGCGGTTTCTTAGGTTTGCTGCACATGGAAATCGTGCAAGAACGCCTAGAAAGAGAATACAATCTCGACTTAATTATCACGGCACCTTCAGTAGTTTACCAAGTTACCACTAATAAAGGAGAAGTGCTGCTGATCGATAATCCCAGTCATTTGCCAGACCCTCAACATCGAGAGAAAATTGAAGAACCTTACGTCCAAGTGGACATGATTACGCCAGAAGAATACGTCGGTACTTTGATGGAATTGTCACAAAACCGACGCGGCGTTTTCAAAGATATGAAATACCTCACTCAGGGAAGAACTACTCTGAGTTACGAGTTGCCTTTAGCAGAAGTAGTAACTGACTTTTTCGATCAGATGAAATCTCGTTCTCGCGGTTATGCCAGCATGGAATATCATCTGATGGGTTATCGGGAAAATCCTTTGGTGCGTTTGGATATTTTGATCAATAACGATCCGGTAGATTCTTTGGCAATGATCGTCCACCGAGATAAAGCCTACAATGTAGGCAAAAACTTAGTGGAAAAACTCAAAGAATTGATCCCTCGTCATCAGTTTAAGATTCCTTTGCAAGCATCAATCGGTAGTCGGGTAGTGGCTAGCGAACATATTCCAGCACTCAGAAAAGATGTGTTGGCGAAATGTTACGGTGGTGATATTTCCCGTAAGAAAAAGCTGCTGCAAAAACAAGCCAAAGGTAAAAAGCGCATGAAGGCAATCGGTACTGTGGACGTTCCCCAAGAAGCTTTTATGGCTGTTTTGCGTTTAGATAAAGAATAAAATTCAGGTAGTAAATAATAAAACTTAGATATTTATTAACTATTATTATTTACTACCTAAAATTTAACTAACATTGTTATTAGTTAAATTTGAATAATTAGAGCGGATATTGCACCATTTTCATCGGATCTGAGAAATAGGCAAAAAATAAAAAATCTAATCTTTCAGGGATTAAAAAACTCTAATTTAATAGCAAGTGTCAGGATAACTTTGCGTGGCTGAAAATAGCTTGCGATGGGTGGCGTTACCTTTTAACTCCTAAAAAAAGATTTGCCTAATTGAAAGTATATTAAATTTAAATATAAACAAATATGAAGAAAATTAATTGCTCGGTTAAGACAAGAGTGAAGATTTGATGAATATTTAGGAGAACCCCTGATTTTTGAAATATTCTTTGCTAAGTTGCTAGTCGAGCGGCTAACCTTAAGTTAACAAAATACCAAATGCCAATATGGTAGAAGCCCAAAATGTTATGCAATGGCCAATTCCACAGATACTAAAGCAATGGTGAATCGACTAACTGCGATCGATTCAACAGAGTATATTTATAACGGCGGTCTTGGCTGCTGTAAATAACCTATCGCTTGATCTAAAAAAGTTATGAGAATTTTGGTAACGGGTGGTGCTGGGTTTATTGGTTCCCATCTGATCGATCGCTTAATGGCGCAGGGACACGAAGTGATTTGTTTGGATAACTTCTATACCGGTCACAAGCGTAACATCATGAAATGGTTGGAGAACCCATATTTTGAGTTAATCCGTCACGATATTACCGAACCCATCCGTTTAGAAGTAGATCAAATTTATCACTTGGCTTGTCCCGCTTCTCCCGTTCACTACCAGTACAATCCGATCAAAACCGTGAAAACCAGCGTTTTGGGAACTATGAATATGCTGGGGTTAGCAAAACGGGTGAAAGCTAGATTTTTTCTCGCTTCCACTTCGGAGGTATATGGCGACCCGGACGTACATCCCCAAACGGAAGATTATCGGGGAAATGTGAATCCAATTGGTATACGCGCCTGTTACGACGAAGGAAAGAGGATTGCCGAAACGCTATCCTTTGATTATCATCGTGAAAACGATGTAGAAATCAGGGTAGCTCGAATTTTTAATACTTATGGCCCTAGAATGCAGGAAAATGACGGTAGAGTTGTTAGTAATTTTATCGTGCAGGCGTTGCGGGGAATACCTTTAACCGTATATGGCAGCGGTTCGCAAACTCGGAGTTTTTGCTATGTTTCTGATTTAGTAGAAGGGTTTATCCGGTTGATGAACGGCGACCACACTGGGCCAGTAAATTTGGGAAATCCTGATGAATATACTATTTTAGAACTGGCTCAAAAAGTTCAAGAAATGGTTAATCCAGGTGCGGAAATTAAATACGAACCGCTACCGCAGGACGATCCCAAGCAGCGAAAACCGGATATTACTAGGGCAAAAACTTGGTTGGGATGGCAGCCTACCGTTCCGCTAGAACAAGGGTTAAAACTGACTATAGATGATTTTCGCGATCGCATCGAAAACTCTCAAGCCTCAGCAGTTAGATAATGCGGCAAGCAGGATTTTAGTTTCCGGTAATAGCGATCGCTTCTGAGGTAGTGGGTACTATAAATCAGGGTCATTAATTGAGGGCTAGGGTAACAGTGAAAGAGTAATAGTTTGTTGATGTTCGCGTGCTATTTCGCCAACTCATCTGTAAATTATAAATTAGCTGATACCCTTCTCCCTTAAAAAAACTTAGCTTTCCTTATTAGCCACAAGCTAATAATTTCTTGTTTAATCATTTACATTGAGGAAGCATAAAATATGCGTGTTTGTGTTATTGGAACCGGATACGTTGGCTTAGTGACAGGAGTCTGCTTGGCACATACAGGCCATCACGTTATCTGCGTAGATAATAATGAAGAAAAAGTTAAATTAATGAAGGCTGGACAGTCCCCTATATTTGAGCCTGGGTTATCGGAACTGATGCAGTCTTCCTATCAAAATGGACTTCTGGAATTTACTACGGATATAGGTGAGGGAGTCAAACACGGGGAGATTTTATTTATTGCAGTAGGAACGCCTCCATTACCTACGGGTGAAAGCGATACGCGCTATGTAGAAGCTGTGGCTCGTGGCATTGGCGCTCATCTTAATGACGGTTATAAAGTAATAGTAAATAAATCAACCGTACCGATCGGATCGGGTGACTGGGTACGGATGATCGTAATGGATGGTATTAAGGAACGCCAAAAAGTTTTGGTCGGTGCGGGTGGTACGGTTAGCGATGAAGAAGTAGAAAAAATTGCGGCAGAATTCGATGTAGTAAGTAACCCGGAATTTTTGCGAGAAGGTTCGGCTATTTACGATACCTTCAACCCAGATCGCATCGTGTTGGGAAGCAACTCTCAAAAAGCGATCGATATGATGAAGCAACTCTACACTCCCATCATCGATCGCAAATACGGTGAAGATCTGTCTTTACCACCGGTACCAGTGGTAGAAACCGATATTAACTCGGCAGAAATGATCAAGTATGCGGCTAATGCTTTCTTAGCAACTAAGATTAGCTTTATTAACGAAGTTGCCAATATTTGCGATCGCGTTGGTGCTGATGTTACCCAAGTTGCCAAAGGGATTGGTTTAGATTCTCGGATTGGCGGTAAATTCTTGCAAGCTGGGATTGGTTGGGGTGGTTCTTGCTTCCCGAAAGATGTTTTAGCACTCATCCATACTGCCAAAGATTATAACTACGAAACCGAAATTCTCAATGCTGCGGTTAGCGTTAACAAACGCCAGCGCGTGATGGCTATTGAAAAACTACAGCACGAACTGAAAATCCTCAAAGGTAAAACCGTTGGTTTGTTGGGTTTAACTTTCAAACCCGATACGGATGACATGAGAGATGCCCCAGCTTTAACTTTGATTGAAGAACTCAATCGTCTGGGTACAAAGGTAAAAGCCTACGATCCTTTGGTTTCTCAAACTGGAATGCGTCATGGTTTAACTGGCGTAATTGTCGAAACCGATCCGGAACGTTTGGCTGATGGTTGCGATGCGTTGGTGTTAGTGACGGACTGGGCGCAATTTACCAGTTTGGACTACGCTAAAATGGCGAAATTGATGAATAGTCCAGTGATTATTGACGGACGTAATTTCCTCGATCGCAAAGCGTTGCAAGCTGCTGGTTTCCGATATGTAGGTATCGGTCGCTAAATTTAATTTTAGTGGCCTAAAGATAGAAACCCGGTTTCTTAAAGAAACCGGGTTTCTGCGTATCTTCCTATCCCTACCGTCAAATTTGCTCAACCGCTACCGGGAAAATGTTCGATTTGAGCGTAACCACTGAAGAGCAATTTTTTGCCTTGCGTTTCCAAACGGTTGATCCGCATGGTTACGCCGTCGAGATCGAAGCGATCGAGGTCTACCATATTGTCTAATATCTCTGCTAATGCTCTTCCAAGTGCCAGAGAAACTGGTTGGGAACGTTCTGGTACGGAATCGAGATGGAATTGAGGGTCTTTAAAACCGATGCGGCGACGGCGTTCTACGGCGAGGGTGAGGGTCATGCTGACCGGCACGGAACCGTAGTCGGGTAAGTTTGTTTCCGTAAATAGACGAATTCGGTTGCCGTTTTCGAGTTCGATGCGGATATCTGTAAAAGAAATCGGCAACCCGCCAGAAAATTCCTTGATGGAATCCAGAGAAAGGTTTTGCAGGCGCTTTCTCACCAATTCTGCCTGAAAGGATTGATTGATACCTTCTTCCGAGAGCGTAACTAAAGCGATCGCTTGAGTAGGCTGCTTGAGAGTTATCTTACCTTTCAAAATCGAGCTAAAGTCCAGGGAAACGGCATCCGTCTCAAACGACATCTCCTCGACGGGAAATTCTCGACGGATCACCAAGCCACGTCCGCTCATTTTGAAGCTGTCGATACTCCCCTGCAACAGTTTGCTGGACGGAGAGCAACGTACAGAGACCTCCACAGACTCGCTCTTACTGAACAAGTGGCGGATGGATTGGCTAGCAACCGTGTTGAGCATTCGCTCTCCCCAATCGCCGCCTGTAGGGTTAGTAAAACCAGTCAGACCACCTAACATAAAGCCTTGCGTCTATAGAAAGTCTTCATCCTTTGTAACAAAATGTGAAAAACTCAGCAATCTCTTGCCTAATGTTCTACAAGTGTGCTTATGGTATTGCCTAATACTTTTGCTAGAAACTGCGCTTTAGGTTGGCTTGGAAAAATACCACTTCTACAACCCTTGCCAAAAAAGGAGTTCAGCAATCGTAACCAATACTATTTTGTCTAATTTTAGGAAATAGTCTCTCTAAAGGTGTAGGGAAAACCTAAGCGATTTGTAATCATAGCGATTAGTAATTTCTATCTAATTAGCCAACTTGGAAAGCCTACTAAATTTTCGAGCGATCTGGAGCATTGAGAATAGAGTCTATTCCCAGTCTCCAGATTTTCGTGTAATTCAGAGTTGGTAAAAAAAAATTAAGCATTTTTACACTTGACGAACCATTAAGGTGTTTTTATGCAAATTATGGCAAAGGAACTCGCAATTTCTACTCGCGGACTAACCAAGCAATTCGATCGCCATCTAGCAGTTAACGATGTTGACCTACAAGTGGAAGTGGGTGAAGTATACGGACTGATCGGGCCAAATGGTGCTGGTAAAACAACCTTGATCAGGATGTTAGCGGCGGCGGAAGACCCGACTATAGGAGAAATTTATATCAATGGCGATCGCTTGCTGCGGGACAACAGCAACCCAACTCTCAAGCGGCGCATCGGATTTTTGCCAGATGACTTTCCCTTATACGACGATTTGACGGTTTGGGACTATTTGGATTATTTTGCCCGACTTTATCGTTTGAGAGAACCTCGCCGTACCCAACGCTTGTATGAAGTGCTAGAACTGGTACAGCTAACCAACAAGCGCAATAGTCAAATTTCTACCCTGTCGCGAGGGATGAAACAGCGCCTCAGTCTGGCTAGAACAATTATTCACGAGCCGATCGTGTTGCTGCTGGATGAACCTGTTTCTGGATTAGATCCGATCGCGAGAATGCAGTTTCGCGAAATCATCAAGACGTTGCGAGAAGCAGGAATGACGATTTTGATTTCTTCTCACGTTTTGAGCGATTTGGCTGAACTCTGTACCTCAGTGGGGATCATGGAATTAGGCTACTTGGTAGAAAGCTGTTCTCTCAAAGAACTTTATCGCCGTCTGAGTCGCCAGCAAATCGTTATGGCAACTTTGGGTAGCCAAGAAGCGCTTTTGTCGGAATTGAAAAATCATTCTCTGGTCGAAGATTGGGAAGTTTTACCAGCTACCCATCAAGTGCGCGTTCACTTTTCGGGCAATCCGGAGGACTCGGCTAAATTATTGCGATCGCTAATCGAAGCCGGAATTCCTCTCACCGAATTTCACTGTACCCAAGAAGATTTAGAAACAATCTTCCTCAAACTCGGTCACAAACAAGCCTCATAAATTTTAGATTTTAGATTTTAGATTTTATTTAATTTATTCAATCTAAGTCGATTATCTAAAACTTCCACCACTTAGGAGAATTATTATGGCAATTAATTTGCTGGATCGCGTTGGCGATTGGAATCCCCAGTTATTTCGAGAACTTAAAGGACGTTTTAATTCTTGGAAAGCACGCGCTGCGATCGTCGCTTCTTTACTAGGGCAATTTATACTATTCATTTCTTTAACTCAAAACCGTTGTTTGAATTATACCGATGGAATTTGCACTCAGTCGGAATGGCATATTTACTGGCAGATAATGTTTAGGTCTCTTGACTGGATACTGCCAATAATTTTGCTATTAGCAGGAGTATACGGTTTGGTGAGCGATTTCGCTACAGAAGAACGTAAGGGTACGCTTAATTTTATTCGGCTAGCACCCCAAACCAGTCAAAGTATTTTAATTGGCAAAATATTAGGAGTACCTGCTTTATTTTATTTAATAATAGCTTTGGCAATACCCCTACATTTTATCTCTGGGTTGATTGCTGGCGTACCTGCGATTTGGCTATTAGGAATATACGGCCTTTGGATAGCTGGGGCTTCCATTTTTTATACTTTTTTCCTCTTTTACACCTTACAACATAGTTTAAAAGTAGAAGCAAAAGCGATCGCAGGAGGAGCAAGCTTTATTGCTTTTTGGTTTGCCTTCTTTTACATTGGCGCAGTCGATTTTACTTTAGATTGGTATCGAGAAACCGATTTTATACAAACTTGGCAATGGTTTTTATTACCCGTTGGAAAATACCCAATTCTGCTTTACGGATTAGTTTTAGTTGGGATCGGCATCGGAAATTACTTTTTTTGGCAAGCAATTAATCGCCGTTTCAATAATCCAAAATCTACTCTTTTAAGCAAGGAACAAAGCTACTATTGGTTTGCGATTTTACAAATTTGGATGTTAGGGTTTGCTTTTTCCCAATCAAGAACGGAAGCTCAACACGTTCTCGGTTTCGGAGTTTTGTTTTTTATTAACCCGATTTTGTTTTTGATTTTAAATATAGCTTTGTTACCGAATCGCCAATCCTTAATTGATTGGACTCGTTACCGCAGAACGAGTAAATTGGCTCTCAGACGATTTTGGAAGAGTTATCTTGTCAAAGATTTAATTTGGGATGACAGAAGTCCGGCTGTAATAGCAATTGCGATGAATTATCTGATGATGTCAATTATTTGGCTGCCTTGGATATTATTATGGTTGAGGAAAAGCTGGGTTGAGGGTATGCAAATTGTTTTGGTTTTAGTCGGTGGTTTAGTATTGACTTTCAATGTAATTTTGATTTATGCCCTACTTATAGAAGTATTGCGATTGCTAAAAGTTGAACAACGAATATTGATTGGATTGGCGATGTTGGGATTGGTTTTATTTCCTATATTTAGTCGGGAAATTTTTGGCAGTGGTCTGTTGATGCTAAAATTGTTACTAGTTATCACGCCTTTTCCAGTGGGAATCTTAACTTTCCAATCAATTTTTATTATAGGATTTGGTTTTTTAACTCAAGTTGTTATTCTAGGGGCTTTGACCCAACAATTAACCCAAAAATTACAAACATTAGGTGAATCAACATCTAAACATATAGTGGCAGGTTAACGCTCTTACCTTATACATTAGTGAAAGAACTAAACTTGCAAGCAAACACTAGAGGAGAGAGCAAATAAGAAACCAAAACAAAGCCCCAAAAACTAAGGTTTTTGGTTTTCTTATACCGTTAATTACCAGATTTACTTTCCAATTCCACTCAATTTGGAGAATTTCCTATGAAATTAAAGTGGATAGACACTTTAGGCGACTGGAACCCACAAATACTGCGAGAAATTAAAGGTCGAGTCAAATCACGCAACTTATTAATTGCTGGCGTCATTTCTTTGGTAGGGCAATTTCTATTGTTTATTGCTTTTCAAAGCCAATTACCCGTGGAAAGCAAGTATGGCGGTACGATAACAAATCGGTATTGTACGGGAAACGAGGATTACTACAACCATATTTGCCTGAAAGATGCTTTTGACAATTTCATCATCAACTGGCCTCAGTGGTGGATAGACTTATTCTTATGGATGAGTGTAATTGGCATTTTTGGACTGCTAGTAGCAGGAACTTATATGCTAATCAGCGACTTAGCCCAAGAGGAACGGCGGGGTACGCTGAATTTTATTCGCCTCAGCCCTCAATCTACCCAAAGTATCCTAGTTGGCAAAATCATCGGCGTTCCGATTTTACTTTACGCGATCGCATTTTTGGGGATACCCTTGCACTTGTGGGCGGGAATCTCCGGTCACGTTCCGCCGTTACTTATCTGCGGGTTTTATGCAGTTTTAGCTGCTAGTTGTATTTTCTTCTACAGTGGTAGTTTGCTGTTTGGTTTATTTAGTTCTGGTTTCAGTGGATTTCAGCCTTGGCTGGGTAGCGGATTGGTGATGATGTTCCTCTGGCTTACTTGTGCTAAACCAATCATGAATACGCCAGGAGATTGGCTGAGTTTGTTTTCTCCTTACGTATTGCTACCTTATTTAACAGATGCCAGTAATGTAGGAGATCGGTATTGGTTTTCCTATCTGGAAATGAGTAACTTGCAATGGTTTAGCCTGAAATTGGGTGTTAGCATTGTGAGTTTATTAGCATTTGCTTTGGCGAATTATGCCCTGTGGACTTATTGGATTTGGCAAAGTTTGCAGCGGCGTTTTCCTAATCCAAATAAAACAATTTTGAGCAAAGCCCAGAGTTATTTGCTAATAGCTTGCTTTGAAACGATCGGGTTGGGATTTGCGGTACAAACGCCTAGATGGGGAAATTCTTCATACCACAATACTACCAACTTAAGTTTCTTATTAGTTTTCAATCTGTTCTTGTTTTTGGCGTTAATTAGTACTTTGTCACCCCAAAGGCAAGATTTAGTTGATTGGGCGCGGTATCGTCGGCAGCGAGTTACAGATGGTAAAAAGTTTTGGGGCAGTTCTGTAGTTAAAGATTTAGTTTGGGCAGAAAAGAGTCCGGCTTTAGTTGCGATCGCAATTAATTTAATCATCGCTTCTAGCATCTTGATTCCTTGGGTATTATTGTGGTCTGATTTTGCTAAAATGATGGCAGGAATAGCATCTGTAATTATCAGTGCTACTTTAATTATGATTTATGCAGTAGTGGCACAACTGATGTTATTAACTCGCACTCGCAAACAAATGCAGTGGGCGGCAGGTGCAGTAACTGCTTTAATTGTTTTACCACCAGTAATTTGCGGCGTGCTGCTATTGTCACCGGATAAGCATCCTGCACTTTGGCTATTTTCGCCTTTCCCTTGGGTCGCCATTGAAAATGCTTCTGCAACAACCGTTTTTATGGCTTTCCTAACTCAATTGGGCGCTATTAGTTTGTGCAGTATTCAGTTAAGTCGTCAACTAAAACGTGCTGGTGAATCTGCTACGAAAGCGTTGTTTGAAGGTAGGAATTCTTTACCAGCTAGTTAGTTCATCGGTATTTTATTGTGGTGGGCGGGTTTAGTGAATAAACCATTTGTCAAAGAAATAATATTTCGTCAAAACCCTTACAGCAGATACCAGTAATCTGAAGTACGGGATAGAAACCCGGTTTCTTCAAGAAACCGGGTTTTTATTTACTTACCTGGAAAGCGATGTATGTATAAATTTTTACCCTTTCTTAATCGCTTTTTTGACTAATTCGGGAATTTGAGAAGGACGTGGAGCCACGGGAATTTTTAACTTTTCAAAGGTTGCTATTTTAGTTTCTGCTACATCGATAGAGGCTTCCATCACTGGTTGAGAAACAATTAAATCACTGGCATAGCGTTGACGTTTGACGCCCGGTGCATGGCGTCCGGCGATATAAACAACTACGGTTTTTTTAATTTCTTCAGCAATATACCGGGCTACTGTTTCTTCGTTCCCGCCTTCAGTTTGTCCGATTAAAACAATCGCTTTGGTATTGTCATCTTTATCTAAAATTTCCAACCATTGGCTAAGTGAAGAACCGACTATTCCGTTACTACCAATATTGACGCTAATCGATTGACCGATCCCTGTTTTCGTTAGTTCTAAGGCAATTTCAGAAGTTAAAGTGCCGCATCGACTGATTATTCCTACAGAACCAGATGTATAAAATTCAGCAGGATGAGTTCCTAACAAAATTTTGTCTGGTACGATAATTCCCATACTGTGAGGGCCGACGATCGAGGTTTTGTTGGCATCGGCAATTCTGAGCAGGTAAATCATGTCTAAGGGTGGCATCCCATTGGTCACGATGATAATTTGTCTGATTTGAGATGCGATCGCTTCTAGCGCTGCATCCAATACCAGGTAAGGCGGAACGAAAATGATGCTAGTGTCGATCGCACCAGTGACGGGTAGTGCTTGTTCCACCAAATCAAAAACGGGAATACCATCGAGTATTTGTCCCCCTTGCCCCGGACTGACTCCCGCCACTACGTTAGTACCGTAGGCTTTCATCTTAGTGGCGTAGGTCGATGCCAGTGGTTCGGTGATACCTTGGATTAAGACTTTACTATCTGGTTTTAAATTTAAACTCATTCAACTGTCGCTCCCCGGCTGTGTTCTACAGTCAGTTTCGCTTATGCGATCGTCGATCGGCTACCTCAAATTTTTAGTTGACTCAGCAATTTGACCGGCTCTCCCGGTTTTGGCTCTCCCGGTTTTGTGGTGATAAAAGAAACTTATTTAACGGTAGGGTGGGTTAGGCGCAGTCGATAATTTCAAGGCTTTCGATCGATAATTTAGTTTCCGTGCCGTAACCACCATCCTACTCAACGGTAAAATATGCGAACATTTTCCCCATCAATCCGAAAGAGCCGTTTTCTGCTCCCGCTCAAAAATCTCAACAATCAAGAACGCTTTCCAGTTCCTTTAGTAAAAGCAACTGCTTGCAACACGACTTCATCAAACGTATCCACCACAAAAACACCTAATCCTTTTAAACGTTCTTTAGCTTCTTCTTGTCCGGTGCCAGCTAAACGTACTACCAATTTAGGATAATTGCTCAGTTCTTTTGTCGTCTCTTTATGGAAAAGTTCATTGATAGCGGAAGAATTGGAAACTTCAACAGAATTGGGCGATAAAAAATTTGCGATCGCGCTGGCAATTTTATCGCAACTAGGCACGCCGCTCAATATATTAATCACTACTACTTTTATGCCATTTTCTTGAGTAATGTTTTGCAATTCTTCTTGCAAGCGATCGCATAAATTTTCCGCTTTTTTCCCCGTAATATCTTCTCCTAAATTCATTAATTTGGCTGGCTTCCCTCCTACTTGTTGAATTAAATCCAAAGTTGCCATACCCAAACCCATACCATTACAAATTATTGCTATATTCCCTTCTGATTGCCAATTATTTTCCTTGTTTGAAGTACGCTTATTACCATTATTTCTATGATAATTAAGAGGAAGGTTTGTCTCTAATTTAGGCAGTAAAGCTGTTAAATCGGGATGCCGTTCTAAGGCGGAATCATTAGCAGTTATTTTACCATCTAACGCCATCAATTCCCCTGAAGGACTCACGCCCAAAGGATTAATTTCTACCAAATCCAAATCTTTTTCTACAAATAACTTATACATCGCTACGACGATGTTACTTACCGACTCAATTAGGCTTCCCTGCAATCCCATTTTCAGTGCCAATTTGCGAGCGTAGAAAGGAGAAAATCTTTCTTCTACTACTACCTGCTGCATTTGCTGCATTACGGCTTCCACATCCACTCCCCCTTGAGGAGAACCCAACAGTACCGGACGCCTCAAAGTATAATCAAGCGCTACTGCCAAATAAAATTCCCGTTCTGCGTTATATCTGGCTTCTGCTAACAGAACTTCTGGATACTTCCCCATAATTGGCAGGTGAAAAATAGTTTGAGCGGCTGCGATCGCATCGATCGTATTTTCCACAAACTTAATGCCACCAGCTTTTCCCCTTCCTCCAATCGGTACTTGGGATTTCAACACCACCGGGTAGGGAATTTTCAGACCCTTTAAATCTCTAGGGCAATCAATTCTTTGAGAAGGCAAAACCGGAATCCCGATTTCCCGAAATAATTCCTTAGCTTGATATTCTAGTAAGTCCATAATTTTATATTTGTTTGGTAATTAGTAATTAGTAATTGGTAATTGGTAAATTTAATTTTTATTACCTATTACCCTTTACAAATTAGTTATTATTTTGTTTCTCTTTCCATTCTTTGGCAACTAAATCAATACCATAAAATCTTTGCCAGAAGCGATCTACAGCCCAAGTCGGTAAAATTTTCGTCATTAAAAATAGCAGAAATTCACCACCTGTAGCAGCAATATATCGCGGCTTCGGATGAGGATCTGTGAGCGCTCTCACAATTACCTCAGCTACCTGTTCGGAAGTCCAAGCCCGACTGCTCGTTTGTGCTTCTAACTGTTTTAATTTTTCAAATGCGGCTCGATAAGGCGTATTTTCAGGAGCAGTAATAGCTCGTTCAACACCTTGAGCAGCCACATCAAAAAATTCCGTACTTACTGGCCCGGGTTCAATGACGCTTACCTTAATATTAAATGGCTCTAACTCCATACGGAGAGCATCGCTTAATCCTTCTAAAGCAAATTTCGAGCCGCTATACAAACCGCCAAAAGGAAACGCCAGTCTTCCACCCAAAGAACTAACATTAATAATTCTGCCGCCCCCTTGTTCCCGCATATGAGGAATCACAGCCCTAATTAAAGCCAATGGCCCCAAAACATTTACCTCAAACTGATTTCGTGCGGCTGCTGGAGGAATCAGTTCTACTGGCCCCATTTGACCGTAGCCAGCATTGTTTACCAGGGCGTCTATTCGGCCAAAGCGAAGAATGGTTCCCCTCGCTAAAGCTTCTACCTGTTCCACATCCGAGATATCGGTGGGAACGACCATCACCACTTCTGCCCCAGCTTTGCTACAGTAAGTGGCAGTTGTTTCCAGCTTGGCCTGGTTACGGGCAGCCAACACTAATCGGATGCCCTGGAATTGTTTGGCCAACAACTGCGCTAATGCCGCGCCAATGCCAGCTGATGCACCTGTAATGATGACGACTTGTTCCGATAAAGAAGTGTTTGCAGACATTTCGATCGAAAAAATATGTTTGAGATTTGAACTTGAACCTTGTCTATTTTGTACTCTAATTGGTTAAGCAGGTGATTAACAGGTTTAGTCGTTCTATCTGTATAAGCATCTAGATAAGAAAAAATCAAGTAGCTTTAGTTAAAATTTACTAGTTTAAAATTAAAAGCTCAAAGGCGGTATAGGATGACCACAGCAACCAGACATAGCGATTTACAAGTATTGGGAAGAGTTTTACAAGAGCGGTTAAACTCCCAATTAGCGACCGAGAGAACGATCGAAGTAAAGTGCGTTTTGCAAGGCGATACTTTGATGGTTTTAGCACAGGAGGCAAGTTTAGCGAGCGAGCGAGCCGAATCAATCTTTAACGTGCTACAAGATAGCATTGAGGCAATCCAACCATCATTGACCGATTCGGTATGGGAACAAACTGAGCGGGTACGGCTTTACTTACGCGTGACAGGACAAAGGCAACCCTTTGCCGTTCGGGACTTTACGCTGACAAAATCAAATTTATCCCCTGCATTTTCTTCTGCCGATTCAGAGCCAGAATCTAGTCTGGAAAACAATAATTTTAACCACAATGTTTTTCGATGGGATGAAGAAAATCAACCTACCGATGACTCAAATTCTTCTGACCGGAAAAATTTTGATTCTCCAGAAGAGCTTCCTTCGGAAGCAATTGCCAGTGAATCTCCTTTTACTTCCGATTCAATCGAAGATTTAGCTTTAGAAGAACCTAGTAATGAAGCAGATTCAGAACGAGATTTTCCCCTCGGCAGCCAAAATAATTCTGCTTCTTTAAAAAACCAGCAACGAAATGCAGCATTACCTACATTGCTGAAATTTGGCGCTGGAGTAGCGATTATCAGCGCTATAGGTGGTTTTTATGCCGTGACTCGTCCTTGTGTAGTAGGAGAATGTACTGCAATTGAAAACGCACAACAGTTAAGAAACGAATCGATAAATACTTTAAAGACAGCTAAAACAGAATCAGAAATTCAACAATGTAGAGCAAAATTAACCAAAGCTACTCGGGAATTAAGCGATATTCCTTTTTGGTCTAGCCATCACGGAGATGCTCAAAAACTAATCAAAAGTTATCGGATCGAAGCTCAAACAATAGACCCGCTAATTAGCGGTTTAAATGCAGCTAAATTGGCATCTGAAAACAGTCAAAATTCTCCTCATTCAATCCAAAAATGGGAAGAAATACAGTCTAATTGGAGACAAGCGATCGCGCAGGTTCAACAAGTACCGCAAAATAGTCTAGTTTATGCTTTATCACAACAAAAATTAAAAACTTACCAAAGTAATTTAGCTGCCATCAATCAACGAGTTAAACAAGAACAAGAAGCCGAAACAAAATTTGCCTTGGCTAAGCAAACTGCCAAATTAGGTCAAGTTCGCCAAGATGCTGCTAAAACTTTAGGTCATTGGCAGCAAGTTCAGTCAACTTGGGAAGCAGCTATTAACTCTCTATCCTCAATTCCTAAAAATACTGTAGCCTATGAAGAAGCGCAGCTATTATTAGCAAGCTACCAACCTAATTTAGCCACCGTGCGCGATCGCGTTAACCAAGAAGATATTGCCGCTAAAATTTACAATCAAGCCATTACTATTGCATCTCTAGCTAAAAGTTTTGAACAACAAAATCAATGGACGCAAGCAGTTACTTCTTGGCGAAGAGCTTCCACTTACGCTCAACAAGTACCTTCTGGTACTTATTATCACGCGCAAGCTCAACAGCTAAGCGATAGTTATAGCGCTTCTTTAAGTAAAGCACAAGCTAAATTACAAGTAGCTTTAATTTTACAAAAAGCCCGCACCGATCTCGATCGAATTTGTGCTGGAGTACCTAAAATATGTAACCATACGGTCGATCGGCAAACTATCAAAGTATATTTAACCCCTGCTTATGTAAACGGGGTAAGGCGCACTGCCATGACTGCTGGTTTAAGCGGCGATGCCACAACTTTAGCAGGAGTAGACGACCATCTAAAAACTTTACAAGTGGCTTTAGAAGCTATTAGCGAAAACGCTGATGTAACTCTGGAAATTTACGATCAAAATCGCGCTTTAATTGGCAGATACGTTCCCCAAACTACTACAAATCCATAACGTTCATCAGCCATTAGTGATTGGTTATTTGTTATTTTTATGTAAATCGATTATGCCTGAAAACGTGCTTAATTCAATTTGATTAACCTAAGACATTGCTCAATTTATTGCTTGATAACTAATGACCAATGACTGATGACTGATGACAATTATATTTTTAATTGTTCGGCTGAGTTAAAAGCTTGCTGACAAATCCCTCTAGTAACTAAGACGGTAGTGAGTAAACTAGCAAATGCCTGCATAAACAAAATTAGCATTTGGTAAAAAGCGGCTGTGAAAGGATTTATACCGCTTAAAAGTTGACCGGTGAGAGTTCCGGGCAACGTTACTACGCCGACCACCATCATGGTATTAATATTAGGGATCATTGCTGCTTTAATGGCGTCTTTTCGATATTGCGCTACTGCTTGTTGAGATGAAGCGCCCAAACTCAGATGAGTGTCGATTTCCAGACGCGAACTAGTCAGAATGCTACTGAGGCGTTCTCCTGCGATCGCCGCACCATTCATCGCATTCCCCAATACTATCCCAGCAAAAGGAATAAGATACTGAGGTTCATACCAAGTCGGGATTTGAACTACCAAAAAATTCACGTATGCCAAGGTGAGAATAGTACTAATCATTAAAGAAGCACTGACAATAGGCAACAACCAAGGAATTTTCTTCCCAATGCGGCTATTAGCAACCCTAGTCGCAATAATTAGCATTACTGCCAGCACTACTACCATAATTCCAGGATTCGGTTCGGCGAATACTACCTCTAAAACAAATCCCACTGCCACTAGTTGTAAAATAGTCCGACCAGTAGCAACTGCTAAAGACCATTCCAGCCCTAACTTTTCCCAAACAGACAAACCAATGGCTACCGCAATTAGCCCGAGCGCCCAAATAAAATTTGTTAAATCTGGTTGAACTAAATCCACTGTTTGGAAGATAAAATAATTATTGACATTTTTACTAGCACAAATGCTGATGTGACTAATTTTCAGTTTTGCCAGAAAATACAGCTTGACAATACATTTTTCTAGCCTAAGATAATCTACCATAACCGTTAGAAAATATACACTAGAGAAAGCGATGATTTCAGGAGGCATCTATGCGTCTCTTGAAACTCTCCAGAATTTCTAACGAACAAATTGAAAAAGATATGGTAAGCGAGTGAACAACATTCCCCCTGTTGACTTGGCGCGGCAATACAAAAGCCTTCAAGAAGAAATAAAAACAGCAGTATTAGATGTATTGGCTTCTGGTCGATACATCGGTGGTCTCCCTGTAGAGAGTTTTGAGCAAAAATTCGCCACTTACCACGGCGTTTCCGAATGCGTAGCCTGTAATTCCGGTACCGATGCTCTTTACCTGGCATTGCGAGCTTTGGGAATTGGTGCTGGAGATGAAGTAATTACCACACCTTTTACGTTTATAGCCACCGCAGAGGTAATTAGTGCAGTTGGGGCAACTCCTGTATTTGTTGATGTCGATCCCCAAACCTTCAACGTAGATGTCAGTTTAATAGAAACTGCGATTACCAGCAAAACTAAAGCGATCGTACCGGTGCATTTGTTCGGGCAGCCAGTAGATATGACCCGCGTGATGAAGATCGCTGAAAATCACGGTTTATCGGTAATTGAAGACTGCGCCCAAGCAACGGGGGCAACATGGGCGGGTAAAAAAGTCGGCAGTATCGGACATATTGGCTGTTTTAGCTTCTTTCCAACCAAAAATTTAGGTGCTTGTGGCGATGGTGGTGCGATCGTTACCAACGATCCCGTTGTAGCAGCCAAAATCCGAATGTTGCGAGAACATGGCAGCCGTCAACGCTATTACCATGAAGAAATAGGGGTGAACAGTCGTTTAGATGCTCTGCAAGCTGCCATTCTCCAAGTTAAGTTGGCGCATCTTGACAGTTGGAATAAACAACGTTACGAATTGGCGACCCGTTACCATCAATTGCTGGCACCCATTTCTGGTATCGTGCTGCCCCAAGCAATAGAGGGTGGTGAGAGCGTTTGGAATCAATATACGATTCGGGTAGTCGATCGCGGATTAGCAGAAAATTCTGCCTCTTCTTTTCCTCCCTTACGAGATTTGGTCAGAACTCAGATGCAGCAAAGAAGAGTCATTGCGATGGTGTACTATCCGATCCCGCTCCATCTTCAACCCGTTTACCAAAGTTTGGGATACCAAACCGGGCAATTGCCAGTAGCAGAACAAGCTTGTCGCGAAGTATTGTCCCTACCCATATTCCCGGAATTATCCCCAGCACAGCAAGAAGATGTAGTTTATAGCTTAAAGGATAGCCTAGCTGGTTAGGGGCTAGGGGTTAGGAGCTAGGGAAAAAATAGTAAACATCATATTTTTCCCACTCACCCACTGTCCTCCTCTCCCCCCAACCCCTCATTTACGCGGTAATCCTGGTCCGGCTAACGGTTGCCAGTGCTTCTACTAAACTGCGAACGGCTGCTACCATAGCTACTTCGCTGTTCAATCGGTTAACAGCCGAACCAACACCTACACCAGCAGCGCCCGCCGCGATCGCTAGGGGTGCTGTTACGTTGGAAATACCAGAAGCGCATAGCACCGGTACTGATACGGCGCGAGAAATTTCATAAGCTGCTGCTAAAGTGGGGGCTGCTTTTTCGATCGTTCCCAGCGTACCTGCGTGCGTTGGGGTAGCGCTTACTCCGCCTTCTGTTTGAATAATATCGGCACCTGCTTTAACTAAAGCTTCTGCCAGCTGTACTTGCTCGGACAACTGTAAAATATGAGGAACGGTGACTGATAAGGTAATTTTCGGTAAGAGGGTTCTGGTTGTTCGTGTAATTTCTAACACTTCAGCCGCCTCGAACTGACGACCGCAAGCGTAGAAACTATCGAAGTTCCCAATTTCAATCAAATCAGCACCGGCTGCTACGACTGGGACAAATTTTTCCGGTTCTACCGCCGAAACACAGATAGGCAAGCTAGTGAGTTCGCGGCATAACTTAACCAAATCCGGATCGGCAGCAATATCGACGAATGTAGCACCACCAAGGTCTGCGGCTTTTACTGTGGCGGCTACTAGTGCCGGATCGAAATTATTCAAGCCACTGATAATTTTGAGGGCGCTTCCTTGTTCAAAAGCACGCTGTAGTATTGGATGTGTTGTCATGCTGTAACTTTCGCTCAAAAATTGTGTGGATTACGATCGGACTGCTAGTTAAAACTCTTAATTAAGTATCTCTCAGCAGTTGAGTTAATATTTCCCATAAAATTTTACAATTTTTAAGCCCTGGAAGTAGTGTCACAGTATGCTGTCTTAAATTTAATTTACTAGGTATAATTTCGTGTACTTCAGCTTGAGGGCAAAATTAATAAATCTTAGGAAAATGTACAGTTTTTTCTCATAAATGTTACAATTGTTAATATAAACATACGTAAAGCGCCATGAAGACTGCTCAGACTTCCACAGATCTTGTGCGTACTTACCTACGTGAAATAGGGCGAGTACCTTTGCTCACCCACGAACAGGAGATCACGTACGGTAAGCAAGTACAGCGCTTAACAGCATTGCAAGCTCAAAAAGAGTCTTTGGCCACTCAATTGGGCTACGAACCTAATATCGAAGAGTGGGCTAACCAATGCGAGCTATCTGTCGAACAATTACAACAAATAATTAAAGAGGGTGAAAATGCTAAGCGCAAGATGGTTGAAGCTAACTTGCGATTAGTAGTATCGGTGGCTAAGAAATATATCAAGCGAAACGTAGACTTGCTGGACTTAATCCAGGAGGGTAGCATCGGGATGCAGCGGGGGGTAGAAAAATTTGACCCCACTAAAGGCTACCGATTTTCTACCTATGCTTATTGGTGGATTCGGCAAGCAATTACTCGTGCTATTGCTGAGAAAGGGCGTACAATTCGCCTGCCGATCCATATTACAGAGAAGCTAAATAAGATTAAGAAAGTGCAGCGCCAGTTGTCCCAACAGTTAGGACGAGCGGCTACTGCTGCCGAACTAGCAAAAGAACTGGAATTAGACCCGAAGTTGGTACGGGAATACTTAGAAAGGTCGCGGCAGCCATTGTCTCTAGATTTGCGAGTAGGAGATAATCAAGATACCGAACTGGGAGATTTGCTAGAAGATACTGGTTGTTCTCCAGAAGAGTTTGCTATGCAGTCTGCTTTGCAAACAGACCTGGAAATTTTGATGGCAGATCTGACTCCTCAGCAGCGACAGGTGTTAGCGATGCGTTTTGGTTTGGAGGACGGACAAGCTTTGACTTTGGCTAAAATAGGCGATCGCTTGAATATCAGTCGGGAAAGAGTCAGGCAAATTGAAAGAGAGGCTTTAAGCAAACTCCGCAAACGGAAAGCAGATATGGCCGAATTTTTGGCCAGTTAGTGGAAAGCTGTTAGTAAGTGGAGCGAACTTTCCGCTAAAGGTGAGATAATACGGCATTTCTGGTTCGGTTAGGGCGACTTTGCTAGGAAAGTTAGACTGCTACATTAATGTTTGGGAAGCATGAATTAACAATCTGTATTTTCAAAGTAACGGTCGGCTGTTAAAAACAAAAATATTTCCAATTAAGAAGCTGCAACTTTAACGGAGGTAAAGGTGAACAAACCATCTAATCGAAGCACGGATTTGTTTGGAAATGAATCTGAATCTAGTAATTGGCTGTGGCAGTACGTACAGTCATTAAGCCCGGAAACAATTGCACATCTGTCAAAACCTTCTTCTCCAGAAGTGTTTCAAGTAATGGAACGCAATATTATGGGGTTATTGGGGAATCTACCGCCAGAGCATTTTGGGGTGACAGTAACGACCAGCCGCGAACATCTTGGTCGGCTGTTAGCATCGGCGATGATTAGCGGTTATTTTCTTCGCAATGCAGAACAACGCATGGCTTTTGAAAAGTCTTTACATGGTGTGGAAACTCACGTTTCGGAAGCGGATTGAGTTAAATAACAAAGCCGTGAATATATATTTGAAGTACTTCCCCATCCAAATTCTCCTTGGGTGGGGATTCTCGTGACTGATTCTTAAAAATTTCCTTTAACGAGCGATCGCAATGAAAGCAAGCCCTTCTTCTTTACCCCATAAGTTTATCGGCGTTGCCGTGATTTGGAACGAGCAAGGAAAAATTTTAATAGATAAACGCCGACCGGGTGGATTAATGGGTGGGTTGTGGGAATTTCCCGGTGGTAAAGTGGAACCTGGTGAAACGGTAGAAGCTTGTATAAAAAGGGAAATTAAGGAAGAACTGGGAATCGATATCGAGGTTGGCGATCGCTTAATAGCGATCGAACATATTTACAGTCAGTTCGGAGTTACCTTGACAGTTCATCACTGTCAACACACGGGTGGTGAACCGCAACCTTTAGAATGCGAGGAGATTCGCTGGGTAACTTTAGATGAATTAGACAAATTTTCTTTTCCCGAAGCAAATTTTCAGATTATCGATGCTTTACGTAAAAATTAAAGATATAGTAAGATTCGCTACACCCACCTTATCGGTAGACAGGTAAAGTAAAGTGAAAACAACTACCTTGATTGGGTGATGAGTCTACCCAAATTCGACCGTAGTGCGATCGAATTATTCTTTGGCATAAAGATAAACCGATACCGTATCCTTCTTGCTGTTCATCTCGTTTGAGGCGGAAGTTGTCTTCAAAAATGCGATCGCAAGTTTCCATTGGAATACCCGGGCCAGTATCGCAAACCGTCACCTGAATTTTTTGTGCTGTACGGTGTAGTACGGATAATTCTATTACACCACCTAATGGAGTGTACTTGTTCGCATTATCTAACAAGTTGACCAACACCTGACGAATCCGTTCCGGATCGGCATAAACGCAAGGCAAATCACTGGGTATATCGGTTTTCAAAATCTGAGATTTACTTTCAAAGCGATGTTTCAGACAATTGAGGACTTCCCGGCATAATTCTGCCAGATTTAACTTTTGGGGTACGATGCGTATGGTGCCATTATTGCCCTGAGTTCCTTGCAAAATATCGGTAATCAATCTTTCCATCGCCCGAGTTTGATTTCGCGCTTGTCTGATTAGCTGAGCGATTAAGCTGGGTGTCAAGCGAGATGGTTGGCTATTGTTACGATCTAAATTGGTTTCTAAAGTTTCCAGGGCTATTGAAACAGCAGTCAGGGGATTGCGGAGATCGTGAGCCAACATAGCAATAATCCGGTCTTTAAACTGTAATTGCTGTTGTAGTTCTTGTTTTTCCTGTTTTAAACGAAAAATCTCTTCAGAAGTGCGAATGACTTCCGCTACGTGAGCGAAAGAAGAAATCGGTAATTGAGTTCCGCCAGATGCCCAAGAGTCAACTTGTAACTTATGATAATTTTCGGTTGATTCTTTCCAACGAGGCCACCATTCTGCCAGCTGAGCGACCAAATTAGTCCCGGCGATCGTTTGTCTGGGTGGGGGATGGATTTTCACCAAAGCAGGTGTTGCCACCAGTTTAAAGTGTTCGGCTAAATAAGGTTGTTCTCCAACATTGACCACCTCCAGTTCAAACTGATGATCCATTTTTAATTCATCGAGATACTTATGCAATCGTCGTACCTGTTCCTGGGAACTGGGACGCTCATCAACAAACAAGAGCAGTTGTAAAAGTGCCTCCGGGCGGTTATTTGATTGTTCGGCATCTGCTGGCATGAAATCTCTTTTGAGCATGGTGGAAACTGGTAAGGTTTTTCCAACAGGTAAGGACGACGAGAGGGGTTCCAGGTAAAATAAATTTCTTTTGGTTCCTATTTATAAGCTATCGTGTTCTGGTGTCTCCGTAGTGTAGTAACCTCTAAGAGTTTTTAGCGATCGGCGAAAAAGATAATATAAGTATCAAAATTAACCATTTTTACCATAAGTAAATTAGGTGTTCTTCGGCTCGGTAGCTAGGGTTAAACCAGTTAAGGCGGAAATTTGCAGCCAAAACAGCCGATTTTGACTAATCCTAAGTGAAATAAGCGTGAATGTAACCATTGAGTCCGACATCAATCGCTATTTTCTTTGGAACACATCTACCTATATAATCAACCGAAGCAAGAGAGCGAATTTCCCTGAGTCTGAAAATCAGAGTTAAATTAGCACTCGTACTCATAAATGTAGCTGGGGAAGGGTTTCGTGTCGAGGTACTAATGCTGCGATTAAGCTTTTAGTCAAAGCAATAAGTACGAGCGAGCAGATCGACACTGGAGCATTAGACGCTCTCAAAGCTTGGGTAGCGTTTTCCTGCGATCCGAACCAGTAATGAATTCAGCCAATGACTTTCACCGAACCAAGAATTTTTGTTTATTTTTCCTCTCCACGTACAGTTAGTTAAATCGAGCGCAAATAAAAAAACAAAAATGGGTAAAATAAACTGATAATCAACAATATATTTAATTATCAGCTAGAATTTATTTCTAGCTTTTTGAAGGTCGCGAACGCGGGTAATACCTCATCAATAACAACGATTGCTTTAAGATAAAGACGTTGGTATGAAGAGAAGAAAACACGATCTGTATTGATGTTGGCGGTAAATTAATGGTGTGGAACTGGCGAAAATACTCTGGAGGTCGGTTGGTAATAGGGGCGGCGATCGCATTTTTTGCGGTGACGCTAGCTTTGACCCTCCATCGTTACTATACTTTTTATGCCTCTTACGACCAAGGGATTTTCAATCAAGTATTTTGGAACAGCATTCACGGCAGATTTTTTGAGAGTTCTCTTTCTTCCCAACTTTCAACTAACGTCGTTCATCAAAACGAAATACCTGCGGTTAACTACCATCGATTAGGCCAACATTTTACGCCTGCTTTATTACTTTGGACGCCCATATACGCGATTTTCCCCCACCCAGTTACGTTAACGGTGTTAAAAGTCACATTAGTAACTGCGGCTGGCTTAGTTTTATACGTACTGGCAAGACAATATCTTGCTCCAGCGATCGCAACAACGATCGTGCTGAGTTTTTACGGCGCGAATGCGGTCGTTGGCCCAACCTTATCTAACTTTCACGACATCTGCCAAATTCCCCTATTCGTATTTACGCTGCTACTGGCGATGGAAAAGCGCTGGTGGTGGTTGTTTGGCATCATGGCAGTTTTAATTTTGGCGGTGCGGGAAGATGCGGGCGTGGGATTGTTTGGGGTGGGAATCTACATGATAGCTAGCAAGCGCTTCCCCCGCATTGGTTTGGCTGTCTGCTTGGTAAGCTTTTCTTACATAATAGTTCTCACCAACAAAATCATGCCGCTTTTTTCTGCGGATATCTCCGAAAGATTTATGATGGAACGGTTTGGTCAATATGCCGATGGGGAGGAAGCTTCTACTTTAGAAATTATTTGGGGGATGGTGAGCAATCCCTGGCGATTGTTAGTAGAACTATTTACCCCATTTTTTGGCACGATTAAATATTTAATAGCTCAATGGTTGCCTTTAGCTTTCATACCGGCCATTTCGCCATCAGCTTGGGCGATCGCGGGATTTCCTTTGCTGAAATTGTTTTTAGGAAAAGGAGAATCCGTTTTGGCAATCAATATTCGCTATGCGATGACGGTAGTGCCGGGATTATTTTACGGGGCAATTTTATGGTGGTCAAACCATCCAGAATGGTATAAAAAGCTTTCTTTTCGTCGTTTTTGGATATCTTGTATCTGCGTTTCTTTATTTTTGACGATTACCTCTAATCCAAACCGCACTTTATCTTTTTTAGTGCCGGATTCTTTCCAACCTTGGGTATATGTATCTTTGCCTCGTCAATGGCAGCACGCTAGCCAGATTAATAGTTTGTTGAAGCAAATACCACCGGATGCCAGCGTAGCAGCTAGCACTTATATAGTGCCGCATTTGTCCAGTCGGCGGGAAATAGTCCGGTTTCCATCGATACAATTGCGTAACGATGCGGGTAAGGAAGTAAATGTAGATTACGCGATCGTAGATTTGTGGCAGCTACAGCAATATCAGGTTGCGTTTAAAACCGATCGGCAAATTCTCAAAGACAGCGTTTACGCGATCGATTTATTATTTAGTAACCAAGTATACGGAATCGTTGGCTTTCAAGATGGAGTTATTCTTATACACAGAGGCGCAGCTTCCGATCCAGATGCAGTTTCTGCATGGCAAAGATTTCGACAGCAGATAGAGACGAGTTTAAAGTAACCAAACTGAACATTAACAGGCTATTTATTACATTTTTGACCTATAAGTAAAAGTATTAGCTATAACTAAAAAGCTAATTATATTTAAAAATGTAAAATTTTTTGTAGTTTTATCAAAGTGGCGGGATAGGTGCGAATGAAGATTCTGGTGTTAACTTGGGAATTTCCACCTCGGATCGTGGGAGGAATTGCTCGTCATGTAGCGGAACTATATCCGGAATTGGTAAAACTGGGCCACCAAATCCACCTAATTACATCAGAATTCGGACAAGCACCAATGTATGAAGTGGTGGAAGGAGTGCACGTCCACCGCGTACCCATTGGTTGGAGTAATGATTTTTTCCATTGGGTAGTCAACTTGAATATCAGTATGGGCAGCCACGGTGGTAAGCTGATCTTAGAAGAAGGGCCATTTGATATCATCCACGCCCATGATTGGTTAGTCGGAGATGCTGCGATCG
Source organism: Leptolyngbyaceae cyanobacterium (assembly GCA_036703985.1). GTDB lineage: Bacteria > Cyanobacteriota > Cyanobacteriia > Cyanobacteriales > Aerosakkonemataceae > DATNQN01. The sequence goes on from DATNQN010000029.1 coordinate 145,906, forward strand.
CTCTCAAGCACCACTTTAAAATACCGTTAATCGCTACCATCCACGCCACAGAACACGGTCGTTACAACGGCATTCATAACGACGATCAGCGTTACGTTAGCGGTAAAGAAAAGCTACTAGCTTATAACGCTTGGCGGATTATTGTTTGTACTGAATATATGCGGCGGGAAATCGAAACTACCCTGGAAACTCCCCGCGACAAAATCGACGAGATTTACAACGGTATTCGACCTGAAAAAAAACCGCGCTGGCATGAGTTTGATGCTTGGAATTTTCGCCGCCGCTATGCTAAAGATGAAGAAAAAATTGTCTACTACGTGGGTAGAATGTCTTATGAAAAAGGAGTTCCCGTATTATTGAATGCTGCTCCAAAAGTAATTTGGGAGATGGAAGGTTTAGTTAAATTCGTAATTATTGGTGGGGGAAATACCAACCATTTAAAAACTCAAGCTTGGAACTTGGGTATTTGGGATAAGTGCTTTTTCACTGGTTTTATGTCGGATGCGGATTTAGATAAATTTCAAACTGTAGCTAATTGTGCGGTTTTTCCGAGTCTTTACGAACCTTTTGGCATTGTAGCATTAGAAAGCTTTGCCGCTCGCGTACCTGTAGTAGTTTCGGATGCTGGTGGTTTTCCAGAAGTGGTAAAACACGATCTAACTGGAGTAGTTACTTCGGCAAATAGTCCGGAATCTTTGGCCAGGGGTATTTTGGAAGTATTGAAAAACCCCGGCTACGCTCAATTATTAGTAGATAATGCTTATCAAGAATTAGATACTCGCTTTAGTTGGTGTAAGATTGCCAAGCAAACTGAGGCAGTTTATCAAAAAGTGGTAAAAGAGCGATCGCAAGTTATTTGGCAATAATCAAGCACTCCCATTCCCTACTTACTCAAATTACTATTTACAAATATTGACCTTTAGAACCCCCTAAATCCCCCTTTTTAAGGGGGACTTTGAAAGCAGTTCTCCCCTTTTTCAAGAAATGATTCTCATCATTTATTACCAAGTTAAACTCAAGCAGCTTGTTTGCGAAGGCTTTCGATCGTAGCAATTACGTGATTAGCCACTGTATCGATTTCCTCTTCGGTATTAAACCGTCCGATACCAAATCGAATCGAAGCGTAAGCTAAATCTGCCGAATGTCCTAAAGCCATTAAAACATGGGAAGGCGCAGTTTTTGTAGAAGTACAAGCGGAACCGGAAGAGACTGCTACCACTGGTTGTAAACCCAGAGACAAAGCCGATCCATCTACGCCTGCTACGCTGATATTTAAGTTACCTGGTAATCGCTGGGTGGGATGACCGTTGATAAAAATGTCGCCAATTGGCGACAAATTTTTCCACAACCGCTCGCGCAAGTTGGTCACTCGTTCGGTTTCGGAAACCATTAGGGAAAGACCGATTTCTACTGCTTTGCCAAAACCAACAATTTGAGGTGTATATAAAGTACCCGAACGCATACCTCGCTCGTGTCCGCCCCCGTGTTGTTGAGGTGCGATCTTAACTCTAGGATTGCGTCGTCTGACGTAGAGTGCGCCGATTCCTTTAGGGCCATAAATTTTATGGGCAGTCAGAGACATTAAATCGATTTTCATTGCCTCTACATCAAGGGGAATTTTGCCGATCGCTTGGGCGGCATCCGTGTGAAATAATACTTGATTTTCCCGACAAATAGTGCCAATTTCTGCTATTGGTTGTAATACGCCTATCTCATTATTAGCAGCCATCACCGAAACTAAAATAGTATCCGGACGGATTGCTTTTTCTAATTGATTTAAATCGATTAAGCCATCTTGTTGTACTGGTAAGTAAGTAACTTCAAAGCCTAAGGATTCTAGATAATTACAGGGATCGAGAATGGCGTTGTGTTCGGTTTGCACGGTCACGATGTGACGGCCTTTTTGAAAATAAGCTTCTGCTACACCTTTAATTGCTAAATTATTAGATTCCGTAGCGCCACTAGTAAAAATAATTTCCTCTGGTGTAGCGTGAATGGCTGACGCTAAAATTTGCCTGGATTTTTTAACAGCAGCTTCTGATTCCCAACCGTAAACGTGATTATTGCTGGCAGCGTTGCCAAAGTGTTCTGTGAAGTAAGGAAGCATTGCTTCTAGCACTTTTGGATCGACGGTTGTAGTGGCGTGATTATCAAGATAAATGGGACGAAAATTCATGACAAAATGTGGAAAAATGATTGAAGATGATAGTTAATTTGACTAATTTTAATTATTATTATAAGCCTTTTAAAAAGTTTTCTGCCGATCGGGTTTAATTTACTTTATCTTTTATAACAATTTGGAACCTAAGATAATTTTTTGATATGATGAACTCATGTCCGGTAAGTTTGTGAGAATAGAAACCAGGTTTCTTCAAGAAACTGGGTTTCTACGCTCTGGATAATTAAATTTTCAACTATTCCAATTGCCAAATCTTAATAGTTCGATCGACAGCGCCACCACCAGCGCTCACTAAGGTTTTTCCATCCGGGCTAAATGCCACCGATCGCACTTGGTCTGAATGTCCGGTAAGACTTTGGATCTCATTGCCAGTGGATATATCCCACAGTTTTACTTCATTGTTTTGGTTGCCGCTAGCAACGGTCTGATTATCAGAACTGACAGCCACAGAAAATACGGGGCTGGTATCGTTGAAAGTGCGAATTAATTCACCGTTTTCTAAGCTCCAAACGTTAATTTTACCGTTATGAGAACCACTAACTAAAGTTTTGCCATTTTCACTAAAAGCAACTGACCAAATGGCATAATAACCATCGTCATTAATGTTACGCAAGAGTTCGCCAGTTTCTATGTTCCAAATTTTAATTGTTAAGTCTTGATTCCCGGTCGCGAACGTATTACCATCGGGGCCGATCGCAACAGATAAAATCATTCCAGAACGAGGTGATAGAGTACGCTGTAAACCTCCGGTACTTAAATTCCAAATTTTAATCGTGCCATCTCCGCTACCGGTAACTAGGTTTTTTCCTTGTGGGCCAATGGCAACCGAATAAATTGCCCCGGCGTGTCCCCTCAGAGTACGCCGCAGTTTACCAGTACGGAGGTTCCAAATTTTAATAGTTTTATCGCTACTACCACTTGCTAATGTTTGGCCATCTGGACTAATCGCGAGGGATAAAACCGGGCCTTTATGTCCGGAGAGAGTCCTTCTTAGCTGTCCGGTACGAAGATTCCAGATTTTGATTGTTCTGTCGCTACTGCCACTGATCAGCGTTCGACCATCTGGACTAATCGCGATCGCACTGATTCCTCCGGTATGCTCGCTGAGAGTTTTCGCTAAGGTAAAATTTTTCGAGGGGTTATTCTGCGCGATCGCGTTTTCCTGCTGATGAGAATGACGTGGCAGCGCGATCGTCCTTCCGTAAACTGGAGTTCCAACTAATGCCAACAGTAATAAAATACTGGTAAACCACTGATTTTTGGGCTTTTTAAAGTTGATTAGAGTGTAAAATCGCAAGAAAAAGGGCATTGTCTAGCTCCCAATCATCAAAATAAACCAGTTTAATCAGTTATAAGGACGTAGGCGAGTTTCCCACGCCATCATCAAGGCAACAGTGCCATTCAGAGTACAGTAAAACACAAATGCTAGCAAAAGCTCTTGCTAGTTGCATCTGCAACTTACCACCTATGTTCAAATAAGTCCATAACTACGTTTCAACTTTCTATCCATTGATTAACTAAAACCTAGATTTTATCTTTTAATTTCCCATGACATATTTAACATTAAATTTACTTTCCACAATAGAATTAACGGAAGAGCAATTTTATCAAATTTGCCAGACTAATCGACATTTAAGAATAGAACAAGGAGCCAAAGGAGAATTATTACTAATGCCCGAACGAAGCAGTCAAGCTAGTTTAAGAAACATCAAACTTTGGAATCAACTTTATGAATGGGAAATCAGCGATTTCCAGAAAATTCAAGGAACGGCTTTTGCCGATTCTCATCATTTTAGATTACCAAATGGGGCAATTCGATGTCCAGATGCCGCATGGGTGAGAGTAGAATCCCTCAGACAAGTTTATGGCGATTTATGGGAATACATAATCGATCGAGAGAAAGAAAATATTCATTACTTAAGCCCGGATTTAGTGATTGAATTTTATTACCCTTACCAAAATTTGCAATACTTGCAGTGGAAAATGCAAGAATATATAGAAAATGGTAGTAGTTTAGGTTGGTTGATAGAAGTAGAAGCTCAACAAGTACAAATTTATCGAAAAGCTAGGAGAGTAGAAATATTACAGTTTCCCGAAACATTATCTGGAGAATTTGTTATACCAGGGTTTGAACTAAATACTAAAAAAATTTTTGTGCTAAATTGATTGAATACTCAATAAATTATTCCCTAGCAAAACACGCACCAATATGACTAAGAATATGCGACGAGAATTTAGCAACAGAGATGAACTAGTTGCTTACCTAAAAGAACAATTTCCTGATGCAACAGCAAGAGATAATCACATCAGCGAAATAGTGGGTGGACGAAAAGCCGCTGAAGAAATCCTAGAAAAAATCGATCCGGCAAGTTATGCCAAGTCGCGTAATTTTGTTACGGGCTCCGTAACAAAATTATCAGCTTATATCCGTTACGGCGTTCTCAGTTTGGCAGAAGTTAAAAATACGGTATTGGCAAAAGTTAAAAATACAAATGACGCGACTAAACTAATTAATGAACTTGGGTGGCGCGATTATTGGCAAAGATTATATGCTGAGTTAGGTGACGATATTTGGAAAAATCGAGAAGCATACAAAACTGGCTACTCGGAAAAAGATTATGCGAATACCATACCTACTGATATTATTAATGGGAAAACAGGATTAGTCTGCATAGATAATTTCAGCCTCCAACTGAGAGAAACTGGTTATTTACACAACCACGCACGGATGTGGATGGCAGCTTATATAGTTCATTGGCGGCGCATTAGTTGGCAATCTGGCGCTAAATGGTTTTTGGAACATTTGCTAGATGGAGATCCAGCTAGCAACAATCTTTCTTGGCAATGGGTAGCTAGTACTTTTAGCCACAAAGCTTATTTTTTTAACCGGGAAAATTTAGAAAAATATACAGAAGGTGTTTATTGCCGTCAATGTCCTCTGTACGGTAATTGTGATTTTGAAGGTAGTTATGAAGAAATAGAGAAAAGACTATTTCCAAAAGCTGAAGCATTTGAAAATCGCAGTGGTAGCCAAAGTTGGCAACGCGGAAAAAGACGATAAACTGTGGAAAGTAAGCCTTCAATACTAAGTTGATTTTTCCGCTCAGTTTAGTGATGTCAATTACAGCTAATATACAGGAGTAATTAATAGCAATGAGCAAACCAATTATTTGGATACATGGTGATTGTTTGAATCCCCACCATCCAGGATTAAAAACATATCCGGAAGCACCAGCTATTTGGGTATGGGATGATGCACTTTTGGCAGAATGGCAAATTAGCCTCAAACGGATAACTTTTATATATGAATGTTTGCTAGAATTACCAGCTGTTATTCGTCGCGGTGATGTAGCAAAAGAGTTAGTTGCTTTTGCCGAAGAAAGCGATGCTGATTTAGTAATAACATCTGAAAGTCCTAGTCCTCGCTTTCACTATATTTGCGAACAAATCAAAAGAAATTTAACTTTAGAAGTACTGCCAGTAGATCGGTTTTTTGAGTATAACGGATATATCGATCTCAAGCGGTTCTCTCGATATTGGAAGATAGCAGAACGTTATTTTATTTAGATGATTAAATATTCAATTGTTTTAGTTAAATAATCAAATGAATGTTTTAATTTTGGGTAGCGATGAAGATATCCATGCACGGCATTTAAAAAATGCTTTAATTCAAAAAGGTGTTGCTGTAAAATATTTAAATACTAGTTTATTTCCTAGCAAATTACAAATATCTTTTTATCCAGATAATTATGCAGGATATTTACAATTTGGTAACGGGAAAGAATTAGCATTTCATGATATTAAAAGTGTATTTTGGCGGACTTTTTATGGGGTTGGCGTGGCAGATTTAAAAGATTCGTATCAGCAAACTGTCGCTGTCAATGATGCGATGAGCCTTTTGCGATCGTTCATGCAAGGATGTTCGGCTAAATGGGTCAATTCTTGGCAAGCTTACGAGTTTCATAAAGAAAAACCATTGCAATTAAGTAAAGCCAAACAAATTGGATTAACGATTCCCGCAACTATAATTACCAATCAACCTAATAAAGTAAATGAATTCGTTTCCCATTATAAAAAAGTTATTTTTAAACCAGTTTATGGCGGTTCGCACACGCAATTTATTACAGAGGCTCACTTAGAACCAAAACGTATGAGCTTAGCGCTCAGTCTTTGTCCGATTACTCTACAAGAATATATTCCCGGTACTAATATTCGTACTTATGTAATTGGCGATTTTGTTTGTTCTGCCGAAATTCGCAGTGATTCTTTAGATTTTCGGGAAGACGGAAAAGCCGAACTAGTTCCAGTAGAAATTCCAGAATTTATTCAACAGCAGTCTGTAGCAGTTACCAAGGCTTTTATGTTAGAGTGGACGGCTATTGATTGGCGTTTAAAGCCAAACGGCGAATACGTATTCTTAGAAGCTAATTTTAGTCCAATGTTTTTGCATTTTGAAAGAATGACGGGTTTTCCGATCGCTGAAAAGCTAATCCACATATTAACCAAGTAATTTTATTTGTTAAGATTGATTGCGATTTTATAGGGCAATCTCAAACTCACGATCGGAAATAGGATAACCCAAATGGAGGAGGGCAAAAGCCGTTAACTTTAGGCAATTTATTAAAATATGTTAGAAAGGTTTTGTTATGAGCCATCCTTTTGAGCTAGAACTTTCCGCACTAGAAGTTGTATGGAATTTGCACAATTTTTCTTTTGATAATAAATCATCTCATTCTAGTTCGGAAACATCGTTTTCTTCAGAAGATAAAGGTGAAGAAAATATTTTTACTACGTTAGCTTTGGGTGAAGAGGGTGGAACCGTCACTAATGAAGTAGATGATGAAGAAATCGAGGTTACTACTTTGGCTTTAGGCGAAGAGGGTGGAACCATCGTTAATGAAGTAGATTATGAAGAAATCGAGATTACTACGTTAGCTTTAGGTGAAGAGGGTGGAACGGTTTTTACCGAAGTGGAGGGTGAAGAAGGTGGAATATTCACTACTCAAGCAATTGGTGAAGAGGGTGGAACGTTCACTACACAGGTAGATGGTGAAGGAGTTGACGTTACGACGTTAGCTTTAGGTGAAGAGGGTGGAGTTACTACTCAAGCAGTGGGTGAGGAAGGTGGCGTTACTACACTGGCAATTGGTGAAGAAGGTGGAAATTATTTTATAGCCTTTGATGAAGGTTTTTATTTAAATAATTATCCGGATGTTAAAGCAGCGGTTGAAGCAAAAATTTTTAGTTCTGGCTTCGAGCATTTCCAATTATTTGGTTTATTAGAAAAACGATCTTTAACTTCACCATCTTTTGATGAACAATTTTATTTGCGCCGATATGTGGATGTAGCTGAAGCTGTTAGTGAAGGATTATTTTCTTCGGCACTATCTCATTTTCTCATTCATGGCTTAGTGGAAGGTCGTTTGCCAACTGGCTTTAATGATTTAGCTTATTTATTACTATCGCCTGATGTGGCTATAGCTGTAGCTAATGGAGTGTTTGCTTCGGGGTTAGATCATTATGCGAAACACGGACAATTTGAAGATAGATCGCCTATTTTTAACGGTACGGGTGGCAATGATATAGTAATAGGTTTTGGTAAATATAGCACTTTGGCTGGCGTTAGTCTCGATTTTGTTGCACCTATAGATGAGCCTTATTTTCGGGTAAATAGTACGGGATTGAATGAAGTAGATTTTTTGATTGGTGGCTCGTCAGGAACGGATAGATTTTTACTGGGAGTTTCTGGCAATTTATCACTGCCAGACGTAACGCCGCAAGATTTTTACGTTGGTGGCGGTAGCGCTGATTATGGAGTAATTCGGAATTTTGATGTAAAACGCGATCGCATAGATTTGGCAAAAGGCATTGCTGATTACAAATTAGCAACAATCGATGGAGATACTCGCATTTACACTGTTGCCGGCGATTTAATCGGTATTGTCGAAGGCGTAACCTCGTTATACATATCCGAGACCAATACTTTTAATGGCAATATAACGATTGTTACTGGTTAATTCAATTGCTTAAAAAGTAAGGTGCGTTAATGCAGTTTAACGCACCTTTTTGAATTAATTTATTATTCACTAATAGACAAATAAGGCTGACAATTAGCTTGTCTTTTAATGGGAATTTCAATGATAAATTCCGTTCCTTTTCCCGGAACGGAAATACACTTTAATTTTCCTTTATGTATTTCAGTTACTATTTGATAACTAATAGATAAACCCAAACCCGTACCTTTACCAACTGGCTTAGTGGTAAAAAAAGGCTCAAATAATTTGGTAATAACGCTTTCTGGTATACCAGGCCCGTTGTCGCCAATCCTAATGCCTACGTGAAAATCATCTAGTAATTCTGTTGAAATGCGGAGTACGTTAGGATTAATTTCTATTTCTTGATAAGTGCGATCGCAATTGCATTCATCAAAAGCATCTAGAGCATTAGCTAGTAGATTCATAAACACTTGGTTTAATTGACCTGCATAACATTCCACTAATGGTAATTCTTTATATTCTTTAATTACTTGAATCTCTGGATGTTTGGGCTGCTTTTTAATGCGGTGTTGCAAAATCATTAAAGTGCTATCCAACCCTTCATGAATATTTACGGGTTTGGCGTCAGCTTCATCTATGCGAGAAAAATTGCGTAAAGACTGCATGATTTCCCGAATTCGATTGGTTCCTACAATCATAGAAGACAGCATTTTCAGTAGGTCTTCTCCAATAAATTTTAAATCTATGTTTTCTGCATGATTTTCAATTTCTTCGGCAACATTTGGGTAGTTATTTTGGTAAAGTTGCAAGTGAGTTAGTAAGTCAGAAGCATAATGGTATGCTATATGCAGATTGCCAGAGATAAAAGCAACTGGATTATTTACTTCGTGAGCGACTCCCGCCACCAATTGTCCTAAACTGGAGATTTTTTCTGTTTGAATTAATTGAGTTTGAGTAGTTTTTAATTTATGCAGAGATTCTTCTAATTCTTGCGCTTTGTTTTGGAGTGCTTCTTCGGCTTTGACCCGGTAAGTAATATCAATCGCAATACCAATTAAACCTGTAATTATCCCTGTTTCATCATTTAAGGGATTAACTCTATTCTCATAAATTCCTTCGCCAAATTTGGTTGTCCAAATTACTTCTTCACCTAGTAAAGCACGACGAATCGGGTTTAAAATGTCTTCTCTACCGTTATAAACATCAAATACTGATAATCCTACATCTTCACCTGGCTTTTTGCCTAGGTTTTCTAATCCTTTACCATCTGAAAAAGTATAAATTCCATCTCGATCTAAAGCATATAATACGATTGGCGTATTAGTAATTACAGTTCTTAAGCATTCTTCTACTTTTTTGCGTTCGACTATTACATTTTCAAGCTGTTCGACTACAAAACTTAATTCGGATGTTCTTTGCTTAACTCTAATTTCAAGTTCTTGTTTTGCTTGGTGAATTTCGGCTTCTGCTTGGTGTTGTTGGATAGCAATGCCAACATGAGTAGCCAATTGTTTGAGTAAGTTTACATCTACCTCTTGCCAAATTCGAGTAGATTTACATTCATGTACTATTAATAATCCCCAAATATTATCGTTTTGCAAAATGGGTACTACTAATTTAGCTTTAACTTGAAATTGTTTCAAAAAATTAATGTGGCAAGGCATAAGACCGCAAGTTTCAATATTAGATATAACGCGAGTCCGGCCTTGTTGATAAAGTTTAATATATTTTTCGCTGAAACAAAAGTCTTGTACGTTTTTTCCTACGATTGGCATCCATTTTTCTGCTACCGATTCCACTACAATATAACCGCTCCAGTCAGGGTTAAAACGATAAATTACTACCCGGTCTGTATTGAGAAATTGTCGGACTTCATCAACTGTTGTTTGCAGGATTTCCGTCAAAGTTAAAGAACGATGAATTCGTCCGGCAATTGAACGAATCAGCTTTTCTCTCTCTAGTTGTCGCTGGGATATGTCGGGGCTAAAACTACAGGTAACAATTTTTTCTGAAAATAAAATTATCCCTGCAACTCGTTGCTTTTGATGTGGTTTTCTTCTAGTAATAATTTGCGGTTTGCGCTCGTTTTTTTGAACAAACCACGGGTGAGCTTCCCATTTTATTCTTTGAATAGCACCCGAATCATCTTGGGGTAGGTATTCTTCCCATCTTTGAACTGACCCTGCTATACAATTTTGATAAATTTGCTGCCAATGTTCGCTCAAGCCGGGAAATTTTTCATGGTGAAATTTGCCAATGATATCTTGTTCTGAGAGTCCGTAATCATTTAACCAGCGCTGACTTACCTTTACATAGCGTAAATGAGAGTCCAAAAATGCGATCGCGACAGGTACGTTTTCGATCGTTACATGAAATAACTCTTGATAAGGGAGTTCTATTTGAGACGTGATGGCTTCTAATTCGGTCATTGCTTGATAAATCATGATACGATCCCGAAGGTTTGTTAAATGGACATCTCGATCGGCTTGCCAGTTAAATAACGAGCCTGCACCCCATACCTTAAAAAATTTATTATCTCTTTATTAAGAGAGACTTATTTTTCTTTATTATTTCTTAAGCAGATTTTTCCTTGTCTTTATCAAAACTTAATTATTTTTTGTCGCTTCGCTTTATAATTGTTATTGGCCTATTCGATCCCTTTGGTAAATCAAGGTTGCTATGCTATGTTAAATAAAAGTTTTATAACTTAGATATTAACATGACAAAATCAACTTTCTTCAACATGACCGAATTTTCAAAATAGGTTTTTATTAAAAATTTACTAATGTTTATAATTTGTTGTCATTAAAACTCCTTTAATGGATAAGCTGATTAGTAATTGTTAAACATTGATGACATTCAGGACTATTCATAAGTTTCCAGAAAAAATTATCAAACTTTGTCAGAACAATCTGCTTGTAGGGTAAATTAGTAAGAGTATCTAAGCATTCTGGTTAAATTTTTCCAGATACACGAGCATTTCCGATCGATCCGGTGCAGAGAAAAATTATTCCGTGCCTTGATCGTTGAAAATTTTCCCAATAAACTCTACAAGCAGATTTAATATCAACGATCGAGAATGATCATGGAAACTTTAAAAGGACGAGATTTACTGAGTTTGGCAGATTTGAGCGCAGAGGAGTTGTCCGAACTACTCGATCTTGCGGCGCAGATGAAAGCAAAAAAAGTAAATCTCCGGTGTAATAAAGTTTTGGGGTTGCTGTTCTACAAAGCTTCTACTAGAACGCGGGTAAGTTTTTCGGTGGCGATGTACCAACTGGGGGGACAGGTGATTGACTTGAATCCCAACGTCACCCAAGTTAGTCGAGGGGAACCCTTAGTTGATACGGCGCGAGTTTTAGATCGATATCTCGATATTTTGGCAATCCGAACATTTGAGCAGAAAGACCTGGAAACATTTGCAAATTATGCCAAAATTCCGGTAATTAATGCTTTAAGCGATCTAGAACATCCTTGTCAAGTGATGGCAGATTTGTTGACGGTTCGGGAAAAGTTTGGCGATCTCAAAGGAATCACTTTAACTTATTTAGGTGATGGCAATAATATGGCCAATTCCTTATTGCTGGGTTGCGCCATGATGGGAATGAACGTGAGAGTTGCTACGCCGAAGGACTTTTCCCCCGATACTGGCATTGTAGAAAAAGCACGGGCGATCGCAAAAGATCGATCGGAAGTCACCATCACCGATGACCCGATCTTAGCCGCTAAAGGATCTAACGTACTCTACACCGATGTGTGGGCTAGCATGGGGCAAGAAGATTCCGCTAATGCCAGAATTCCCATTTTCCAACCTTATCAAGTAAATCAAGAATTGTTGGCCAAAGCAGACCGAGATGCGATCGTTCTACACTGTTTACCAGCACACCGAGAAGAAGAAATCACCGATGAAGTAATCGAAGGTGCTCAGTCAATGGTTTGGGATCAAGCAGAAAATCGAATGCACGCTCAAAAAGCTCTGCTTGCTAGCCTATTAGGAAAGGATGAAGGGTAAAAACTTTGGTTACGTAAGGTGGAGTACAAAAAGGAAGTGTTTAGGCTTCAAAAATTAAAATTATCACTCTTGAATTCTTCCTTCTGAATTCTGACTCCTGAATTCTGAATTCTTTCCCTTTACCACTAGACAGAACCAGGTTTTTAATAGTACGAATGTTCTAAGAGGAAAAGTTATGAGTTATGAATTAATCACTCATAACTCATAACCAATAACTAAACTCTAGATTCTTAGCGTATTATGGAAACCCTCACAACGGCTCAACAGGAGCTTTATGACTGGCTGGTAGACTATATTCGCCAGCATCAGTATCCCCCTTCGATTCGGCAAATGATGAGAGCGATGAACTTAAAATCGCCCGCACCAGTACAAAGCCGTTTAGAACATTTACGGGCAAAAGGATACATTGCATGGAGCGAAGGCAAAGCTCGCACGATTAGGATTTTGCAATCCAATGCTACGGGAGTGCCGATTTTAGGATCGATCGCAGCGGGTGGTTTAGTCGAACCTTACACCGACACGGTAGAAAAACTCGACCTTTCCACCGTTTTGTTACCAGAAAAAACCTTTGCTTTGCGAGTAGTTGGCGACAGCATGATCGAAGATTTAATTGCCGAAGGGGATGTGGTAATGATGCAACCGATTCCCGACCCGGAACAAGTAAAAAATGGCACAATTGTAGCCGCCAGAGTAGAGGGACACGGTACCACCTTAAAACGGTTTTACCGTCGAGGCGATCGCGTCACCCTCAAGCCCGCCAACGCCAAATATAAACCAATCGAAGCCTTAGCCGAGCAGGTGCAACTGCAAGGAGTATTAGTAGGTGTTTGGCGCGGATACGAATCCCCCGTGAAATCTTCTCAACGGCGAAGGTAGGTATTCTTCCTGACAAAAGTTATTTCTATGGGAAGATAACACCAGTCCATAAATGTTTTGTAAGCGATCGTGAAAACAGCTTTATCTTTCTTACGAGTTTATCAGAGTCGCAAAATGGCGACTCTTTTGTTATTGGGTTTTAGTTCGGGTTTGCCGTTTCTATTAACCAGAACTGACCTGCAAGCTTGGATGACCGAAGAAAAAATAGATATCGGTCTGATCGGACTGCTGAATTTGGTAGCTTTGCCATATTCGCTAAAATTTCTGTGGGCTCCTATATTAGATAGATTTGTACCGCCTTTGTTGGGACGCCGACGCGGTTGGCTGGCATTAACTCAGATTGGTTTAATTTTAGCGATCGGAGCTTTATCTTTTCAAAATCCTGCTCAAGCCTTACAACTGTTAGCTTTAAATGCCGTATTTATTGCTTTTTTCAGCGCTAGCCAAGATATTGCTGCTGACGCTTATCGCACCGATGTTTTAGAAAAGCTGGAAATGGGTGCAGGTGCAGCGGTTTTCGTATTGGGATATCGAGTTTCTCTATTAATCACTGGTGGATTGGCATTGTTCTTAGCCGATCCTGAAAGAGCCGATCGCTTACCTTGGCCAAGCGTATTTTTATTGATGGCTGCATTTATGGCGATCGGTTTAGCTGCTACCTTTTTTGCCCCAGAACCAGTCTTAGATAATGAAAACCGACCTGCATCGCTAACAGAAGCAGTCGTATTCCCCTTCGTAGACTTCTTCCAACGTTACGGCTGGCTAACTGCTATTCTCAGCTTGCTTTTCATTACCGTTTACAGTTTGGGTGACGCTTTACTAGGCAGTTTATCCACTACTTTTTTAATTCAAACAGGCTTTAGCCTCACTTCTATTGGTGCTATTCGCGGCGGTATGGGTTTAATTGCTACCATTGTCGGCACTTTAACAGGTGGCGCAATAGTTAGCAAAATCGGTATTAATCGTTCGCTGTGGGTATTTGGCGCACTACAAGCTTTGAGTAACTTAGGTTACTTTCTGATTGCCGTCGCAGGTCAAAAATATCAGTTATTGGTCTTGGCAATTAACGTGGAAAACTTTTGCGGCGGTCTAGCAGCAGCAGGTTTTGTCGCCTTCTTGATGAGTCTTTGTAACCACCGTTTTACGGCTACTCAGTATGCTTTGCTGACCAGCTTTATGGCTTTCAGTCGCGATATTCTGGTTGCACCTTCTGGTTATTTGCAAAAAGCTACTGGCTGGCCTACATTTTTCCTAATTAGCATTTTGGCCGCATTGCCGGGATTGTTGCTGCTACCACTAGTTGCTCCTTGGAACGCTCAACCGGAAGCGATGCCAAGACCGGGGCTAGATGATGAAGATAAGACTACCTATGAGTTGTAGAATGGAATTAAGGGTCTTTACAAAACTTTATCAAGAAAGCATTTAGAACTCAGGAGTCAGAATTCACAATGAATGGGAGTGGTACTTGTAGATGAATCATCCTTCTGCATGAAAGCCCTCTGCTTTATCTTAGTGCTATTCATCTTGATTCTTTTTGTCAAAGCACCCCGATCGTCCCTTTAGTTGGCAACTTATATGGCTTTCTTCCGCTCATATGTCGCGCCCTTTTTGATTCTGTTAGTTTTTTTAGTAGCACTTTTGGCAGTTAACGCTCGCATATTTTTGCCTTCGGACATGGCTGCACCAGCACCGATCGAAAAAGTGAGCTTTGTAGGTACGCCTCAGCTAGCAGGGATATTTCCTACTAATTTTCAGGCTGATAGCTAATGATAGCGGACTATCGGATCGATGATGGTTCTGCTCTGGATCGAGCAAAACTGGTACAGTTTTTGCAGCGCAGTTACCAGGAACTTTTTCCAGAGCAAAATTATGCTCATTTGGCGCAAACAGTAGAGAAATATTTTAGTTCGGAAACTCCTCTTTGGTGGGTAGAATATGTGGGAAATGCGGGCGAAGATACCGCCCAATTTGCTTCTCAAGAAGTGCGTAAACGTTCGGATTGGGTAGGTTGTCTTTGGTTGGGAAATGCGATCGATCAAGTGTATGGCGATCGCCACGCCCATGTTTTTTTACTTTACGTCATACCACAACATCGCCGTCGAGGTATAGGTACTGCTTTGATGCGTCATGCGGAAAGTTGGGCTAAAAAAAGAGGCGATCGCAAAATCGGTCTTCAAGTATTTCAAGCTAATCAACCAGCCGTTAATTTATACCATCAATTGGGTTATCAAACTCAATCTTTGTGGATGGTAAAACCTTTACCTTGATACTCTCGTTGCCAAGCAACCCCGTGAAGCTAGTATTCTTATATTAGCTCGTTTAAATATTGCCAAATCTAGTATTTTGGCAGGTAGCTTTCGGGCAGGGAGAGAGACTTGTGACGCGCTTAAAATGAATTAATTGGTATTACACGAAAACGATCGAATTCAGACGTTCCATACCCAATTCTTAAGGCTCGCTCCTAACAGTTAGTTTTCCAAACTAGTACTAGGAATGACATTATTTCTTCTTGTTCGCGCCAAAGCCTTTTGGTTGATTCTTTGCTTTGCTTTTAGCCGTTTTTGCTTTACTCGTTAACGAATCACTAGTAGGCTTAGCTTCTTCAGAAGAAACAACATTTGATTTGATATCTTCCCTTATAGAAGCAGACCAAACAAATTGTCTACCGCAGTCTTTACAAAGGTATTTCTGTTTGTTTTTTTGCTTGCCATTTTTACGGACATCGCGAGAATTACATTCCGGACAAGCTACCGTAATATTTGGACTTTCTGTTGATTTGGCAGTTTCTCCCTCGATTTTTGCCACTTCCACATCGCTGGTCTCTGGCTGCGCGATGGGTGTTTTTCCATTAGCGATCGCTACCGATTCATCGGCGCTAGATGGTGTACTTTCTATTTGATTTTCTTCGGTTTTTATCTCCCCTGTATCTTCCTTAATTTCTGCAACTTGCGTTACTTCATTTTCCACTTCTGGAGTAGCAGGTCGAACTGGCTCGGATACTTCATTAGATGGAAGAGACAGTTTTTCTGTCGGTGCTTCTTCTTGATTTAGATCGGCTACTCCATTAGCTTGTTCGCTGATATTCTCCGCAGCGATCTCCGGCGATGAATTTTCGGCTTGAATAGATTCTTCCGCGATATTTTCAGTTTCTACTTCATCAGGAGAAGTACTTGCTAAATCTGCTATTTCAGTAGCTTGTTCGGTTACGTTTTCAGATTCCGCAACATGGGTAGAAACTGGTGTTAAATCTGCGATCGCCTCTGGTTGACGAACGGGCGATTCATCTTCCACCGTAGGAGAAACTGGTTTTGTTTCGACAAGTAGATGTAGATGAGAATCGGTAACTAAATGTTGGTTAGCTGGGGGAGGAGTAGGAGGTATCCAATTAGGATCGGGTTCTGGTATTTTCGGAGTGACGATCGGCAATCTAACTTGTTTGGGTTTAGATGTAGTTAAGCGACTGATGCGATCGGCAATGTTCTCCGAAATGCTATAGGTAACTGGTAAGACTGTATGCTTAGAAACCGCAGCATGAACTAGGGCCGCTGAGTGTTCAGACGGATCGGGACTTGGCCCCGCATCGCTTGTCGTGGTAGATGTTTGATTAACCTGTCTCGTCTCAGAGTGATGCACGGACGGTACGGGAAGCGGCTGATGTACCAATCGATTAAATCGCTCGTGTTGACCCACTTGGGGAGCAAATCGAATTGAACGAACTAGTTGCCGATAAGGTTCTAAGTAATCTGTCACATTCGACTCCTGCGGTTGAGAATGTTAATTTAATTTATGTCTTTATGTTGTGTAATATACCAAATCCAACTTTTAAATATTAAAAAATTACGCTATGATTTTAAGGTTCTTAACTTTTATGTCTCTGGTGACAAGTTATGCCTGCCAGAGAAATTTTTTCATACCACGATCGGATAGGTGATAAACTGAGTCAAGACAAGGTAAAATTGTTGCATACAACACAAAACAACAAAATGTCGATCGCATTAGTTACACCTACCAACAGGGAAAATCTTCCAAATAAAAACTAAAAACAACCATTTTTGTATATTTATCAAGATTTGGGATGCACGGTGTATCTTTGCAAAGGGTAGAGTGGTTGAACTCCCAATTAAGTGCTAATCCCCTTGGTCGATTGCCGTGGGAGTTGGAAAATTATGTATGACGAAGACGACTTAATTTTATTAGAACTGGAAGACGAACTAGAAAGTCCTCTCGATCGCCTGGAACCTTTAGAAGCCGAGTCAGAAGCGGACAAGCCAGATCCAGAAGCGATGCTGGCGCTGCTGAAGTCCCACGACACGCCCCAAAGGATGTTAGCGGCGCGGGCTTTTTGTGAAATCGAAGATAAAAGGGCGATTCCTCATCTGATTCGCTTATTAACAGATGCTTGTCCGTTAGTGCGGGTGAGTGCTGCTTATGCGTTGGGACGCAACCCCAGTCCAGATGCGGTGGAACCTTTAATCGACCAACTCAACCGCGATTGGAACGGTTACGTCCGCAAAGGGGTAGTTTGGGCATTGGGAAATTGTCGCGATCGTCGTTCTTTAACACCGCTAACCGAAGCACTCAAAACCGATATTTCTGCCGTCCGTCTCTGGGCTGCCAGCGGTTTGGCACAAATGGCTGAAGCTGGCTACGATGTGGTAGTAGCAGCAGTTCCGCCCTTGATCGAAGCGTTAATTCAAGATCCGGTGTCAGCTGTACGCAGTAATTGCGCTTGGGCGTTAGGACAACTTTGCCGGGAATTGCCTTCTAATGTCGTTTATGCTGGTGCGATCGACGGTTTGATTTTGGCATTAGAAGAAGATAAAGATATGGGAGTGAGAGAAGACGCCAAAGCTTCTCTACTAAGAGTAGGCGATCCGCGCGGACTGCAAGTAATCGAAGCCTTGGAACAAGAACCGCTACTCTGATTTCTCCGGTGCAAATCCTAAAGATTCGATGTATTGACTATCGATCAAAAAAGCACCTTTAGAGAAGCGCACTCCCCAATAACCACCGGGACGGCGATCGATCACCGTACCTTCTTCTCCCAAACTAATTACATTCGGCGGACGCAACATCGGCATCGGGTCAGCCGTTTTCACGTAAGGTGGTAATGCTACCACTCGCACTTTTTCACCGACAATAAATTCTTTGGTCATTGGTTATTGGTTATTTGATTTTTGATTGACCGCAAACAAATTTAGAACTTTTTTGTAGTGAGGACTTCAGTCCTCTTACTATCATGCGATCGGGTAAAGCAAAATAAGCAAACCACTTTACCCAATCTAAAATTTAAAATTGCTCACGGTGCTTGCCAGATCTTTTTATGATATTGGTCTAACTCGGCATAAGGGTCAACATTGCCGTGGGAATGGCTATGACCGTGATGATGAGAATGGTCATGATGGTGATGATGGTGATGTTCGTGTCCCTCATGATGGTGGTGGGAGTGAGAATGTCCGTTTCCATTTCCCACTGCGGCTAAGCGAAACTTACACATTTCGCAGTTCATCTGCACTTCACCTAGCTGCGTTTCGATTTCCCGTTCTCTAATTACCTGTAAAAGTTGAGGATGGATGCCCATTTCCGGCAAACAAGTCATGGCAATATGGGGATATTGCTCTTGTTGTTGGGCGGTAATATCAAAAATCTTTTTAACTAAAACTCCAGTAAATAAGAAGTAAGGTAAAACGATAATTCTTTTAGGTTGGTAGAGTCTGGCGCGACGAAAACCTTCTTCCAGTCGGGGGTGAGTAATCCCGATAAAGCAGGTTTCGACAGTTGAGTAACCGCTGCCTTCCCAGAGAATCCGCGCTAATTTGTAAACATCGCCGTTAGCATCCGGATCGCTGGAACCCCTTCCCACAAAAAGCAAAACCGTATCTTCCCTGTTATATTCCGGTCGATCGAGTAGGGCAAGACGCTGACGCCACAATTCTAAAATTCCCGGCGTGATGCCAAAATGACGCCCGTAGTAAAACTTTAATTGCGGATGGCGAAGTTTTGCTCGGTCTAACTCGTTGGTGATATCAAATTTATTGTGCCGCGCCGCAAATAACAACACTGGTAGCACGGAAAATTCGGTATAACCTTGTTCTACACATCGGTCTATCCCTTCTTGAATGGTAGGCCCAGTGAGTTCTAGGAAACAAGGGACAACAGGGCGAGAGTTATCTAAATCTTGATATGCAGCGACAAAATCTAAGAAAGTTTGCCTTCCCTCCTCATCTTTGGTACCGTGTCCCACCATTAATAAAGGGCGTTGTAGTGGTAATGGTGGGAATTCGAGGGATTGAACGGGTGAATCGGACAGAGAAATCAGAGTAGTTGAATTTACTGTAGGCATGAATTTTAGTTCCTTTCCCGTGCGAGGCAGGAAATTTGAAGTGGATAATTAACCGGTAGGCATTCTGGCTTAGGAGGTAGTGTAACCTCGTTTACAGCTGCCGCACAGCCTCGGACTTCCACCGAAGTTTCCCTACCGTGTTACTTTTGAGACGTGCTTTGATATCTTAACCGATCTGGCTACTGGGGAAAATGCGGGGTGGTGGGATGCAATGGTATCCGAGACCTGGAGGTTGACCGATTGTTGTCTCCCCCCAGGTCTTTAAACCCTCATAAATTACCTCTAAAGATGTGGTTTGCAATTTTGCGGTTAATTGGCGAATGGCGTTCATTTCTGCATGAGCAGATGGGTCATTGTCTCGCCGTACCGTGTTATGTGCGGCGATCGCAATTTCACGATCTTTAACTATAATCGCCCCATAAGGGGCATCCCCCAATTTTGCTTGCGCGATCGCCATCCTCATCAAATCTTCTCGGTTCATTTTTTTCTCTTCTATTCGGTAGTCATATTTTGATCCGTTGGAGGTTACGACAACGTTCTTCAAACCAAGGTCAAGTTTTCGTTGCTATCAAAAATTGTCGGAATTAGGAACGATTCGACAAACTTCTGAAGCATCTACCTGACGAACGAGTTGTGCGATCGACTTTCCCGACACTGGTTCGAGCCAATTTGGGGCAATTTCCGCCAAAGGTACTAACACGAATGCTCGTTCTCTCATGCGCGGATGGGGTATCTGAAGGTGAGACGATTCTAAAACTACATCATCAAATAGTAATAAATCAAGGTCTAATGTTCGCGGCCCCCAACGTTCTTGACGAACTCGACCAAACTTAGCTTCAGTTTCCAGTAAAGTCGCTAGTAATTGTTGGGGACTCATCAGCACTTGCAATAAGACACACCCGTTCAAATAATCAGGCTGTGGTGGGCCAACAGCTTTGGTGCGATACCAACTAGATCGAGCTAGCAATTCGATCCCAGGCGTTTGGTCTAACAGTTGCACGGCAGATTGCAGAATATTTTGAGAATCACCCAGGTTGCTGCCGAGAGCGATCGCGCTCTTGCCAGATAGTATCACTCCGATTTCCCTTTTGATTGCGAATTGTTACGAAAAATTGGACAAAAGAACTCATACCTTTATCAGTATCAGTAAAAGCCTGCCACACTTATAATTTTGACAGGGGGCAAGGGGAGATTGAGGGGCAGGGAGAGAGATTGGTGACGCGGTGAAAGCGAATAGGGAGCGAACTTAATACTTAAGTTGATTCTTCAGTTATTCCTAAGAAAGATGCAACTGAAGGGCGATCTATCGTTAACTATGATTAAGCGATCTCCTTGACAATTGACACAGTTGTTATTTTGAGTGAAAAATGTTCCCGAAATAGCAAAAGCTGTTTTGCCTAGTTGCTAAGGTTCTGCTGCCAGCAGGGTCTGCTCCCAGTTAACATAACCAAGGTTGTGCTTTTCGAGATAACAACATGGAAACTAAAGACCCCCAAATGCCACAAACTGAAATACCCAAAATAGAGGTCACTGTTCAAGAAACAGATGATGCTCCCTTGGCCAAGTTCCCTTCCGGAAATGAGTCCAGCGCTCAGTGGCAAGAATACTGGGATCAGTTTGTTTTATATCTATCAAAGCTGCCTGATTACCTGGGTGATTTTTTTGGCGAATACCAAAAACCCCTGATCACCGTTGGATTGATCGTAGCTGCCTTTGTCACCGTGAAAGTGACCCTAGCGGTATTGGATGCACTGAACGATTTGCCGCTGCTGTCGCCTTTCTTCGAGCTAGTTGGTATCGGTTACTCAGCTTGGTTTGTTTGGCGCTACTTGCTCAAGGCGTCAACTCGCCAAGAGTTAGGTCAAGAGGTGAAAGCGCTGAAAAACCAAGTTTTGGGAGGCAACTCTCATAAAGTCTAACGACTCAAGCAAGTTCCCCGATCGGCATTTGTGAAAGTTGTAAATGCGTAAGCAAACAAAAACGTCCGGAACACCTCGGACGTTTTTGTTTGTAAAATATTATGTTAATGTAGGTTGCCAAGAGTTATAATGCAGCGATTCCCAGAAAATCCCAGCCGCAGTTAAACCTAAGGAAGAACTGCTTTTTCAGCTTCCCCAGAAGCTAATACGGAATTTGGCGTGATTTACATCACTGAAAAAAGATGACATTATCACAACCGATCGCGCTCCCGTATCACTCAGCTTTGTAAGCTCGTTAGTCATATTGAGGGAATGGGCCGATCGTAAGTCGCCTAATTAAGGTGAGGAGATATTTATGAAAACAATTTTAACAATTAAGTGGTTGATGGAAACCATTGCTCTACAATTTATTACCCTAAGCTTGGCTTCTTTAGCGCTAATCTGGTTTGCTCGTTCCGGTTGGTAGATTTATGTTTTAGGCGCTCTCCAGAGATGAAGGGGTGAGAAGTGGGAGCGATGGGAGAAAGACTTTTTCGGTGCTTCAAATCGGTCGTCCAAAGCGAGAAAACCAGTCAGGTGAGTTCGATTTTCCCTTGGTAGAATGACAGCTAAGTTAGGCGATCGCAAATCTAAAATTAATTTCAAACGCTATCCTTAGTAGCAACGCCCCATTACCAAACTCAAATGATTAAGAGATTCGCCGTAACTCTCTGCCTGTTGACAAGTACTATATGGATTGCTACCTCTGTCCCAGCAGTATTCGCACAGGAAGCTACCCCCACAGTTACGCAAGAACAGACTGTTTCAAATCCTACTCTGACACTGCAAGATTTGCCTCCTGGTTTTCGAGAACTGCCGAAAAACATGGAAGAGTTGGTTAAACCCAGATTAGAAGCTTTTACGCAAAAATTAACTCAAACAGGGATGAAACCTGGTAAATACTTTATTTTTGTCAATCCCCAAACCCGTCAAGTATTATTTGGGTTTACTGGAGTGTTTCCCACTCAACCAGAACAAGCAGATTTCGATGCTATCCTCAAACAAATGCAAGAACCGGAAGTTCAGCAAGAAATTATCAATCGATATCGGGATGCTTTCAAGCAAGAACGGATCGAAATTGTCGATTATAGTCCGCTTCCGGACTTAAATAATATTGCAGAAGCTTCCACAGGGATGAGCGTCTCGATTGCCATGCAAGGACAACCTTTGCGTTTGGATATCACCGCATTTCGACGCAGCAACATAGGCGCATTTGCCGCTATTATCAACTCTAATCGTCAAGTCAGCAGTCAAGCCGGCTCTCAAGAGCAAGTTTTAAAGTTAGACACGATCGCGCGTAAGTTAGATAGTCGCATTTTAGAAAGTTCTGGTACGGCAATTCCCGTAGTTGCACCTAATTTAGAAGTGACTCCCAACCAATCAGCCAATCCTCCAGCGAATCTCACACCTGCCGATGATGCGGGGAGCGATTCTACGGGAGTCGGTGATTCTTCAGTTAATTTTCCCGACAGTATGGAAATTAAATAATAGTAAAGTAGAGACATTCGATCGAATGTCTCTACTTCCGTGATGGGCAAATGTTTTGCTTAATACATTATTAACTTTTTTAAAGTTTTGAGGTAATAAATCTTATATTAGCAGGATAATTTAACAGAAATAAATATTTAGGGTGCAGAGTTTAGTTTTAAAATCGAAACAATCATAAAAAGCTGGAAAATTAATAATGACAGAGGCTACAAGCCAAGACAGACCTTTGTGGCTGCGAATCCCCCTATATCTACAAATTGCGATCGCTCTAGCTTTGGCAGTATTAACAGGCATTTTGCTAGGTGCGGGCAACCCCAACCCAGCTAATATTACACTGATTAAAAACCTTGCCATTCCCTGCGACTTAATACTGAAGATTTTGCGGGCGCTGGCTACACCATTAATTTTACTAGCTGTACTGCATACTTTTTTAACTGCCAGCATACCCGGTACGGCTGGGCGTCGCTTGTTTACTTTATTAATCGCAAATACTACCGTAGCAATTCTCATAGGCTTGCTAGTAGCAAACATTTTGCAGCCAGGAAAATGGGGGCAACTAGAGCTAGCATTAGGTACGAATCAAGCACCCAAGCAACTAGACCCTTGGAGTTTGCTACAAGATAGCATACCCGGTTCGGTTCTCCAGCCTCTAGTTGATAATAACGTTATTCAAATTATCATTATTGCCTTAAGTTTTGGCATTGCTCTGCGGGGTTTAAAAACGGAACAGATCGAGCGTAACCGCACAGAATATCTAGCTTTTGAACAAGTAATTACCATTTTGTTTGAAGCGGTAATCCGCATCGTCGAATGGGTAATCGTTCTGATACCGTTAGCAGTATTTGGTATCGTTGCTAAAACCGTTGCATTAGAAGGATTCAGCCCATTTAAATCATTGGGTGCATTTATCATTGCCGTTTTATTAGCTTTATTATTACAAGCTTGTTATTACTTATTGCGAGTACAATTCGGTTCTTGGGTAAATCCTGTAAAATTTTTAGTGGGCGGAGTTGATGCTTTTTTAACGGGATTTTCTACATCCTCTTCTACCGTTACGATGCCGATTACTTTTCGAGTTTTGCAAGAAAAGATTGGTTTGCGAGAATCTTCTGCTTCTTTAGGTGCATTAGTCGGCAGTAATTTCAACAATGACGGTACGGCACTTTACGAAGCAATGGCAGCTTTGTTTGTTGCTCAAATAGTCGGCCAAAATCTTTCTCTACCGCAACAGTTTTTAATCGTAATAACTTCTATTTTTGCATCTGTGGGCGCAGCAGGTATCCCAAATGCAGGATTAGTAACGATGACGTTAGTGTTCAGTTCAGTTGGTTTGCCAACGGAATATATTGCTTTGTTAATAACTGTTGATTGGTTTCTCGATCGTTGTCGCACTGCCATTAACATTATGGGAGATATGACAGTTAGTTCTATATTAGACGGCAAACAAAAAAAGCAAGAAGAAGCAGACATTGACGAATTAAAGATCGCGATCGAGCGAGCGGATTCAACGTCAATTGAAACAGGAGAATAGTAGTTCGGCAGCTAAAATTGTAATACAGATTTCATATAGGTCGTATTTGTTCTCAAATTCGATCGCAATCCAAACACTAAGCTAAATTTTTCAGAGCTAAAATAGAGTTAGCCGAATTAGGCCAGATGAAAAATGGCACAAACATTAACTTTTTTAGTAATTTTGTTTTCTTTAATAATTTCTGGGTTAAAATTAGACCGGGAATACCAGCGGGGAGTAATATTTAGGCTGGGTAGAACCAAAGGCTTAATGGGGCCTGGAATGTATTGGGTTATTCCCCTGATAGACCAAAAAACTCAAGTTGATATTCGCACTAAAACTGTCAATATCGAACCCCAAGAAACGGTGACCGCTGATAGCGTGACGATTCGAGTTAATGCCGTACTTTATTATCGCATTCTCGATCCTCTAAAAGCTATTGTAAAAGTCGAGAATTACGAAATGGCAGTTTATCAAACAGCATTGACGACTTTACGCAATGTAGTCGGCCAAAATATGCTGGATGATGTTTTACAAAATCGCGATAAAATTAACACGAAAGTGCAAGAAATCGTGGATGAGATCACGGAACCTTGGGGAATCGTGATCGAACGGGTGGAGATGAAAGATGTAGAAATTCCCCCGAATATGCAACGGGCGATGGCAAAAGAAGCTGAAGCACTGCGGGAAAAACGCGCCCGATTAATTAAAGCAGCAGCAGAACAAGAAGCCTCTATTAAGTTAGCAGAAGCTTCCCGAAATATTTCAGCTAATCCGGCGGCTTTGGAGTTGCGAAGACTGCAAATGTTAACGGAAATTGGGGCAGAAAATAATACGACGACCATAATTATGATGCCGTCGGATATTGTGCAAGCTGCTAAAAATTTGCCGAATATTTTGGCAAATCAAAATCAAGCAGAACAGCCGAATGGTAGTTTAACAGAAGCACGTCCTTTTCAACCAGAAGTATTTTTAAATAAGTCGCGAGTTGAGAAAGAAAACTTGTTAGAAGAGTCATGAGTTGCCAGACATAATTTTTTATGTCATGGTAGCGAATGAATTGAGATACCCGACTTTTTGAAGAAGCCGGGTATCTGGTTAGCTACTGATATTGATTTAGAAAAAGAATTAGCAAAATTACTACCTTATGCCGATTTCGAGGCTATGTTCTATGGTAAAACCACGCATATTTTAATATTTCTTAAAAAGACTTAAAAGCCTATTTGCCAATTTTATGCTACAAGTTGTCTATGCTTCAGGGATAAATTCTTATGAAAAGCATAGATTCCGCATGGAAAAAACTTGAAGATGGTCGTAATATTCTAGCTCAAGCGAATAACACTAATAATCCTATTTTACTTGGGACTGCACTCCAAACAATACATGGTTCACTTGAAGATGCTTGTCGGGTTTGGCTAGCTCACCCTAATATTGCTCAACAACATCAAATTGACGTACAAAACCGCAATCAGGCATCTTGGCAGGTTTTGCTAGATTTAATGCAAAGTTATTGTCATTGGAGTTCTCAAGATATTGAGTATGTGCGTAAAATGAACGGTTTGCGTAATAAAGTTGCTCATGGAGGTAGATTTGAAGGGACACTTGAAGATGTCGAACAATATGCTATCTATGTTGAAAATATTCTTAACAAAGAAGGACCGCCTTCCTCTAAAGTTACAAATTATATCAACCAGGGAGAGCAGTTTTCCCCTCAAATTGACAATGATGCTCCCAACCCAGGAATGCTGTTTTCTCCCGACAGTATATATAATAATTTGAGAGCGCTAAATGGAAAAGTAGATCGTTTTAGATTTCGGATAAAAAAGAATAAGGACGGCATCAAAATTATATGTTGTAAGACCAGATTATTTGGAGCCATTTTTAGGGGGTTGATCCGTGCGATCGGTCAAATATTTTTATTAATTTTATTAATATTAATCATAAATGAAGCAGTGAAAATTTTGGGGTTATCGGTTACTGCTGCGAATCGAGAATTAGTAATTTTAATTATACTAGGAATTGGAATACTTTTTGTTGGTTTGCTTACCTATATATATATTAATAATTATATAATTAATATTTTTATAACTACAAATAGGATTTATGTAGGCAAAAAATCATATCCAAGAACACCAAATACGATCTATCGTTATTTCAGTAAAAATGTCAGTATTAAGGATTCTTGGGAATTATATTTTATTAACTCAAAAGGAAAAGTTTATCTAGCTCGACATTTGTCTGGCCCAGAAACCGAGGATATAATGAGAATTTTATGTAATGCTGATTCAATGTATCTAGAACCACAATCAGTTTTTGCGCTCAAGCGTAAAAAGGATTTAATTTTCTTTTCTAGCAAGAACACGAATCTATTGTTTGTGCTTAATTATAATGCAAGACTGTGGCAAAGACTTGTTTGTTGTATGAAGCAGGGGGAAATTGAGTTAAGCCAGTCGGATTTTAATACACTCTATAGTATGCGTCTTGAAGCCTGGAATTAAATATGCGAAAATTGATAATTAAAAATATTCAACCAAGCCAAGTACTTGGCTTGGTTGAAGCGCAAGATCTGGCTAAAAATGGCTCAATTGGCGAATCATTAATTTTATTTAAAGAAGCTAATAAACTCGATCGGAATCTACAATTTAGTGCCAAAAAAGATCTTTATCAGCCAGTGGCTTATTATTCGCTGGAATAATTATAAGTAGATGGGTGTGAAAAACGAAGGTAGATTTGTAGTGGCGGGTTTAGTTAAAGTGCTTGATATACAACTGTTTTACTTGCTTATCTTACCCGCCCTGCCCATATGCGTTTATAGAGATAGTCGATCCCCCCTAACCCCCCTTAAAAAGGGGGGAACAAGACTCTGCTTTAAGTCCCCGTTTTTAAGGGAGATTTCCATTTTGTTTGCTAATTCATATGAGGTGAGGTTCAAGCTGATGTTGCCAGTTGAAACCCTAACTATTAACTTCAAGTTAGGTTATCGGTGAACTTAACGCACAGCCAATTCGGGAGGACGACCGCGCAAACCAGTCATCAGTTGCAGTGCGTAAACTTTAATTGGGGGAACTTTTCGCATTATCCACAAACCAAATCGACGCGCTGCTACTACGGGTAACCAATTGTTAGAAAAAATGCGATCGAGAAAATCAGTAAATCCCAAAATCGCCAAGTTTTCCCGTTTTCGCCAACTTTCGTAGCGTTTTAGTACCTGGGTATCGCCGATATCTTCGCCTTTTTGATGGGCAGTTTGGATAATTTCCGCTAACGCGCCTGCATCGCGGATACCCATGTTGATTCCTTGTCCGCCAACGGGGTGGCAGCAGTGGGCGGCATCGCCAATTAAGGCTAATCTGGGGAGAGTGTAGCGATCGCTCTGCATCAACTGCACTTGAAAGACGAAGCGCGGCCCCTCCAACTCCAATTTACCCAAAAGTCCGCCCATCCTGCGTTCCAGTTTTTCGATAAATTCTTTTTCGTCTAATTGTCTTAACGCTTCTGCTTCCGCGTGAGGCGCAGTCCAAACTACCCGACAGCGATTTCCCGGTAGCGGTAAAATTCCCGTTGGGCCACTCGGCCAGAAACGCTCGAAAGCCGTGTTATTGTGGGATTTTTCCGGTTTAATCGTTGCTACCACGCAAGATTGCCAATATTGCCAACCACGAGTGCGGATACCTGCGGATTCGCGAATGCGGGATTTTGCACCATCTGCACCAACTAGCAAGCGAGTGCGAATCGTGCGATGTTCGCCATTTTGATTTAACTGTATTTCCACGCCAGAGTCGGAGTAATCAGCTTGGGTGACTTCGGCGGGACATAACCAAGATACGTTAGGACAAGTTTGCAATAATTCTTGTAAGCTGGTCAGCAAAACTTGGTGTTCCGCTACGTAACCTAGTGCATCAGTGCCTAAATCGGTGGGGTAAAATTGCACGATACCGGGATGATCGGCATCGGATAGACGAATGTGGCGATATGTGGTAACTTGAGGCAGAATTTTGTCCCAAACGCCAATATCTTGAAAAATGCGTTCTGAAAGTAGAGAAATATTATAAGCTTGTCCTTTCGCTGCCGCTACGGACTGGGGTTTCGCTTCCATCAGTACTATTTTCAGTCCGGAATTTTTTAAGGCGCAGGCGAGGGTGAGTCCGACGATACCGCCACCGACAATGGCGATGTCGTAGTCGTAATCTAGTTGGGGTGTTGAGATGGTTTGAGTTTGCTGTTGCAGCGCCATTTTTAACTGAAGTTGTGAAATAGGAATATATACTTGTTTTTATTTTGACGTTTGTGTGCGATCGGTTTCAAGCTAGTGCGATCGCCCCTTTGATTCTAGCAAAAGCACTGATAGGCTCATATTCTTGTTATACCAAGCCCCCATTGATTTTCTCTTAAGTGAGAATAATTAATGAGCAAGCCCTAATTCTCTGTGCGTCATAGTTTTAGATTTTAATCGCGATAAGCTGATTGCTAAAAATTTGACAATCTGGATATAATTTATACTCTAGAGGAGGTACGGTAAAAATATGTTTCCCCTAGACCTTTGCCACCAAAATATGTTTAGTATCTGATTTTTCATTTCCATTACAAAACATAGCATTTCTTTTATACGCTCTAGTAACAAAAATAAAAACATGAGCAAAGCAAGTGATGGATACGATCGCTCCTTTTCCTATGCTAGTTGGAAATTAAATCAGGATAGCGAGGCCAATTATTACGATCGAACGCCACCCCCTAACGAATCGCCACAAGTACCAAACTGGTTGATTTTGGCTACTGTTTCGATATGTATTCTGCCCTTCTGCTTGAATCTTTTAGGTGTAAATTTTGGCTTAGAAACTAAACCATTAGACCTAGAAGCCGCTGCTAAAATGAGTGCCGCTCAGTTAGCAGATACCTTGCATAGAAATTTAGCAGGTAGTTTAACTCACACCATTTTAGAATGGAGTGCTGCTTGTGCGGCCTTTTTCACAGTAGTTTTGTCTTTATCGTACTTTCGGTACAAACGCGATAGCATTACACCGATTATCGGCATCGCTTTATTATGTGCGGGCATCATGGATATGTTCCATCTCCTAGCTGCCAATCGCGTTATCAATTCCGCCGCTAATAACGCCGATTTAGTTAACTTTACTTGGGCGCTGTGCCGTCTGGCAAATGCTTCCTTAACGCTAATTGGTGTCACCCTATTATTGCTGAGAGATGGCAATCGCCAAGAAACAAAATTTAGTTTTCTATTGTTATTTAGTGGTTGTTTGGGAGGATTGGCGGCTGCAATTATCTTGTTCTGTACCGTTACGCCATCTTTGCCAAAAACGGTGTTTCCAGATGATTTAATTAGGCGTCCATACGATGTTTTACCTTTAATTTTATATGCAATGGGAGGGCTGTTTATTTTTCGACGGTTCTATGAAAAGTACCCCAGCTTATTTTCCCATGCACTGTTAATTGGTACGTTGCCCAACATTGCCGCCCAACTACACATGGCATTTGGAGCAAAAGCACCTTTTGATAATAACTTTAACATCGGTCACTTCTTTAAAATTATTGGTTATTTGGTTCCGTTGATGGGTTTGATTCTAGACTATAGTAGTACCTATCAAAGATTGGGAAGTTTAGCAAAGTCGGCTCAGCAAGTTGGTCAAGGAGATTTAACAGTATCCATAGAAGCAAAGGAAGGTGGAGATGAAATCAATCGAGTATTGCTTTCTTTTCGCAATATGGTGCAAAATTTGAATTTATTGATCGAGCAAGTTCAAAAAACAGGCATTAAAATCACCAGTTCTGCTAACCAAATAGTTTCGTATGGTAAACAATTAGAGACAACTATTACCAATCAAGTATCTGCTACCAATCAGGCTACTGCTACAGCCAAAGAAATTGCACTCACTTCGGGAGAATTAGTGCAAATGGTAGAACAGGTGGAGTCTATTTCTCAAGTTACGGCACAAGAAGCTAGCGGTAGTAAACAAGACTTGCTTCAGATGGAAGCAGCAATGCGTAAATTAGCCGATGGCAGTAAGGTAGTTTCGGAAAAACTGAGCGCGATCGACGAAAAAGCGCATAATATTAATCGAGTGATTACTACAATTACTCTAGTAGCAGACCGCACTAACTTATTATCGCTTAACGCTACAATTGAAGCAGAAAAAGCAGGTAATTATGGCAAAGGTTTTTCCGTCGTCGCTAGAGAAGTCAATCGCCTTGCCGAACAAACTGCTGTTGCTGCTCTGGATATCGAGACAATGGTGCAAGAAATGCAACTAGCAGTTTCTAATGCTACGAATGAAATGGATAAATTCACCAAACAAGTCCAACAGAGTGCAGATGATGTCTATCGGGTAAGTGGAAAATTAGAATCGATTATCCAACAAGTGCAAAATCTGTCACCGCGTTTTCAAAATGTGAGTGAAGTTATGGTAAATCAGTCCCAGGCCGCAGCCCAAATCAGCCAAGCAATGATGTACTTGATGGAAGATACTTCAGAAACTTCGGCTTCTTTGCGTGCCGTTAATCAGGTAATTGAAGAATTGAAGCAAGTCGCAGAAGAACTACGTCAGGGAATTTCGCAATTTAAAGTTTAATCCAAAAGCGCATTTATAGCTAGTAGGTAGTAAGGCGATCGGATGTGCGATCGCTTTCCTATTTAACTTCCCGAGCTTGTGTTACTCTCATCAGAGAATATTCCAAAACTCCTGTTATCAAAGGATTCTGTCTTTTTTGCAAGAAAAGACAGAATCATAAAAGAAAATAAAGTTTGAAATGTATGCTATATCTTGATTTCAAGATTTGAAGCCAATTTTTCTCTCCTCAAAGTGAAACAAGAGCGGTATTTACTTCAAAACTCAATCATTATTTATAACATTTTGTAATAATAGTGCAGTATCTTTTAATTGCTCTAAAGCCTGATTTGTTTTGTGTAAAGATTCGACGATTTGTTGAGAAGATTCGCTTAAGTTAGCGATCGCGAAACTGATTTGGCTAGCGCCTTCGTATTGTCCTTCCATGCTTTGACTAACTGCTTCAAATTGGGGAGTAAGGCTCTGCATTTGTTCGATCGCTTGGGCGATTTGAACACCAACGCGATTTACCTGTTCGACGTAGTTTTTCACTTGTTGGCTGAATTTATCCATTTCCATCACTCCGCTACCGACAGAATATTGAATATCTTTGACCATTTCTTCGATTTCTTGGGAAGCAGCAGTGGCACTATTTGCTAACAGACGAACTTCTTTGGCGACTACTGCGAAACCAGCCCCATATTCTCCTGCTTTTTCTGCTTCAATGGCAGCATTAAGTGATAATAAATTAGTGCGATCGGCTATTTTGCTGATGTTATTAACTACGCTGTTAATATTAGTAACTTTTTCTTTTATCGAGCCTAGCTTCGCAGCAATAAAGTTAGTTGCACTGGCCAATTGGCTCATTGTTTTACCCATTTCTATTAACTTTGATTGACTATTACTAGCGGCTAATGTAGTAGCTTGAGCTTGTTGGGTGATTTTTTCAACAGTTTTAACTAATTCTCCAGAAGTAGCGGCAATTTCTGCTGCCGTTGCTTTCACTTCATTGGTGGAAGCTGCTTGCTGTGCGACGACGGCTTCTAACTGTTTCCCAGCTGAAGCAATTTGGCTGGAAGATGAAGTAATTTTTCTACCTACTCCATCAGCTTGAAAAATGATGCTATTGAGTTTTTCAAACGAATCTTTTAATTGTGTTGCCATTATGTTAAAAGATTTAGCCAGTTGTCCTACTTCATCATGGCGATTGATATTAACTGTTTTGTCTAATTCTCCTTTGGCAATATTTTTGACGGCTGAATTGAGTTTTACGAGTGGCTGGGCGATCCAAAAGCTAGTTAAAAAACTGATGATAATGGCTACTATCAAAGCGGCAATACTCAACATAATTGTGGTACGAGTATTGGCATTTATTTCTGCCATAAAATCAGATTCGGGAATCACTACCACAATTAGCCAATTTAACCCTAATTCATCTTGCCAAGGAATGACTTGCACGAATTGATGTTCTCGATTGAATGAGAAATCAGTTTGCTGAGTTTGGGTAATTTTAGCTAGATTACTAAATCGATCGATCAAATTTTGGGCGGTGGCGCGAATTAAAGGGTCTTTAATTTCAAGTACTTTGAGTCTTTTAGCTTGCTCTCCTTCGATCCGAAAAGGTTTTTCGCTAGTGGAAGTACCTACGATCGAACCGTCACGTTCCAAGATAAAAACTTTGCCATTTGGACTGACTTTTAAATTTTGCAAAAAGCTATTAATTTGAGAAAGAATTAAGTCAACTCCGATCGCACCGATCATTTTGCGAGTTTGGTCGTATACTGGATAACTAGAGGAAATTGACATGATTTCCGGTCGATCGTCCCAGTTGTAGATAGCACTCCACACTGGTTTACCTGCTTTTACTGGAGCGTCATACCAATCTTCGTTACGGAAATCATATTCTTCTTCTCCGATGACGCGAGTTGGTTTTCCTTGATTATCTAGGGCATATCTTTTATAGCGATCGTTGTCAGAAGGGCGCATCAATTCCATATACAAACTACCATTATCTTCTCGCCCGATTCCGATGAATTCACCTTTGACGCTGCCAAAATTGACATAACCGACATTTTTAAATATTTGCATTTGCTTGTAAAAATAACGACCCAGGCGATCGAGGTCTTCTAAATTTAAGTTTCCTAACTCGTAGGCGGCTAGGTTCATTTGGTTAATTTGATGGGGAGTAGCTAAAAAAGTATCGAGGTGTTGAGTAACTCGCGAACTAGCCTGATTCTGTAACTGAGAAGCTAGATTTGCGATCGCGGTTTGTCCGTTTTTATAAGAAAGATAGCCAACGATGCCCACAATACTAACAATTTGTAAAGCAAACGGGACAATCAAGACCGTTCGGAGAGACAGCTTACCGAAGATAGTATTAAAAATTGCAGGTTTAGGTAGCAACATATGTTATAATTTCTTTGATCTTTTAGTATAATTTTTCAATACGGTTAAATTGCGATCGCGATGTTACCGTTATTGTAAGGATGTAAGTTGTACGCCTATTTTAAACGTAAGCGGCGCAATCCTTAAGAAACATATAGTTAATTTTATATAACCCGGTCAAACAGAAAGTTTTTCCTTTCTTAATAGACATACTAACTCTTATCAAATTATAGTAGATTTAGATATTTTTTTATTAGGTAGCCAATTTGTAGATGGTTTTTTCATAATGGTTTATTTATTAATTATTTAAAAACTAAAAGGTGAACAATGACTTTTTTTGTTTGAATAACGACCCCAAAACAGAAAAAATCCAAAGAAATTATACCATTTAATACCTTTTATTTAAAATTGTTTTATTTTAAAGGTTTTTAAACATTTACTACCTAAAATAATGGGATGCAACTTGATTTAGATTGAGATTTAATTATTTAAAGGAATAATTATAAAAACATTATGAGTAAAATTAATTCAGTATATAGTTGACGTAAAATTTATAATTTACCCCTCAACTCAATAGTAAAATACTATAAATTGTCTACTCAAACAGAAACAAGTTATGAATGCGATCGGCAACTTGGCTGGGTATCAAATCACAGAGCAATTATACGCAGGTCAGCGCACTCTTGTCTATCGAGCGATTCGCACTATTGACCGCCAACCCGTTGCCATCAAAGTACTACGAAACGAGTACCCTAATTTTAACGAACTTCTCCAATTTCGCAACCAATATACCATTGCTAAAAATCTCGACTTTCCTAGCATTATTAAACCCCTGAGCCTAGAAGTATATCATAATGGCTATGCCTTAATTATGGAAGACTTTGGGGGAATTTCTTTAGCTCGTTATCTTCAACCAAGCAAAGTGGGAAAATCCCCTTATAAATACTTACCTTTATTAGAATTTCTAGAGATTGCCATCAAAATCACGGAAACTTTACACTATATATATCAAAATCGAGTCATTCATAAAGATATTAAACCTGCCAATATTTTGATTAATCCTGAAACTAAACAAGTTAAATTAATTGATTTTAGCATTGCCTCTATTTTACCTAGAGAAACTCAAGAGATTCAGAATGCTAACGCTTTAGAAGGCACGTTAGCTTACCTCTCTCCCGAACAAACTGGCAGAATGAATCGAGGAATTGATTATCGAAGTGATTTTTATTCATTAGGTGTAACTTTTTATGAATTACTGACTGGGGTATTACCTTTCGTTTCAGAAGATGCGATGGAATTAGTGCATTGCCATCTTGCTAAGCAACCGATAACTATCGATCGAATCAACCCGGAAATTCCTCTGGTTTTATCAAAAATTGTCAGCAAATTGATGGCGAAAAATGCCGAAGAACGTTATCAAAGTGCTTGGGGAATCAAGCATGACTTAGAGATATGTTCAACTCAGCTTCGAGAAACTGGAAAGATAGAGAATTTTGAAATAGCACGGCGAGATATTTGCGATCGCTTTATCATTCCCGAAAAACTCTATGGTCGAGAAAGCGAAATAAATCAACTCTTAGATGCCTTTGAAAGAGTCAGCACGGGTAACGCGGAAATGATGCTGGTTGCTGGATATTCAGGCATTGGAAAAACCGCCGTCGTCAATGAAGTTCACAAACCGATTGCACGACAACGCGGCTATTTTATTAAAGGCAAATACGACCAATTTAATCGCCATATCCCATTAAGTGCATTTGTGCAAGCTTTTCGGGATTTAATGGCACAATTGCTATCAGAATCAGAAGCCCAAACCCAAACTTGGAGAACCAAAATACTCGAAGCGCTAGGCGAAAACGGACAAGTTTTAATTGATGTGATTCCCGAATTAGAAAACATTATCGGTAAACAGCCAGCAGCGTTAGAATTATCAGGCAATGCCGCCCAAAATCGCTTTAATATACTATTTCAAAAATTTGTACAAGTTTTCACCAATCAAGAACATCCGTTAGTGATGTTTTTAGATGATTTGCAATGGGCTGATTCCGCTTCTTTGAATTTGCTTAAATTATTAATGGAAGAATCCGGCTATTTACTGATTTTAGGTGCTTATCGAGATAATGAAGTTTCTGCGGTTCATCCTTTTATTTTAACAGTAGATGAACTGGTTAAAACCGGGGTGAATGTCCATACAATAACATTACCGCCATTAAAAGAATCTGACATGAATTCTTTAGTGGCAGATACCCTTAATTGTGAATTGTTTTTGGCTCAACCTCTAACCAAGTTAGTTTATCAAAAAACTAAAGGAAATCCTTTTTTTGCCACTCAGTTTCTCAAAGCTTTACATGATGACAAGTTGATCGTATTTAACTATCCTGATTTTCACCTCGATCGAGGTAAACATCAGGGTGGATGGCAGTGCGATATTGCTCAAATCAAATCCTTATCACTCACTGATGATGTCGTCGAGTTTATGGCACTGCAATTACAAAAATTGCCATTAGAAACTCAGGAAATTATTAAACTAGCGGCTTGCGTTGGGGCAACATTTGATTTGAATACGTTAGCAATTGTGAGCGAAAAATCGCCAGAAAGTACGGCGGCTGCTTTATGGAAGATATTGCAGGAAGGATTGGTGATTCCGACGACGAAAATTTATAAATTTTTTACCCAATCTGATAGCGATCGCATTTTTGAGGCTTCGGTTAATTCCACCTATCGATTTTTACACGATCGCATACAACAAGCCAGCTATTCTCTCATCCCCGAAAACCAAAAACAACAGACGCATTACCAAATCGGTCAACTACTTCAACAAAATTTATCAGAAATAGAAAGGCAAGAAAAGTTATTCGATATTGTCGGACATTTGAATTTAGCAATTGAGTTAATCGCCCAACCGGATGAACGGGAAGATTTAGCCAGACTTAACTTAGCAGCCGGACAAAAGGCTAAAAATTCGACAGCTTATTCAGCCGCTAGAAATTTCGTACAAACCGGACTTAGTTTACTGAGTGTAAACTGTTGGCAAAGTCAGTATGAATTAACCCTAAATCTTTATGTAGCTGCGGCAGAAACTGCCTACTTAAATGCTGATTTTGCAGAGATGGAACAAAAAGCAGGCGAGGTTTTGCAATCTGCCCAAACCGTATTAGATAAAGTGAAAATTTATCAGATTCAAATCAGCGCATTAGCTGCTCAAAGCAGGCTATTAGACGCGATCGCAGTTGGCAGAATCGCCCTAGCGCAACTGGGAATCGAACTCCCCGTCGAACCAGATCGAGCCTCAGTCGATCGAGCCCTAGAAGCCCTTACCGAAAGAATTCCCGATCGGCAAATTGCCGAACTGACTAACCTACCGGAAATGAGCGATCGTCAAACAATTGCGGCGATGCAATTATTAGCCATGTTATTTTTACCCATTTTTATCGGAAATTTCGCTTTATTGCCGGTATTGACTTCCAGTATGGTCAATTTGTCCCTCGAATTCGGCAATGCACCCGCATCGATCATCGGATATGCCAGTTACGGGATGTTGCTGTGCGCTTCTTTTGGCGAGGTAGAAAGGGGTTATGCGTTTAGCCGCTTGGCGCTAAGTTTACTCGATCGTCTTGATGGGCGAGAATTTAAATCTCTCACTTTACTGTTGTGTAGCTTCTTAATCCACCATCGTCAAGAAGCTCTCAGAAGCACGATTCCCATGATGAAAGAGGGTTATTTGGCAGGAATGGAAACTGGTGATTTTTTTAGTGCCGGACACAATGCCGATAACTATTTAGATAGTAGTTTATTTGCTGGCGTATGCCTAGATGATTGGGAGCTAGAAGTCGAAAATTATTGCACTATTTTATCTCAAATTAAGCAAGATTCTTCCTTAGTTTTCGTGAAAATGAAACAGCAAATGGTGCAGAATTTGCGTTCTGTAAATCAGGAACCGGATGTTTTGAAAGGAACTGCTTACGATGAAACGGTGATGATTCCGCAACATCATCAAAATAGCGAATTGAGTGCATTGGCTGCTCTCTATATCGGCAAACTGATGCTGGCTTATTTTTTTGACAACTACAACAATGCTTTAGATTATATCGCCCAAGCTAAACTTTTTTTGGCGACCATTGCAGGAGCGACTTATGCGGCAATTTTTCATTTTTATGCGGGATTAACCGATCTAGCACTCTGTTCTACTCAGTCAGAAATCGAACAAGCAAATATATTCGAGCGAGTAAAGATTCATCAAGATCTTCTGAGTGAATGGACACGCTATGCCCCGATGAATCACCAACATAGAGTTGACTTACTTGCCGCCGAAAAATGTCGAATTTTAGGACAAAAAGCCGAAGCGATCGAGTTATACGAACAAGCTATTCTCGGTGCTAAAGAAAATCAATATACCCACGAAGAAGGGTTGGCAAATGAACTGGCGGCTAAATTTTATCTGAGTTGGGGAAAAGAAAAAGTAGCCGTCGGGTATATGCAAGAAGCGTACTACTGCTACACCCGATGGGGTGCTAAAACAAAAATTGCCTATTTAGAAGAAAAATATCCCCAATTACTGGGGACGATTCTCCAACCGACTAATCTAGCAATTGCACCAGGGGGAACGATTTCTTCCAGCATTGGCAGAAGTATAAGCAATACCGGTCAAACCTCAAACACTAACTTGTGGTTAGATTTTCCGGCGGTGACGAAAGCTGCACAAGCGATTTCAGAGGAGATTGCCTTAGAAAAATTATTAGCCACTTTGATGGAAATTGCGATCGCTAATGGGGGAGCGCAAACCGGTATTTTAGTAATTCATCAAGAAGCAAAATTGGTAGTTGCCGCCAAAGGAGATCGAACTGATACGGAAATGTTGCTAATTCCTTTAGCTGAATACCAGGAATTACCTCAGAGTTTGATTTACTCTGTAGCCAGAAATCAAACCACGGCAGTTTTTGATGATTTGAGCGATTCACCGCAATTTATCAGCGATCCCTACACGATCGCTCACCAACCTAAATCAGCTTTATGCACGCCGATTAGCAAGCAGGGGAAATTAGTTGCTATTTTGTATTTGGAAAATAACCTAACCGTGGGAGCATTTACGCGCGATCGCGTTGAAAGTTTGCAAATTATCGCCTCCCAAGCTGCCATATCGATCGAGAATGCTCGGTTGTATCAAAAAGTAGAAAAATACTCTCAAAACTTGGCAGCCGAAGTCGAGCGACAAACGCAAGCTTTAAGCCAAAAAGCATTCGATTTAGAGCAAACCTTGAAAAATTTACAACAAACTCAAGCTCAATTAATTCAGAGCGAAAAAATGTCAGCCCTCGGTCAACTCGTGGCAGGAATCGCCCATGAAATTAACAATCCAGTGACTTTTATTCATGGCAATCTCGAACATACAGAAAATTATATTAAAGATTTACTAAGTTTGTTAGAAGTTTATCAGCAAGAATATCCTGAAACAAATCCAGCGATTCAAGCCAAAATCGAGCAAATCGATTTAGGATTTATTTGGAAAGATTTAACTAATGTTTTGCAATCTATGAAATCGGGTAGCGAGCGAATTAAGCAAATTATCTTGAGTTTGCGTAATTTTTCCCGCTTAGATGAAGCCGATATGAAAGCTGTCGATATTCACGCCGGAATTGACAGCACTTTGCTAATTTTACAAAATCGCCTTCAAGAAAATAACGATCGACCGAAAGTAGAGATTATTAAGGAATACGGAAATCTTCCTAGCGTTACCTGTTATGCCAGCCAACTCAATCAGGTATTTTTAAGCATTATTAGTAATGCAATCGACGCTTTTCAAAGCATGGATGAAATTGGTGGAAATCCCCAAATCCGGATTAAGACAGAACTCCTAGAAAAAGAGCGAGTCAGCATTACAATTTCAGACAATGGTAGCGGGATTACTGCTGCAATTAAACAACGTATTTTCGAGCCATTTTTTACCACTAAACCAGTAGGAAGCGGCACGGGTTTGGGTTTATCTGTTAGTTATGCTATTATCAAGCAACATGGGGGTCAATTGATTTGTAACTCTACAGTTAAAGAAGGAACCGCAATGGTAATCGAAATTCCCCTCGCCCCTTCAGAAAAACTTATTCCAACTAGCCAGTTTGATGGCAAAAAAAATTAAGGAAATTTATAGCAAACTCCAGTTACCTGTAGTACATAGAAACCCGGTTTCTTCAAGAAACCGGGTTTCTATGCCCCATATTTACCTGTAGGAGCTTCTTGAGAGCAGTCGGGTTATTTGTGAAATGCTTAATTTATCAGCTAAAGTGAGCCCCTACCCATCTCATCAGGTGCGTAAATCCTAAGACAACTGCTTCTAACTGCTAGAATCTGTAGCTCTTTAAACCATGCTGAGAGACATCAACTCATCTGCCATATCGAAATTCGCCGTAACATTTTGTACGTCATCCAAATCTTCTAAAGCGTCCATTAACTTCATCAAAGATCGCGCTTGCATCGGATCGGATACTTCTATAGTATTACTGGGAATCCAACGCAACTCCGATTCAGCCACGTTAAAGCCTTTTTCTTTGAGAGTGTTGCTCAAATTTTCCAAATTGGGAACGTCGGTAAACACTTCAGCGCCTTGGGAGTCTTCATCTTCCTCATCCTCCACCATTTCGTAGGACTCTGCCCCACCTTCTAAAGATGCTTCTAACAGCGCATCTTCATCTATTTCTCCCCTCACGATACAAACACCTTTCCGATCGAACATCCAACTAACGCAACCAGTTTCACCCAAGTTGCCACCGTATTTGCTCAAAGCGGCTCGCAAATCGGCAGCGGTGCGGTTACGATTATCTGTCAGTGCTTCGATGATAATGGCCACTCCACCTGGGCCATAACCTTCGTAGCGGATATCTTCCCAGTTGTCATCGGGGCCAAGTTTACCAGCACCTTTTGCGATCGCTCTTTCAATATTTTCATTAGGTATACCAGCTGCCTTTGCTTTTTCGATCGCCGTCCGCAGTTGGAAATTGCCATCAGGATCTGGTATTCCCATCCGTGCAGCCACGATCATTTGCCGGGATAACTTGGCGAAAACTTTTCCCTTGACAGCATCCACTCTTTCCTTCTGCCGCTTGATGTTCGCCCACTTACTATGTCCAGCCATAGACCCAATTTAGTCAATCAATAGAACTCAGGTTATAGATCTTTCTTAGCACAGGCTTTCCGGGTGGGGAGAACTGGATGTTTTTACCTTCCAGTTCTCGTTCCCAGGTTTAACCTGGAAATGAAAGACAGAGGCTCCAGCTTTTTGGTAAAATATGTAAGAAGGCAAATTTCTAATATCCATAGATTTAATCAAATAGTAAAAATAAATTTTTATTGATATTACTAATTATCTTCTATTGGGTCTGTCCGATGGTTATGATAAATTCCCATTTATCTTATTGTTTAATATTTATTTACAATACAGATATAGAACAATTACTTATAGACACGATTTAAGATTTAATTTAAATTTGATGGGAACGGATAGACAAAAACTCAAGGAAACAGGGTAAGCTTACATTTAAGCAAATAAAATACTAGTTACCCGCCTTAAGTACAGAGTTATTCCAAAACTCCAACTTTTGCTAACAACCTAAAAAGGTTGAGAAGCTGTATTAGCTAGCTGAATCCAGTTAGTACTGGGGGCTTACTAGTAATTTTTAGCGATTTTTTCAACAATTAACAAAAGTTTGAGCCGACATTAAAAATGACGGTTCACAACTTTTATTATCCGGAAAAAACCAGCAAATCAAAGCGCAGGAGGAGACTTTATGTCCGAATTTTCAAGCAGACTTTCTCGACGGAAATTTATCATTACGGCTGGCGTGTCGGCAGCGAGTTCCGTGTTGCTAAAAGGATGCTTGGGAAACCCACCAGAACCGACTTCTAGTAATACTAATCAAGCTACTCCTACAGCTGTTCCTGCGGTGAACGTTAATCCAGGAGAAGCACCGGAAACTACCAAAATAAAACTGGGTTATGTTCCCATCGTAGAAGCTGCACCTTTGGTGATTGCAGTGGAAAAAGGTTTCTTTGCCAAATATGGCATGACCGAGGTGGAAATATCCAAACAAGCTAACTGGGGTTCGGCAAGAGATAACGTAGAAATCGGTTCCGCAGCTGGTGGTATAGATGGCGGACAGTGGCAAATGCCGATGCCGCATTTGATTTCCGAAGGCATCATTACCAAAGGAAATCAGAAAATCCCCATGTACCTGTTAGCCCAGTTAAATACTCAGGGGAATGGAATTGCGATCGCGGGTAAGCATCAAGGCAAAAATATCGGCTTGGATCTCAAATCAGCACGAGACTATATTTTGGGATTAAAATCATCGGGAACTCCCTTTAAAGCCGCTTACACATTTCCCAAAGTTAACCAAGATTTTTGGATTCGCTATTGGTTTGCCGCAGGTGGCATTGACCCCGATAAAGATGTCAACTTGTTAGCAGTTCCCGCCGCCCAAACCGTCGCCAACATGAAAACTGGTACGATGGATGCCTTCAGTACTGGTGACCCTTGGCCATACCGAATCGTCGCCGATAATATTGGCTTTTTAGCAGCATTAACCGCAGACATTTGGCAATTCCACCCAGAAGAATATTTGGCAATTCGGGCTGATTGGGTAGACAAACATCCCAAAGCAACTAAAGCTTTATTAAAAGGATTGATGGCAGCGCAACAGTGGTGCGACCAACCGCAAAATCGGGATGAATTATCTGCTATTGTCTCTAAAGCGGCTTACTTCAACGTACCGCCTACGGTATTAGCTCCACCTTATAAAGGTTTGTACAAAATGGGGGATAACAAACCGGAGGTCAATGACAAAAACAAGGGAACGCTTTATTGGAAAGATGGCTTAGGTAACGTTTCTTATCCTTATAAGAGCCACGATTTGTGGTTCATCACGGAAAGCGTTCGCTGGGGTTTCTTGCCACCAGACACGATGGCTAATGCCAAGGCAATTATCGATAAAGTGAACCGTCAAGATTTGTGGATAGAAGCAGCTAAAGAAGCAGGAATTCCGGCTGCCGATATTCCTACCAGTACTTCCAGAGGAATTGAAAAATTCTTTGACGGTAAACAATTCGATCCGGAAAATCCAGAAGCTTATTTAAAGAGTCTGGAAATTAAGCGGGCTTAGGGTTTAATTAAAAGTCATTTGTCGTTGGTTTGTAGTAAGACAAATGACTTTCAAAGAAACAACAGTTGAGGACTGTTATTAATAGTTTACACTACTCAAATAGGAGAT
Source organism: Leptolyngbyaceae cyanobacterium (assembly GCA_036703985.1). Taxonomy (GTDB): domain Bacteria; phylum Cyanobacteriota; class Cyanobacteriia; order Cyanobacteriales; family Aerosakkonemataceae; genus DATNQN01. Next base: position 188,461 of record DATNQN010000029.1, read on the forward strand.
GGAAAAATGACAGCAGTCAGAAATAGAAAAAAAGGATTTGACCCCATAGAATCGATTACTGATTTTTGGAAAAAACAATCAAAAAATATAATTCCGCCCATCATTGCACTTTTAATTTTTCTGACCATTTGGCAAATTTTGGCTAGTATTGGTATCACCAAACTACCGGGGCCGTTGGAAATATTTACTAACGAACGGACTCGCATTTATTTGATGTATCCATTTTTCGATCGCGGTGGCATCGATAAGGGTTTGTTTTGGCAGACATGGGAAAGTTTAAAGCGGGTATTTATTGGCTACTCCTTAGCAGCAATTGTAGGTATTAGCACCGGAATTTTGATCGGTACAAATCCGACGATCAATAAAGCGTTAGACCCCTTGTTCCAATTCTTAAGAACCGTACCGCCTCTGGCTTGGGTGCCGATCGCATTAGCTGCTTTGCAACAAAACGCCCCCGCTGCTTTGTTCGTAATTTTCATCACCGCAATTTGGCCGATTTTAATCAATACCGCAGTAGGAGTACAACAAATTCCCCAGGATTACATCAACGTTCGTCGCGTACTTCGCCTTTCCAGACAGAAGTTTTTCATCAAGATTTTGTTACCCTCTGCTTTACCTTACATTTTCACTGGTTTGAGAATTGCGATCGGTTTGGCTTGGTTGGCAATTATCGCTGCGGAAATCGTGATGTCGGGTATTGTGGGAATTGGCTTTTTCATCTGGGATGCTTATCAGAATAACTACATCAGCGATATCATTTTGGCGCTGGTTTATATCGGTGCAGTTGGTTTGTTACTCGACCGAGGAATGGCTTACTTGCAAAACTTGATCGTACCTGAAGAGCAAAAGTAAAAAATGGTGATTGAGCTTCTTGCAAAAGTAATAGAATTTGATAATTAAAGATTCAATTTACTTTTGCAAGAACTCTATTTTTGATGTCGATGACAAATAATATTAAGTCCAGTCGCATGGTTTTTCGGAAATTGTCTGTGGGAATATTCGGTTAATCTTTTTACCGCAGATGTAAGAGGATTAACGCAGATTAACGCAGATAAGAAAAGGATTTATTTTGATAATCGATGCTACTGGACATGATATGACCAATGACAAATCACAAAGGACGAATGACCAATGAGCGTATTTGTTGCTGTTGACCAAATCGAAAAAGTTTTTAATTTAACCGGAGGAGGCAAATACATTGCCCTCAAAGGAATTGACTTAGAAATCAAAAAAGGTGAGTTTATTTCTTTGATCGGTCACTCCGGTTGCGGTAAATCCACTTTATTAAATATGATTGCTGGTTTGGATTTACCAACTGATGGGATAGTCACTCTGGAAGGGGAAAGAATTGATGGCCCCGGCCCGGAACGGATGGTGGTATTTCAAAACTATTCTCTATTGCCTTGGTTAACTGTGAGAGAAAATATTAGTTTGGCAGTAGAGGAAGTGTTGAGTCATTTGTCGAAAAGCGAACAACGCAGCATTGTCGAAGAACATATCGATATGGTGGGGTTGCGTCCTCACGCTGAGAAATTACCCAATCGTTTATCGGGGGGTCAAAAACAAAGAGTTGCGATCGCGCGCGCTTTAGCGATTCGTCCCAAATTACTACTATTAGATGAACCCTTCGGCGCGTTGGATGCTTTGACACGGGGCAATTTGCAAGAGAAATTAATGCAAATTTGCGAAGAACACGAAGTTACCGCCGTGATGGTAACTCACGATGTTGATGAAGCGGTGTTGTTATCCGATCGCATCGTGATGCTAACCAATGGCCCAGAATCGAAAATCGGTCAAATCCTCGATGTAGATATTCCCCGTCCTCGCAAGCGGATGGAAGTAGTCAGTCATCCTAACTACTACGTTTTGCGAAGCGAGATGATTTACTTCCTCAATCAGCAGAAACGGATCAAAAAAATTCGGGCGAGAAAAACTGGTGCGATCGCCCGTCACGGCCTAGAAAAAGTTAATCTAGAAATCGGGTTCGTTCCCCTCACTGCTTGTGCGCCACTTGCAGTTGCCAAAGAAAAAGACTTCTTCAAAAAACATGGTTTAGATGAAGTCAGCTTAGTGCGGGAAACCAGTTGGCGCGGTATCGTCGATGGCATGGTGGGTGGATATTTAGATGCAGCGCAAATGCCATCGGGAATGCCAATTTGGTTAACTTTAGGCGGACACGATCGCGATAACCAACCCCTACCAATGGTTAGCGCCCTCACCATGACGCGCAACGGTAACGCTATTACCCTGTGCAAACGCTTCTACGACCAAGGGATTTACACTTTAGCAGATTTCAAAAAAATGCTGCTGAAATCTCCCGAACAACAGCACAGAATGGGTATCGTACATCCCTCTTCCATGCACAATATGCTGTTGCGATACTGGTTAGCAGCCGGTGGCATCGATCCCGATCGCGATGTTAACTTGCAAAACATCCCCCCTGCACAGATGGTAGTGGATTTGCAAGCGGGAAGTATCGATGGTTTCTGCGTCGGCGAACCTTGGAATTACCGCGCTGCAATGGAAGGAGTTGGTTTTACCATTGCAACTGACTTAGAAATTTGGCAGGGACACCCAGGCAAAGTTCTCGGCGTTCGAGAAGACTGGGCTGCTGCTTATCCTAATACCCACATCGCTTTAGTTAAAGCTTTATTAGAAGCTTGCCAATATTGCGCCGATCCCAACAATCAGTACGAAGTGCGTCAGATTTTGGCAGGACGGGAATATGTCAGTACCAATCCCACTTACATTCAATTGGGAGATCCCGACCCTTCTAGCTGTAGTTTAGATCAGCCAATGCGGGAATACGCCCATCACATCTTCTTTGGCGATGGCGCAAACCGCCCCAGCCGCACCGAACATTTGTGGCAAATGGCACAAATGGCGCGTTGGGGTGATGTTCCCTTCCCCAGAAATTGGTTGGAAATTTTAGAAAGAGTTGTCCGGGTAGGCGTCTTCAGTACGGCGGCGCGAGAACTCGGCGTTTTAGATATGAAATACAATCGTGGTACGATTCAGCTATTTGATGGCAGCACTTTTAATGCTGAAGACCCGATTTCTTATCTCAACAGTTTGGAAATTAAACGTGATTTCACGATGGCGGAAATCGCGATCGATTCCAGAACAATCAAAGCGGCTTAATTAGTCATTTGTCATTTGTCATTTGTCATTGGTCATTGGTCATTTATTTCTTACCAATGACCAATAACCAATAACCAATAACCAACAACGAATATGCAATCTAAAACTATCTCTTCTACCGACAAAACCCGAAAGCTATCTACATCCTCGAAATACCGGGAACCGTATGTAGTGATTGACAAAGTTTCCAAAGTTTATCCCACAGCCCAAGGGCCATACACGGTATTAAAAGATGTCAATCTGACTGTTTATGAAGGTGAATTCATCTGCGTGATCGGTCACTCTGGTTGCGGTAAATCGACTCTGCTGAACATGGTTTCTGGTTTTGCGAAACCCAGTGGTGGTACGGTGTTATTGGAAGGGCAACCGATCGGCGAACCTGGGCCCGATCGCATGGTGGTATTCCAAAACTATGCTTTGCTGCCTTGGTTGACGGTATTTGAGAATGTTTATTTAGCGATCGATTCCGTTTCCCCTGAGAAATCGGAACCGGAAAAAAGAGCGATCGCCAGAGAACATTTGGCAATGGTGGGACTAACGGAAGCAATGGAGAAAAAGCCCACCCAAATTTCCGGCGGGATGAAACAACGGGTTTCGATCGCCCGCGCGTTGGCAATTCGTCCGAAAGTGTTGATTTTAGACGAACCTTTCGGCGCTTTGGATGCGATTACCAAAGAAGAATTGCAAGAAGAATTGCTGAAAATTTGGACGGATCATCGCTGCACGGTGTTGATGATTACTCACGATATCGATGAAGCTTTGTTTTTAGCCGATCGGTTGGTGATGATGACCAATGGCCCTGCTGCTAACATTGGGGAAGTCATGCAAATTCCTTTCCCTCGTCCGCGCGATCGAGCCCAAATCATGGAAGATCCCGAATACTACAATTTGCGAAACTATGCACTAGATTACTTGTTCCGTCGATTTGCTCACGATGCGGATGAGGAGTAATTTTTTTATCGCAGATGTCCAAAGATAAACGCAGATGAACGCAGTTAATAAATATCTGCGTTTATCTGCATTTTTGTTTGTTGTTTAACAGGACATCACAAGCTGTTCCATCACTTTCAGATACCATATATTCCAACAGTTCAGCTAGGCTCAGTTCCACCCCTTGCGGATACTTGTCTCGAATCGGGCTGTGCTGAAGGTTGGAGACAAAATCGCTTATCTTAACACTAACCCGCCGATCTAGGCTCAACTTTCCTCGATCGACTTGAGCCAATACAGCCATACCAATGGGAAACTTGTAAACACTTTGCATTGGAAATTGCTGATTACCATTCAAAGTAACTCTCGCCCCGGTTTCTAGTACTGTAGCTGTAACCCCAACACGCCCTTGCGCGGTATGAGATATTTGTTCAATTTGATTGCCTAATTTGTTATTCGCATTAGATGCCACAACCTTTTCTAGTGCATTTGTCTGGCTGTCTTGGTTTTCCGCTTTGTTGATGGAATTGCTGCTCGTGCAACCAATAGTCAGTAAAGAGAAACAAAATACACAAAACCAAACGTTTTTAATGGTTGCTCGAATCATAAAACCTGAATTGGATCGGGGAACAGGCTAGAGCTACACTTGGCAATTATCAGATTTCGCACTTCAAAAAATTTTATGATTTTCTATTTATTCTAAAGATGGTAGAAAACTCCAAATCCGCTCCGCAGATCCCATAAAGCCGTCGAACTATGTTTTCTAAATTTGCTGAAGCATTACCGAAACACATTCATCCGATAACGAGAAGAATTCACTCCAGCTATAGTCCTAGTTTCAGTAAGTATGTTAGTTAAGAATTATAACTTTGAATAACTAAAAAAGTACGCTATATTTAGTAAATTTGCTTAATAAATTTCACCGACCCCTAATATACAATCCCAATGCTGACAAGTTTTCACATCAAAATTTTAGCCGCTATCTCAATGGTAATCGACCATATCGGATATGTATTTTTTCCTAAATTATTAATATTCAGAATCATCGGCAGATTGAGTTTTCCTCTGTTTGCTTGGTTAATCGGGGAAGGAGAAAAGCATACTAAAAATTTTAATATGTATGTAGCTAGGCTAATTGGTTTGGGAATTATCAGCCAACCACTTTACTATTTATTATTCGATCTTTGGCGTCCCAATATTTTAGCAGCATTAGCTCTCGGTTTGCTAGCCATCAGATTAGATAAAATAACCGATTTGAAAATTGGATTTACGTTACTTTTCGCAGGAATAGCCCAATTGATTAACGCCGAATCAGGAGCTTATGGAGTATTACTTATAGTTTTCTTATCTAAATTTGAAGCTAAAAGCGTTCGTTGGTGGATTGCTTGGATTGTATTTAATTTGATTTGCGTACTACCCTTAGCTATTGAGTCTTTAGAACAAAGCTATCAGTTTTTTGCCGTTCTTGCTCCTTTATTTCTTTTACAATGGAAAGGGGAACCGGGTTTAAAAACAAAGTGGTTTTACCTTTTCTACCCGCTTCACTTGGCTATTCTTTGGGGAATCCAATTCTCAATTAACAAAGGGTATTATTTACTGCCAGTAAACGTGACACCTTGGATAAAATAACGATTGAAAAAGGCATAAATTGCTAGGGCAGGCAAAGTGAATACCATCGAGGCTGCCATAATATAATTCCAATAACTGATGTATTGTCCTTTAAAAGCATTCAATCCCAAAGGTAAAGTAAACATTTCGGGATCGGACAATATCAACAATGGCATTAAAAAATTGTTCCACGCACCCATAAAAATAAATATGGTTTGCGCTGCCAAAGCAGGTTTAGCCAAAGGTAAAACAATTTGCAGAAAAGTTTCCCATCGACTTAATCCATCCAGTGCAGCAGCTTCTTCTAACTCTTTGGGGAAATTAATAAAAAATTGCCGCATCATAAAAATAAACGTGGCATTTACCGCACCGGGTATAATTAACCCCTGGTAAGAATTCAGCCATCCCAGATATTTTAAAATCAAAAAACTGGGAATCAGGGTTACTTGTCCCGGCACCATCAACACTGCTAAAATCAAGAAAAACCAAAATCTACTTCCCGGAAATCGAATTCTTGCCAAAGCATATCCCGCCATCGAGTTAAATAATAAATTTAACCCAGTTACGCAAATCGCTACAAATACGCTGTTAAATAACCAACGTCCGAACAAAGCTTGTTGGGTAAAAATCGTTTTGTAATTATTCAGCGTAAAATCTTTGGGTATGAAATTCATCCCGCCGCTAACTATTTCTGACAGTGGTTTGAAAGAAGCGGAAAGCGCCCAAGCAAATGGCACGAAGGTGATAATAGCATATAAGATTAATAAGCTATAAAGACCTATTTTAAACCAACGATATTGACTCATATTATCTCCCGTTTGTAGTGAGGACTAAAGTCCTCGCCTTTGAGGACTGAAGTCCTCACTACGAACTTAATCTAGTTTTTCTTCTTTAAATAAAGTACGTTGAACTAGCGTTACTGCCATAATTACTGCCGCTAACATTAAGGCTAAAGCAGCAGCATAACCCATATCCAAACTCTTAAACGCATATTGATAAATTAGCAAAACTACAGTTAAAGTAGAATTATTTGGCCCACCGGAACCAGCGGAAAAAATGTAAGATTGATCGAATAATTGAAAAGTGCCAATCACTCCCATAACAACGATAAAAAATGTAACGGGTTTCAGCAATGGAAAAGTAATATTAAAAAATTGGTCTAATTTATTTGCGCCATCAATTTTAGCTGCTTCGTAGAGGCTAGCCGGAATATCTTGCAAAGCCGCCAAGTAAATCACCATGAAAAAAGGTGCTGTTGACCAAATATTCATAATCATAATTGCTTTTAAAGCTACAGCAGGATCGCCAAGCCAATTGTAAACAGGTAAACCAAACCAAGCTAGTAGATTATTCAATAAACCGTTTGTATTGTAAATCCACATGAAAATCAGAGTTAATACAGCCGAAGAAGTTACGGTGGGCAGAAAAAAGATAATGCGAAACCAATTTTTACCTTTGATATTCCCATTTAGGAGCAATGCCAAAAGCAGTGCCAAGATGGTTTGAATTGGAACGACAATTAGCACGTATTCAGCCGTATTTTGTAAGGCAATCCAAACTCTTTCATCTTCCCATATCCTGAGAAAGCTTTTAAATCCAATAAAACGATAGTTTAACTCTCCTAAAATACGCACTTTATGAAAAGATAGAAAAACAGAATAAACAATTGGTAAGATTAGAAATACTCCCATGATAATAATTGTAGGAGCCATAAATAAATAGCCAGCCAAACCTTCTTTCTTTAAAATACTTTTCATTATTTTAATTCGCGTCCTTGGAATTTGATTAATTAGCAGCTTTAATTTCTTGATTAGCGGTATTCTGTGCCCTTATCATAGCCTCCCGTAAAGATTGCTGTCCGATTAATGCACTAATAAATTGATTGTTAAAATTGGTAAAAATTATTGGTAAGTTTTCTCCAGCTTGCCAAATAGTTGCATAGTCAGCACCTCTTACAAATGGCTGATCAAGAGAATTATTTTCCAATCCCAAATCTGCTAAAACAGATTTACGGCTAGGTAAAACTAAACCTTCTTTTGCCCAAGCTTTCATTCCCTCTTTTCCAGTTAAGTAAGAAATTAGTTGCCATGCTGCATCTTTATGTTTAGATTTTTTGTTCATCACATAAGCAACTGTATAAGCCATCGTTCCTTTTTTGCCATTAACTTTGGGAATTTCTGCCGTTGCAAAGTCAATTTGTGGAAATGTATCTTTTAAATATGGGATTGCCCAATTACCTTCAATTACCATTGCCACTTTTCCTCTGCCAAACATATCGCTTCCGGAACTAGCGCCAACATCGGAAGGCTGAACGGCTGTGCGATCGCGTCTATACTGATTTACAATCAACTCCAATCCTTTTAGACTTTGCGGGCTAGCAAAAGCGGCATATCCTTGTCGATCGATTATTTTTCCTCCATAAGCTTTAATCATAAAATATTGTCTAGCTAGTTCCGGAGAAATGCCGAAACCATATCGGTCAATTCTGTTATCTTGATTAGTATCTATAGTGAGTTTTTGGGAGTAACTTTGCAATTCTTGCCAAGTTTTGGGAGGCTGATTTATTCCAGCAGACTGAAAATATTTTTTATTATAAAAAAGGACAAGTGTAGAGAAATCTTTCGGTAATCCGTAAATTTTTCCGCCATCGCGAAAAGCATTCAGCATCGTAGGCAGAAAATCATTAAGATCGAACTCTGGTGTAATATAACGATCTAGGGGTTCCAGTACCTCATTTTTCATCAATAAAGGCGCTTCAAACGCATCTAAATAAAATACATCTGGTGCAGATTCACCAATGAGCCTGGTTTTGATGACATCCATGTACTGATCGTTAATTACTTCATATTTGACTTCGATACCTGGATGTTCGGATTCAAAATTTTTCAATACTTCTCTTAATAGTTGTTGTTCGCTTGTATTACTTTGCCAACCGCTGAGTCTGATGGTAATTTTTTCTTGCTCTTGAGCGGATGTGCAACTGGTGATGGCTGCAATAATTAGTAATAAAACAACAAATTTAATTAGTATTTTTTTTAGTACTTTAATATCCATTTACCATGAGGGTAAGAAACCTAACTTCCCACCATCATAAATTAAGCTTTCGTGCTAAATATCCGTATTTACCTCAGTTTTATATCAATAATGTTAACTGCTCGATCGCATTTCATTTTCCCTGACTATCAACCAATTTCAGAGAATATGAGCTAATGCGATCGAGCAGCCTTACTAGGTATATATTCCCAGTAGCTACAGTTTCGCCGCCAACCTGCATGGAAACCAAAAAATCGATCGAACATGAAAGAACTAATCCTTGCAAGTATTAAGACGAAATAGTGAGAAATTCCTTACCGCCTATAATCAATCACATTGCGTGCTACTCTTTCAGCAGCGTCAGCAGTTTCGTAAGGCAATTCCATTCCGAAAATTTCTCCTGCTGGATTAGTTACCCGAAATTGCCAACCAGTTGAGTTGGTATGGAAAACTAGCAACAGGTGATCTTGAAAGATGGTGATCTGGTGGATTCGTATTGGGGGCATGGTAAGTTTAATAAAGTTTTAAGATTTCTAAAATTTTAACTTATTTTAAGATTTATGGATATATTTATTTGGTAAGTAATGATACTGAATTTTATTTAAATTTAGAGTATTTTTACGTAAAAAAATCCGAACTTGGTATGACTCCGAATTATCTTTACCACCGCTTTGACTCATTTGCCACTGAATATGATTTCATGGCAACTTTATTGCACAAACAAGACTTTTTTTTAAGAAATTTATCAACTTGTAGAAATGCTGCTCTCGATATTGGGTGCGGTTCGGGTATTTTAGCGTTTGAATTAAGTAAATCTTACGATTCAGTTGTTGGTGTTGATATTAGTGAAGAAATGTTAGTTATTGCTCAAACTAAACGAGCTTTTCCTAATGTTGAATATCTCTACATGGATGCTAATCATTTAGAATTAAATAAGAAATTTGATTTAATTACTAGTTCCACAACTTTCCACCATCTAGAAAACTTACCTGCTACTCTCCAAACTCTCAAACAATTACTCAATCCAGGTGGCAAAATAGTTTTGCGAGATAATGTTTCCGAAGTGCAAACACCAGGTACGATCGTCTATATAATAGGTGCGTTGCAAGACTTTTTACCAGATTGCTTAAAATATGGTTTTTTCAAAGCAATCAGATTATTCAAATTTCGTATATCTAAACCTTGGTTGCGGCATTTAGCATCGGATAAATATCTGTCAGAACAGCAATTTAAAGAAATTTATGGTAATGCTTTTCCTAATTGTTCGTTTATTAAAATGGGTTGCTTTATGGGAGTAATTTGGGAAAATAGATGAGAAACTATGCCCAGACGATTTGCATATTCAAGACAAAACCTGGTAAAACATCTTCTCCTGATAATTCTGATGGAGAATCTAACACCTCTACAGGTTTTCCTTGGCGATAAATTTCCACGCGACGAGTTTTTGGATTAATCAACCAACCCAGTTGTACTTGATTATCCATATATTCTCGCATTTTAGCTTGAATTTCGGATAAAGTATCGGTTGGTGACATCAATTCCAACACGAAATCAGGCGCAATAGGGGGAAATTTTTGTTTTTGTTCTGGCGTAAGTGCATCCCATCTTTCTTGTTTTATCCACGCTACATCAGGGGAACGATCTGCACCATTAGGGAGTTTGAAACAAGTAGAAGAATCAAAGCAAACGCCTAGTTTAGTTTTTCGGTTCCAAATTACAAAATCTGCCGTAGTTTCAGCGTTACTTTTTCCAGTCTCTCCCCCTGTCGGTGGCATGATAATGATTTCTCCTTGGGCGTTTCGTTCAAATTTTACATCGGGATTTGTTCGACAAAGCTGATAAAATTGCTCGTCGGTTAGTTGGATAATTGAATTGAAATTTACGGTGACGGCAGTCATATTTAGGAGAGGGGAATAGGGGGAGATGATTTGTGGTTTACTGGTTATGCGATCGCACTTTTTACTTCACTTACAATCTAGCAGCAGAAATCGCTGCCCCAATTAATCCTACTTGGGGATTTAACACCAGATGCAATGGCATTTTTTCCAGTAAAGTACTCATGCGACCTTTTGTAACAAAATTGTGGAGAAAACTACCTTCCGTCATCAAAGGTAAAATTTTAGCCGCGATTCCACCAGCAACATAAATACCGCCATAAGGTAATAGTTTGAGGGCAAGATTACCAACTTCTGCACCGTAAGCATCTACAAATATTTGCATAGTTTGTTCGCTAAGACGATCGCGTTTTTCCAAAGCAGCCCGTGCAATAGCCGCCGCAGGATCGACTGTACGTTCTCCTTGTCCAGCTTGTTGTTCCCAAGTCCTGACTATTGGGGCGATTTCTGGTGACTCACTACCAAAATTTTTATCTCGCAAAAACTGATAAATTGAGACAATTCCCATTCCCGAAACCACTCGCTCAACGGAAATGCGCTGAATGCTATGCTTATCTAACAAATATTTCAACAATTGAAATTCTAACTCCGTGCGAGGCGCAAAATCCGAGTGTCCGCCTTCCGATCCAAAAACTTGATAACTATCACCTTGACGAATTAAAAATCCTTGTCCTAAACCAGTTCCCGCACCAATTACAGCAATGGGTGCATTTCTATCAGGTTTACCTAATTGCAAAGTGTGCAAATCTGATGGAAGTAATCCCAAAATGCCATAACCGACGGCAGCAAAATCATTAATTAAAGTAACTCGTGCAATCCCTAATTCTTCTTCTAGACGTTTTGCATCTAGTGACCAAACTAAGTTAGTTAATTTTGCAGTATTGTTAACTATGGGGCCTGCGATCGCAAAACAAGCCTTTTCTGGTATCGGTTTGTAGCCCAAATGTTCCGCTGCTGAGTGCAAAAACTCCTGCACGATCGGCACTAAATCAGGGAAACTCGCACTAGTGTAAGTCGCCTCATCCAAACTATACATTGCTCCTTCTGCTGGTAACTCCACCAATCGCAGAATAGTTTTAGTCCCGCCGATATCTCCTGCCAGTAATAATGTCATAAGCTTCTTAACTGAATAACTTCTTGATGAGGTTTGGGAGGTATTTCTCTCTTTGATTACTCAATTAATCCTAAAATCTTCTACTTGTCATTGAGATCCCCTGTCAGAAAGAAGTAATCTCGCCCACTTAATGTTTCACCTCCTCACTCACCTAGATTAATGGAAACGAATCACCTTCTCGCTTTCCGTCAAGTGGGAAGTATCGCCGTTGAGTTCCATCACCCATCCATTTTCGTAAAGGACGATTTTCACCAAACAGCATAAAGCCGCATTCACTTCCGGTTCTATGGTGAGATCCAATATTCCCATCGTCATCCCGATCACCGATGCCCCATGTCCCACCAGCAGGATGTTTTCCGCATACTCAGCAGCAAGGCGTTTGGCAGTTTCGCCAGATCTTTTGAGTGCTTGTTCTCCCGTTTCCGGATATTGGGCCGCCACTCCTCTGGGTGTGTGAGTAAGATCTACTCTGGGATATAGTTCGTGCAGTTGTTCCCAAGAAAGTTTTTCAGGCGCTGAGTGCATCCACACCGGATTGAGCCACTCACTTAACCCTGGTTCAATTTTAATAGGCAAATCTAACGCTTCTGCCACTTGGTTAGCAGTTTGCACCGTCCGCAAAAATGGCGATGCAAAAATATGGGTGATATTTTCTCCCTTCAAGCGTTGTCCCAGCTGCATCGCTTGAATCACCCCATCATCGGAAAGGGGAGGATCGTAAGGACGTTCGGCGGTGAGAAACCAGTCGGGGTTTACGAAGTCGAGGCGGTTACCGTGTCGGGCGATCCAAACTGTTTGAGGCATAATCGGATTTTTAGATTTTAGATTTACGATTTTAGATTATTTTAGTTGGCGATCGACTGGGTTTCTGATTTTGCTTCGCTAATCCGCCTTTTCAATATCTTCTTCGATCGCATCCAATAACTGACGCGGCGTTAAGATTGGTACTCCCTCAACTTCCCGGTATTCGATGCCCTTTTTCTTTAATAATTCTTTGAATTCTGCCCTACTTTGTTTTGGTGTTTGCGGCGGTGGATTTAGTTTAACTTCTTCCGTTACTGATTTGACGATCGCATCTATTAATTCCAAACGTTCAACCACCGATAATTCATTAGATGCTTTTTTGATATCTTGCCAACTCAGGGACATAGCTTTAACTCCTTTGGATTGTTTTATTCAATTATCGCCCTTATTTTTATTTTCTTCGGCTAGAAGCTGCAAAAACTCGCTTGGTGAAAATATCGGCAAGTTAGCACCTGCAAAATCTTGGCGATCGCGAGTGATAATTCCATACAGATTTTCATCCATCGCACAAGCCACCTGTACTGCATCTTCAAAATCTGTCAAGTTAGCTGATAACGCTATTTCTAAAATATTGCGATCGACCGTACACACTTCCATCACTGATAGAATTTCGGAAATATCCTGCTTTGCCATTTCGACCCCCTTACTCTTTCTAGTAATATAGAAAATATTGGTAAGAGTTGTGGCACTCACGTAACCCTGAATTTCTCCATTTTTGATAATTTGCCATAAAACTTCAGCTTCAGTTACAAAAGGCTGCCGTTGTAGCAAAAAATCCAAAACAATGTTCGTGTCTAGTAATACCCGCCGCATTAGAGATATTTCTCCTCACGGCGTTGTTGTAACATAGCCTCAACTTCTTCATCAGTTGGAGGTGGCGCATCTGTTTTCAGGCAACCTTTTAGCTTTTCTAATACTCCTTCTGGTAGTTGTTTGGGCGCTCTCAATTCACTACTTAGTGTACGAGAGATTGATTCTATTAAGGTTAAGCGATCGCTCACCGATAATTTGTACGCTTCGTTTTTTAATTGTTGTAAGTTCATAGGTTTTTAATGTCTCTTTTTTATTTATTTTATCCTTGAAATCCATTTTTTCAAAGCTAAATCTAATAAATACTCTAACGAGTAATAAGGTGATCGAGCAGTTTCATACTTCAATCCGTCAAATAGTTCTAATAACTTTATATCTTCCCATTTTACGGGTAGTGATTTATTAATATTTCTCCTAATTTTATCTATATGACCTAAATAATTATAAATTAATTTGTAATTCATGGGCATTGCAAATACTTTGGGTAAATCTAACTCTATATAACCATGTGCGTGCAAACATACCATTACATCTGACTTAGAAACTTGTTGCATTTTCTCTATAAAATTTGCCATCGATTTTTTATGCGAGGTTACTTTCGCTCCAATGCCTGTTGATACGTAACCTTCCAACAATGCTAAATCACCCCAATCTGTCCAAATTCTGGCTCTACCAACTTTTTCACCAGTGAGATTTTTCAGAGGTAACCACAAAAATAAAATTATATTACCTTTACTATCGACGCAAATTTCGGCGCATAATTTATTTGTTTTTCCATTAACGTTTCCATATTTAACAGCACCAAGGCTAGAAATTTCTTCTATACGCTTATCAAAACTAAGAATTTTTTGCCTAATCTTCATAATCCCTTTTTTTTGAAGAGGATCGCACTTATTCAGTAGTTTTTGAAGCGCTTTTGGCGGTGGGGGTATATTCTCATTACTTTCTCTTTCTTGATATGGAATTTCTAATCGCCTAATTTCCTCACTATCCACATCTTTCAACTGCAAATAAAACTTTTCCCCATCTACCAAAATGCCAAACTGCAAAAATTCAACATTCAGATGAGAATACTTCCGATCTGTAAAATTATCCCGATGAAAACCAGGCGTAACAGCAATTAAACGAATCGGTTGTTCGTAATCCACCTGTTCCCCAAAAGGTTTCTCCTCTTGCAAAGCATGATAATAACGAGTTAGCTGCTGTACCACATATCGATCTTCAACATTTTTTAATTCAACTACCACTAACTGATTACTTTCAGCCAGTGCTAAGATATCACATCTTTGTTCATCGATAATATATTGTCGCTTCAGAGGAATTAAGCCAAATAGTTGTGGCAAATTAGCCCAAACAAAATCTTCTAAAGCCTCTTCACCTTCAAACTGCCAACCCGATCCCGTTTGTTTTAAATTGATAACATTTAACATTGTAGCCCTACATTACAAAATCCCTATCTCTAATATTCCCACGGGAAGATGGCATTTAACTAATGGCTAAACATCACCAATTGATAAGTTTTCTGTATTTCTACCGCTACCCATTCGGTACTAGCTTTTCTATAATTTTATTACAGTAGTTAGTTAAGATAGCTCCACGTAAAAAGGTAAAGCAAATGCAAATTACAGATAGCGATCGCGTTGCCATCCGCTGTATGATCGAAAGCCAACTGCAAGCATTTCAAAATGACGACGCAGAGGCGGCATTCGAGTTTGCTAGTCCGGGAATTCAGGCGACATTCAAAACCCCGGACAATTTCATGCAGATGGTGAGGACGTATTACCCAGCAGTATATCGTCCTCGATCGGTAGTATTTGACGATATCGCGATCGTCAATGGAGAATTAGGTCAGCCAGTCCTATTACTCGATCCCAACGGAGTTCCCCTCCGAGCACTTTATTTAATGGAACAACAACGAGATGGAAGTTGGCGAATTAACGGCTGTTACCTGATCCCCATCGAAGAAGAAGCCAGCAAATAAACTTCACATTGGTGGGCATACCCGTAACATTTGGTTGCCCCCTTTTTGAAATTCATAAGACACATCTCTGACTTCCACAATATATCCCTGCATTTCCAACTTTTTCATTACAGGTTCAACTAATGGCGACATCTCACCCGATATAGTCAAAATAGGAAAAATTCTCACTTCTTTAGCAACTCGACTCATTTCCAAAATAGAAGCCAAATGAAAAGTTTCCGAAAGTTGTTCTGTATAGCTAAACAAAAAGTGAGAACATAAAGCTAAATCAAACTGCTTATTATTAAATGGTAAAACTGGCAGTCCATCTCTTAAATAACGTCCTTCCTTAACTCCCTGCGGAAAATCTGCCAAAAACTTCTCCATTGCAGACATCCGCACTTTTCCCAATTCTTCTGGAGATGGAATATCCTGCCAAACATAACAATCTAAATTTTCCTTAACCCCATCAATTATTATTGAATAAGTATCGTCAACTCGTTCCGTAATTTCATCTGCATCAAACTGATAAATCGGATCGCAAGATATCACATTGTATCCCAACTGCGTCATCTCAGCATTAAAACTAGCAGGGCCACCAGCACAATCTAAAATCCTCAGTGGAAGCTCATCTGGTTTCAAGTCGAACATTCTAATATATTCCTCATGAGAGCGTCCCCAAGGAATCACATTTTCTAGCTTTAAGCCCACCGCTTTTGCACCCCCAACCTAATTCAACAAAATAAAGTAATCAGCACTTTCATTAAGCGACCATTCCCCATTCTAAAACCATTTGCACGAGTTGACTCAGAAACCCGGTTCGTAGTGAGGACTTCAGTCCTCAAAACTAAGGACTTTAGTCCTTACTACAAACAAAAAATAGGGTAAGCATTGCTTACCCTACTAATAGTTCAAATTTTGCCAAACTCAACCTTAATCAACACATGGCGCTGCTTCCATAATTTCTTGCGGAACACGGTTGAATTGCTTAAAGTTTGCGACAAACCGCCGCGCCAAAGCTTTTGCTTGTTTTTCGTATTCTGCGCGATCGCTCCAAGTCTTTTGGGGATCTAAAATATTGCTATCCACTCCCGGAACCGTTTCAGGTACTAAAACCTTGAAAATCGGATGGTGATGGAATTTGACATGATTTAAATCGCCATTAAGCGCCGCCGATACCATAGCACGAGTTTGGGCAATTTCGATGCGACGACCGACACCATAACCGCCACCCGTCCAACCTGTATTGATCAAATAAACATCCGCATCATACGCAATGATTCTGTCATAAAGCATTTCCGCATAGACAGTAGGAGAAAGTGGCAAGAATGGCTTACCAAAACAAGATGAAAAAGTTGCTTGCGGTTCCGTAATACCTCTTTCCGTACCAGCTAACTTGCTAGTATAACCGGACATAAAGTGATACATTGCCTGCCGATTTGTTAACTTAGAAATTGGTGGCAAAACACCAAACGCATCAGCAGTTAAGAAAATAACTGTCTTCGGATGACCGCCTACTCCCGGAATCACGCAATTAGGAATGAATTCTACTGGATAAGCTGCTCTGGTATTTTCCGTTAAGCTGTCATCATTGTAATCTGGTTCTCTCGTTTCCGGATCGATAATTACGTTTTCAATTAAAGAACCAAAGCGTAGTGCTTCCCAAATTTGCGGTTCATTTTTCTTACACAATTGAATAGTTTTTGCATAGCATCCACCTTCAAAATTGAAGATGCCATCATTCGACCAACCGTGTTCGTCATCCCCAATTAAACGACGATGGGGATCGGCAGATAAGGTAGTTTTACCAGTACCGGAAAGACCGAAAAATAAGGCTGTATTACCTTGGTCATCCATGTTAGCAGAACAGTGCATTGGCAAAACATTCCGTTTCGTCATTAAATAATTCATGAATGAGAAAACGGATTTTTTAATTTCACCAGCGTATTGAGAACCGCCAATCAAAACAAGCCTTCTTTGCACGCTGAGAACAATGAATGCTTCACTATTAATTCCATCAATATCTGGGTCGCCTTGTAAACCGGGAACAGAAATTACAGTTACGTCCGGTTGATGATGTTGAAAACCAGGAGAATTTGGTCTGATAAAAAGTTGATGGGCAAATAAATTTTGGAAAGCTAGCTCATTAACTACTCTAACTCTTAATTGATAGTTAGTATCTGCACCAGCGTAGCCATCAAAAACGTACAAGTCTCTACCTTGCACGTAAGCCAGCATTCGCTTATAAAGTAAATCAAATTTTTCTTTAGAAATCGGTACGTTTACGCCGTTCCAATCTATTTCATCGTGAACTTCTGGTTCATCAACGATGAATTTGTCGCTAGGAGAACGCCCGGTATATTTGCCCGTTTTCACAAATACAGCACCGTTAGCGCCTAAGACTCCTTCTCGGCGTGCTAAGGTGTGCTCTACCAGTTCTGGAACTGATAAATTGTGATATATCCGACCTGTATTTTTGATGCCTAAAGGCTCTAATTCATGATTTGTTCCAATTACGGGATCGTTAACTCGATGAAAAGCTTGGGCTAGTCTAGTTAGGTTATTTAGGTTAAGGGAATCTAGTTCGTGAGCTTCTGTGTTAATCATACTAAGCACCCACTTAGCGAATGAATAGTTGTGAATTTTCTAAGTAATGCCAACCAGGAATTGATGCTATTTGGTATTAAAGTGTTACAGTTTTGCAGGTTTTTGCTGGGCAATGTCCGCCCTCATGAAGTACCAGTTCTGTAACCTTTGTTATTTTCTAATCTGATTTGGTATCTGACATTACTTTTATCAAAATTGGCGGGATTAGTCTTGGGAATTAATGATTTTTATCGCTATTTAATACTCGTTTGAATTTTGCAATTAAACTTTAGCTTAATGGTGGATGCACTGCCATGCGTTTATTGCATAAATTGGTTTCTTTGTTTACATTTTCAATAAAAAATAAAGCTGGTAACAAAGTATTCTGCTAAAACTTAAAAATGCCGTAGAACTTTCTTTTTATAGTATGCCCAGAATAACAAAATTTTTTAGTAATTTGTCTATTAATGAAGATAAGCAGTGTTATTCTGGGATGTTACGCCCCTTTGTTTAAGTGTTGTAGCGATCGGTTTTGAGAGGTTAAAGAAACCCGGTTTTTCAGAAAAACCGGGTTTCTGGCTCTCCGCCAACCAATCAAAATCAATTTGGCGGAATACGCGGAATACTAGGATGTTACGCCTCTTTGTTAAGTGTTGTAGTGATCGGTTTTGATGGAGGCGGAGCCTCAAAACATCACTCCCAGGTTGAACCTGGGAGCGAGAAAGAAAAAACCGCAGGGGAGCCGGGGAGCGAGAACAGCGTAGCTTGACGGGAGAGTGTCAATCCGCAATAACTCCTCTCATCCCATTACCGATTACCAGCTTGAGCATTAAGAATTTCCGATGGTAATACCTGATTCAATTTGCCACTACGATATCCTTCTAAATCTACGGTGACATAAACAAATCCAAATCCTTGGAAAACAGACACTAAAGTTGGTAAATCGGTAGTGAGAATAAATTCTTTAATTTGTTCTGGTGGTAACTCAATTCTGGCGGTGTCTCCTTCGGAACGTACTCGTAAGTTACGCCAACCTAATTTACGTAGATAAAGTTCTGATCTGCCGACTCTTTGTAGTTTAGCAACAGTAATTTCTTCACCGTAAGGAAAGCGAGAACTTAGGCAAGGTTGAGCGGGTTTATCCCACCAAGGTAACCCTAAATGTTGAGATATTTCTCGCACTTCTGCTTTGGTGATTCCTACTTCTGCTAATGGGGATCTAGCGCCTCTTTCTTTGGCTGCTTGTATTCCCGGACGATAATCTTTTAAATCGTCGGCGTTGACTCCATCTACTACGTAAGGATAACCCAAACTGAGGGCTAAAGGTTTGAGGGTGTCGTGTAATTCACTTTTGCAAAAATAGCAGCGATTAACTGGGTTAGAACTGTAGTTGGGATTTTCGATTTCGCGAGTTTGAATTACTTGATGGGTAATGCCAATTTCTGCGGCTTGAATTTTGGCATCTTCTAAGTCTTCTGGTAACAAAGATGGAGATTCGGCTGTGACTGCTAAAGCGCGATCGCATAACACATCATAAGCTACTTTTGCCACCAGCGTGCTATCGATCCCGCCGGAATAGGCAATCAGCGCCCGATCCATTTCGGCAAATATTTGTTGGAGTTTTTCTAGTTTTTGCAATATCATAATTTTAAAGAATGCGATATGGCTAACGCCACGCCGAGCGCATCCACGCCGCTACGCGAACGCACCAAAAATTTTTCTAATTTCCGGCTGTTAATATTCTATCAACTCTTAGCTCTAACTCCGGGAAAGTACCAGATAATATTTTATCAGAACCCATAAACTCTGCTGGTTTGTATAATCCTTCAAACAGGTTAAAGACCGTTACCATTTTTTGAATTCAAAATTCAAAATTCAAAATTCAAAATTAAGAATAAATAAAAATTTTTAATTAATTAATTCTGGGTACAAGCCCCCACTGAATTTTATTCAGTGGTCTTCAATCAGTGGTGGGTACAAGCTCCCACTGATTGTAATTTTGAATTAATAATTTTGAATTTTGAATTGATTTGACTTTATTGGTTAATAAATACACAATCTAGTATTCTGGGATATCTCGTACAATAGGTTTAGTATTTGCTGGGTAATAGGACAATAGGATAATAATAAAAAGGGCTAAAGAGTCCACGTCGCACCACACACAACCCGAAAGCCGAAGTAGCATAAGTAGTCAACGAATCTCGGATCGAACAAGAGACGAGAAGCCGAACGACAGTTCTCAGGCTTGCTGTTATACGAGCCGCCGCGCGACATCCGATATTGATGAATTCCGCCGGATTGCCGAACACTTTCAGAAGACGTATAATCATAATCATAACCGTGCCAAATATCAGCACACCATTCCCGAATATTACCGTGCATATCATAAAGTCCAAAAGCATTCGGCGGAAAACTCCCTACATCAGTTCTTTTACGCTCAATTACTTTTGGTTCAGAAGCGTAAGTATAATTTCCGTTGTAATTAACTAAATCTGTAGTAATTGTTTCGCCAAAATAGAAAGGTGTAGTAGTTCCTGCACGACAAGCATATTCCCATTCAGCTTCGCGAGGTAAACGATAAGTTTTCCCCGTTTTTACAGAAAGCCGAATACAAAATTCCCGTGCATCATTCCAAGATACATTGTCTATATGTAGATTTGCACTTTTCCAGTCGGACGGATTAGCATCTAAAGATATATTAATTTGAGGTAATGCAGCGACAGCTTGCCATTGGGCTTGAGTTACTTGATATTTCCCCATAAAAAAAGATGGCACAGTTACTTGATGCTGTAGCCCTTCATCTCTATTTCTTTTTTTCTCCGTATCATGCGAACCCATTAGAAAAGTACCCCCTGGAATCGATACCATTTCCAGAAAAACTCCATTCCCCAAATCTTCTATAAAGTATCGGGCTTTTTGACAGTAACGACTAATTTCTTGCCCAAATTCATTAACTGTAATCACATCAAAGTCAAAAAAGGGGAAAAATTTATCCAGTTGCTGTTCAACTTTTGTTTCGGTTCTATGTTTGAGGAGGGAATAAGCAGCGAATTTCACCTTGCTTGCTTCATCTTCTAAACTTTTAATTATTAAGTCTAAACCAGCTTCTCCATATTTGATAGCGTCTTTTAGTGCAGCAACTCGCACTTCTATGTCTGGGTCAGTTAACCGTTGCTTAACTTGTCCGATTCCTCCTAAAACAGCTGCATTAACAAGTAGCGAATTTTGATTACCCAGGACAGCATCGTATTCTTTTGGTTGATGGGGATTTTCTGTCATTGCATCTTTTTTACCAGACTTTGGCAACTTGATATGTTCTATTTTGCCCTAGCAAGTTAAAAACCTAACCTCCCTGCCCCCCTTAAAAAGGGGGGTAGGGAAAGGGGAGTAAGAAAGCCCCTCTCCTTGCTGGGGATGGGTCACGCAATTGACTAACAGATTTCATCGCACCAAAAAAGCCGCCGCTTCAACGTGCGCTGTCTGGGGAAAGAAATCGGCTGGTTGCACTCTTGTCAAGCAATATCCGCCTTCATGACACAATAATTTGAGATCTCGTGCGAGAGTGGCGGGTTTGCAACTAACGTAGACGATGCGATCGGGCCGTATTTGCAGTAAACTATCGATCGCGCTACGATCGCATCCCTTGCGCGGGGGATCGAGGAAAACGATATCCGGTTTCACATCTAACTGAGGCAGCAACTTTTCGACTTCCCCTACTTCAAACCGCACGTTATCGATCCCGTTCAGTCTGGCGTTCGCTTCTGCTTGTTTCACCGCTTCTGGTTGCACTTCCAAACCAATTACTTGTTTTACCTTTTTTGCTAAAGGCAAACTCATCGTTCCAATGCCACAATAAGCATCCAGTAACACTCGATCCCCTTGCAGATTTAGTCGATCCGCAATCTCCTGCAACAATGCTTCTGCTACTTCTGTATTCACTTGGAAAAAAGTATCGGCGCTAATTTGGAACTGTAAACCAGCAAACTCTTCTACTAAATAAGGTTTACCTGCAATACACCGAGTTTCTTCTCCGAAAATAGCATTGGTGCGATCGCCATTTCGATTCAGAAACACTCCCACCAACTCAGGATATCGCCTCATCCATTCTTCAGCTTGTTCTTGAATTTCCGGTAAATCCCAATCCGTCACCACCAACGTTAACAAAATTTCACCAGTCCGCCGTCCGATTCGCAATCCCAAATGACGCACTAACCCTTGATGGCGTTTCTCATCATATATCCGCCAACCCCGTTCCTGAATATCTTGCTTGATTTCTTTCAGCAAGGGATTTAAGCGGGGATCTTGCACCGGACATTGATTTAAGTTAATTAATTGATGGCTGCCTTTTTGGTAATAACCCGCCTGCACTTGTCCGGAAGTCGAGATTCCCAACGGATAAGTTACCTTGTTGCGATATCCTAAAGCTGGGTTGCTGGCTAAAACGCGATCGACATTGGGATTTTCGATCCCGCCAATTCGTTGCAAAGCTTGAATAACCTGATTTCGCTTCGCTTCCAACTGATACTCGTAATCGATATGCTGCCACTGACAACCACCGCACTTATCTGCCACAATGCAGCTAGGGCGAGTCCGGTTAACTGACGGTTCGATTAATTCCTGTAGTTTACCGTGAGCGTATTGGGGTTTCACCCGCACTAACCGAACTATGGCGCGATCCCCAGGTACGGTATCCGGGACAAACACCACTCGCTGTCCCCAACGTCCCACCCCGTTACCATCATCTGTTAGATCTGCGATCGCCACCTCTACTAAATTACCTTGTTGCCAGAGGTCGTCTGAATTTGAAATATCGGTTTTAAATGCTAAATTTTCCACTATTACCTTCTCTATCTCTACTTTACTGCTTATAGCTCTTTCAATCTCTCACCGACTTACGCCTTCATCTCCTCATCACCTTATTCTTTCCCGAAAAAGCGAAAGTCCTACTATATTCTTCTCTCCTCTCTTCCTTTGCATCCCCTCAACTGGATAAACTTACTTAAGTACCGGTAAGGCATACCGAAACTAACGCTTGGGGAAAGATGCTGCTCTTATTCAGATACAAATCTAAACAAGAGCGATCGTACCAACCAAGAATACCCGTCATTTATGCGGGATAGTGTCAAATCTAAAAATGTTATCTTGAGTTAGCACAATATCATGAGCGTAGTTAGCCAAGTCATTCTCAAAGCCGACGACGAACTTCGTTATCCTAGCACCGGCGAACTCAAAGCGATCAAAGACTTTTTTCAAACCGGCTTACAGCGGACGCGCATCGCTTCCACGTTAGCAGAAAATGAAAAAAAGATAGTTCAAGAAGCCAGTAAACTACTTTGGCAGAAACGTCCCGATTTCATCTCCCCCGGCGGTAACGCCTACGGACAACGGGAACGCGCACTCTGCTTAAGAGATTATGGCTGGTACTTGCGCCTGATCACCTACGGAGTTCTTTCTGGCGACAAAGAACCAATCGAAAAAATCGGTTTGATCGGAGTTCGAGAAATGTACAATTCTCTGGGTGTTCCAGTCCCGGGAATGGTTGAAGCAATTCGTGCATTGAAAAAAGCTTCTTTGTCCCTTCTGAGTGAAGAAGATGCAGCAGAAGCAGCGCCTTACTTCGATTACATTATTCAGGCAATGTCCTAAAATTTATGCTCTGGGTTTTCCTGGAGGGACTTTTGACTGAATCAATTTTTCCGTTTTCATTTTAACTCGTTTCCCCACTCTTGCTAGTTTTGGCCGATCTTCAGTCAAAATACAGGCAAAGGGTGGGGAAATTTTCATTCCCTTTCTATACTATAAATATTGGTAAATTTGAAAAATAGTGAATCGCAACTCTGAATACTAATTATCTTTTGTACTCTGACTCCTGTATCATCCTTGATTAATTTGGCTCAAAAAATCAAATTTGCGATCGTACAAAAAACCGACAGTCTGCTTGTAGAATCTGTCGGCTGCTTGTGTGTTCCCTGTCGATGACTCGGCTAGAGTTCAGTTGTTCTGTAGTATGACGGTTTGCGATCGCGAGAATTGCGATCTAAATCATAGTAAATTGTGATTTAGATCACAAAAATTTTCTCCATTTTTTGTATGAAACCTATTTGATGATTTGCGATCGCTCCCAAACTTAGTTTTCAATAACATCAGTAATTTTGTAAACATAAATACTTTTTAATTAATCTTTTATATTTTTTTAAAAGATTAGTAAAAAGAGCGAACACCTATCATAATTATATATGATGAAAAACTTTGTTTTTTTTGTTAACAATAAAAAACATATATATGTAATTAAAGATACAACGTCATCATTTTTTTTCTTGTACCTTAGATTAAGGTAAAGAAATTTGAACTTTTATCAATTTGCTCGCATTTACAAGTATTACCCGTTCCATAAAATTTTCTCGTAAGATAGAGAAAACCCATACCTGACGTATATGTAACCAGGTGAGACTATATATTTTTGTCGGTAAGCCTATTACGGATTTTCGTAACTAAAAAAATGTTCAAAAATTTTCAATGATGCTAAGATCGGCAACTTTTACACTTTTAATTTCGTTGCGTGACTTAGGGAGCTTTTTAGCCAATGACTTGGAACGTAGAACGTAAAATTCAAAGCTTTAATTATGCTCAGAATACACCAGAATTTGGGATAAACCTTTCCACCAAAAGAGAGATATTAGAACAATCCCTATGCGAAACTAAATATCGCAGCATATTTGAAAACGCCCTAGTTGGAATCTTTCAAGCCACCAAAAACGGTAATTATTTGATGGTTAACTCAACCTTAGCTACCATTTATGGATACCATTCATCATCGGAATTAATAGCTAATGTAAAAAATATTAAGAAACAATTGTACGTAGACAAAAATCGTTATTTAGAATTAATGCGTTTGCTGCAAGAAAATAAGACAATTAAGCGATTTGAATCCCAAGTATATCGTCGGGACGGCACTATAATTTGGATTTCCGAAAACGTGCGGCCTATCTATGATAGCAAAGGTAATTTTTTAGGATATGAAGGAACTGTCGAAGATATTACCGAACGCAAATTATCAGAAAAAATCATCCAAGATGAGCTTAAAAAACAAAGAGATGCTGCTGAATCAAAATATCAATTTTTATCGATGGTTTGCCACGATTTACGAACATTTTTAACCGTCATCCTCACAGCAAGCGACCTACTTAAATATCATAATAATAAATTAAAAGAAAAAGATAGAGAAAAATATTTTAGCAAAATCTCTACAACCATTAAAACAATGAATGAATTGTTAGAAGGACTTTTGGTAATTGGGAAAACAGAATTTGCCAAGCAAACAATTCAAATCGTGCCTTTTGATTTTAGGGGTTTTTGCGAATCTATTTGGCAAGACGTTCAGGCAATCACGAAAACCAATCACCAGTTAATCTATTCGAGTATATGCGACAACATAACTCTGATTACTGACAAAACTTTACTGCGACAAATCTTAATGAACTTGTTGTTAAATGCCGTTAAATATTCGCCTGAAAGTAATATAGTTTACCTTGATTTAAATTATCAAAATAACCAAATTACGTTTAAAATCAAAGACGAAGGAGTAGGTATTCCGAAAGAAGAACAAGATAAATTATTTGAAGCATTTCACAGAGCAAGTAATGCTTTAAAATTTGCAGGCACTGGTTTAGGTATGACAATTGTCAAACGGGCTGTAGAACTGCAAGGAGGAACGATTTCAGTTGAAAGCGAAGTTGGTAAAGGAACAACATTTGCCGTAACTCTACCAACTATTTGTACTAAAATATCAACCAAAGCTTCAGAAACAAAAGTTCTTTGTTGTGTTACTGAATAACTATCTATATGTTATGAAACAAACATCATATAGCGCTCCTAAATGAATTGCGAACAACTAAACCTCACCCAACCCTCCCCTTGGTAAGGGGAGGGCTAGGGTAGGGTTGATTATTTAAATAGGATCGCTATAGTAGAAATTCAGATACACGATGTGTCGCTCTCGTTCGACAATTTACAAATTAATTCTCCTACCTTCTATAATAATTATCCGTCACTGGTGTAGGACGCCCATAACTAAGTCTCCTATACCATTCTGCTGAATTTTTTCCACCAAATTGGTTAGTTACAGGTGTCGGATAATTGCGGATACCGTATCTCCTTTTCATTTCATTCCTCCATGTTTCGGCATTAGCATTTGTCCCTGCTGTTGCACCAAATTGATTAGTTACAGGTATGGAATAACTGGAAATTCCGTATCTTCTTTTGATTTCTGTACGCCATTGCTCAAGGCTAGATTGATTTTGTAAAATCTTGGTTCGTGCAACCATCTGGTTATTACATTTACATCCCGCATGGGATGGCAGAGCAATACTCAATATGGCTATTGTTGTAATAGCGGTAAGAATTTTGGAACGCATAATATTCTGAATAGTTGACATCTGAGGTTCGCAAAGAGATGCTAACTATTTACAGAACTAGCTGACTGCCATCCGGATATTAACTAGGGGCTATGGGCTGGGTACTAGGGAAA
This sequence comes from Leptolyngbyaceae cyanobacterium, assembly GCA_036703985.1. GTDB lineage: Bacteria > Cyanobacteriota > Cyanobacteriia > Cyanobacteriales > Aerosakkonemataceae > DATNQN01. Next base: position 214,869 of record DATNQN010000029.1, read on the forward strand.
GAATAATCTAGAATTAAGAGATTGATATATATTAATATAGAGAAATTTGAATTAAAGTGATCGCTCTTTTTCAGTATACAGATAAAAGAGCGATCGCACTTACTTTAAATTATGGGATAAGCCGTATGGTAATGTTTCTGTTGATTCTGCAATTTTATTGTTATGCAAGAGGCACATTTCTCGCATAAAGATTTGTTTTACAAAAAATTTTTGATGTTTATCCAGTTCCTCAATTATTCGTTGTATCACCATAAGCCAGCAGACGCTATCCACAATCGAAAACGGGAAACGCAAAGTAGACTGAGATCTTGCACCTGGGCTATCACCTTAGTTTCTTGCAAATAGCTAAACCTGAAAGCCTAGATTTTTCGTAAAGAAACCCGGTTTTTCAGGTCTTGTTGAGAATGGTGCAAGATCTGAGTAGACGCAGAAAGGGAGTTACCTGCATTTGCAGGCGTGTATGGCAAAACCATCGACTATTTTTACGAAACCTTAGAACTAGCCACCGCACCCCCACCCGCACCACTACCCAAACGCAAGTCTGTTGTTACAGTTGACCTGGAAGCCCTCACCCATCGCGATAAGCTAGAACTAGCAGTAGAACTGATTCACAACGTTTTGCAAGAAACCTAGCTAATGAGGGATATATGGAAACCAAGCCAGAAGAAATAATCTTGCTTGAGGAATCTGCCAATTCCTCAAAATTCATGACTCTAACTGTCAAACATCTCGAACAGCTGCAAACCATCCTGAAAGAAAATCATCTCGACTACCAACTGGAATTACGGGACGGAAAAATTATCGTTATGGGTCCATCAGATATCGTATCCAGCGAAATAGGCGCACAGTTTTGTCGGCTGCTGGGCAACTGGGTTTACCCGCGACGACTGGGGCGGGTTTTTGAATCCAGCGGCGGATTTATTTTACCTAATTCCGACTTAACTGCACCGGATGTTTCCTTTGTTAGTGCAGAAAGACTCAGGCAAAGTCCCCGCTACTTCGGTCAAATAGTTCCAGACTTAGTAGTAGAAATTAAATCGCAAAGCGATCGCATTCGTCCCCTCCAAGAAAAAATTCAATTATTTCTTAACGAAGGAGCTAGAGTTGGAATACTTATCGATCCCGATTTACTAACTGTTACGGTCTATCGCCTCAATAACCAACCAGTAGTGTTAAACAATGGAGATATTCTGACGATTCCAGAGCTATTTCCTGATTGGGAATTGCCAATTTCTGAATTATGGCCTCCAGTATTTGAATAGAAATATACTTAATCAGCGAATTATAGAAACCCATTTGCAGGTATCTATGGCAAAACCATCGACTACTTCTACGAAACCTTAGAACTACCCACCGCACCCCCACCTGCACCAATACCTAAACGCAAGTCTGGTCAAAGATATTTTAGATGGTTTAATTGCACAAGGCGCACGCATCAGTCAAAGACTATACCAAGAAGCTTTAGCGATCGCAAAAGAATCCTCACTATAAATCTACAAGCCCTTACCGATTGGGAACGAATACAGCACAAGTAATTACGTAAAACTAGATAAAATTAACCTTGTGCTTACGTACAGAAGGTTCCATGTCTACTACCTCTCCTTTCTCCCCTGAAGAAATCGCCGCCGAAGGGATTAAACCTGAAGAATATCAAGAAATCGTCAACCGTCTCGGTCGCCATCCCAACAAAGCTGAGTTGGGGATGTTTGGCGTTATGTGGTCGGAACACTGTTGTTACAAGAATTCCCGACCACTACTTAAACAGTTTCCCACCACAGGCGATCGCATCCTCGTCGGCCCCGGAGAAAATGCCGGAGTGGTAGACTTGGGAGACGGACAACGCCTCGCATTTAAAATAGAATCCCACAATCACCCATCCGCCGTCGAACCATTTCAAGGTGCAGCCACAGGTGTCGGCGGTATTCTCCGCGATATCTTTACAATGGGTGCAAGACCGATCGCAGTTTTAAATTCCCTACGTTTTGGCCCATTAGAAGATGCCCGCAATCGCCGAATATTTAGCGGTGTAGTCGCGGGAATAGCTGGTTATGGCAATAGTGTTGGAGTACCCACAGTTGGTGGCGAAGTATACTTCGATCCCGCGTATTCCGGCAATCCCTTAGTCAACGCGATGGCATTGGGATTGATGGAAACTACCGATATTGTGAAAGCTGGTGCAGTTGGCATTGGCAACCCCGTGCTATATGTTGGTTCTACCACCGGACGGGATGGCATGGGTGGCGCGAGTTTTGCCAGTGCAGAACTTAGTGATGCTTCAATGGATGACCGTCCTGCGGTGCAAGTAGGCGACCCATTTATGGAAAAATCCTTAATTGAAGCTTGTTTAGAAGCTTTCAAAACTGGGGCGGTGGCTGCTGCACAAGATATGGGTGCTGCGGGAATTACCTGTTCAACATCAGAAATGGCAGCCAAAGGTGGAGTAGGAATTGAACTGGATTTAGATAAAATTCCAGTGCGGGAAACTGGTATGGTTCCCTACGAATATTTGTTATCAGAATCTCAAGAAAGAATGTTGTTTGTTGCCCATAAAGGTCGCGAACAAGAATTAATTGATATTTTCCATCGTTGGGGATTGCAAGCAGTAGTAGCAGGAACAGTAATTGCCGACCCAATTGTGCGAATACTTTTCCAAGGGAAAGTAGCAGCAGAAATTCCTGCCACCGCTTTAGCTGATAACACGCCAATTTATCATCGAGAATTATTACCTGAACCGCCAGACTATGTGAAAAAAGCTTGGCAATGGACACCAGAATCATTGCCTAATTCCACTGCTAAAGGAATTGAAATAAATGGTAATTTCCAAACTTGGAATGATGTTTTGTTGACGCTTTTAGATACTCCCAGCATTGCTTCTAAACGTTGGGTTTATCGGCAATATGACCATCAGGTGCAGAATAATACCGTAGTAATGCCCGGTGGTGCAGATGCGGCAATCGTGCGGGTGCGTCCTTTGGAAGGTGAAACTCAGGCTGCTTACTTGCAAAAAGGTGTGGCAGCAACTGTTGATTGCAATTCCCGTTACGTTTATCTCAATCCTTATGAAGGTGCGAAAGCTGTCGTTGCAGAAGCGGCGCGGAATCTTAGTTGTGTGGGTGCTGAACCTTTGGCGGTTACAGATAATCTGAATTTCGGTAGTCCAGAAAAACCAATTGGATATTGGCAGTTGGCAGAAGCTACTCGCGGAATCGCAGAAGCTTGTGGGGAATTTAAGACACCTGTGACTGGTGGAAATGTCTCGCTTTATAACGAAACACTCGATAGTGAAGGAAATCCCCAACCAATTTATCCTACGCCAGTGGTGGGAATGGTGGGATTAATTTCCGATCTTAGTAAGATTTGCGGTCAAGGTTGGCGGCAACCTGGAGATGCGATTTATCTTTTGGGGCAGCGTTTGGATGCTAAAGAGGGAGTAACGCTAGGTGCTTCTGAGTATTTAGCGAGTATTCACGGTGTTGTGGCTGGCAAACCACCAGTGATAGATTACAATTTGGAACGGCGAGTGCAAGCTGCGTGTCGAGAAGGTATTCGTCAAGGTTTGGTATCTTCTGCCCATGATTGTGCGGAGGGAGGACTGGCGGTGGCGCTTTCGGAAGCTTGCATTAGCGGTAAGCTGGGAGCGCAAATTTATTTAGAATTGAATTCAGAAGCTGCCCTACGTTGGGATAATTTGCTGTTTGGTGAGGGGGGATCGCGAATTTTAGTTTCTGTAGCGCAAGAACGGACGGAAATTTGGGAATCCTATTTGAAGGAACAGCTGGGTGATTTTTGGCAAAAAATCGGTCAAGTGGGTAATGCCGATGATCTTTTACGGGTTATTACGGCTGACAACCAATCTTCGATCGACGTTAGCATGACAGACGTATGCGATCGCTATCTAAATGCGATCGAACGCCGCCTTGCTATTTAGTCTTCCCAGTCTGGTTTCGATCGAGTAGTTCAGTGAAATTCGTTAGGGCGGTTTTGGTAAAAAATTACACCATAAACTAAATTAGTTAAGTAAGAAACCCGCCCTGACCGAAAATCAGGTATTGTTAAGACCCGTTTAAGGCCGCTAAACTTTTCTTAATATCTCGCCTTAAAAGCGATCTCTCTCTCGCCAACATTCCGATTAGGAGCGAAGCCGTAGAATGTTTCCCAACGAACCCCTCTCTGCTGACGAGTATTATCGCATAAGCGATGAGGCGCGACCCGACAAGCCAGAGGAAGCTTGCGGTGTTTTCGGCATCTATGCCCCGGAGGAAGATGTCGCCAAATTAACTTACTTTGGTTTGTACGCCCTCCAGCATCGAGGTCAAGAATCGGCTGGCATTGCTACCTTTGATGGCAGGCAAGTGCATTTACATAAAGAAATGGGGTTGGTTTCTCAAGTATTTAATGAAACAATCCTCAAAGATATGATCGGTCAGATTGCTGTCGGTCATACCCGTTACTCTACTACTGGTTCCAGTCGGGTAGTCAACGCCCAACCAGCAGTGGTGGAAACTCGTTTGGGTTCTTTGGCTCTTGCACATAATGGAAATCTTGTCAATACAGTTGAATTGCGAGAGGAGTTGCTACGGCGCAACTGTAATTTAATTACCACCACGGATTCTGAAATGATCGCTCACGCGATCGCAGAAGAAATCAACGAAGGTCACGATTGGTTAGAAGGGTCAATACGAGCTTTTCAAAGATGCCAAGGAGCCTTTAGTTTAGCGATCGGCACTCCCGATGGAGTCATGGGCGCTCGCGATCCCAACGGCATTCGACCCCTAGTAATCGGTACGATTACCACCGGAGAAGACATTCCCACCACCCGTTATGTCTTATCCTCCGAAACCTGCGGATTAGATATCATCGGTGCAGAGTACCTGCGAGATGTAGAACCGGGAGAACTAGTTTGGATCACCGAACAAGGATTGGCTTCCTTCCACTGGGCACCACAACCCCAACGCAAACTCTGTATCTTTGAAATGATTTATTTCGCCCGTCCCGATAGCGTAATGCGTGGTGAAAGTTTATACAGCTATCGTTTGCGGTTAGGTCGGTACTTAGCACGAGAATCAGCCGTTGATGCAGATATGGTAATTGGCGTACCAGATTCCGGGATACCTGCTGCGATCGGCTTTTCGGAAGTTTCCGGTATTCCCTACGCAGAAGGATTGATTAAAAATCGCTACGTCGGTCGCACCTTCATCCAACCTACCCAGAAAATGCGAGAAGTTGGTTTGCGGATGAAGCTAAATCCCCTCCGAGACGTATTAGCAGGTAAACGGATCGTCATTGTCGATGATTCGATCGTCCGGGGAACCACCAGCCGCAAACTAGTTAAAACATTGAGAGATGCTGGCGCAACCGAAGTTCACATGAGAATTTCTTCTCCACCAGTTACTCACCCCTGTTTCTACGGCATTGATACAGATACGCAAGATCAACTGATTGCCGCTACCAAGTCAATTGCCGAAATCAGCCAGCAAATCGAAGTAGATTCTCTGGCGTATCTCAGTTGGAAAGGAATGCTAGAAGCAACCAAAGAAGACCCCAATAGTTTCTGTTCCGCTTGCTTCACTGGCGATTATCCGATCGCAATTCCAGAAACAGTCAAACGTTCCAAACTGATGCTGGAAAAAGCTATTAAATAAAATTGTCATTAGTCATTAGTCATTAGTCATTTGTGATTAGCAAAAAATTACTCTAATACTGTTTGAGAGTGACTAATTCATCAATATAACTAATGACCGATGACTAATGACCGATGACCGATGACCTTTTAACCATCCATCTGCATCGGCCCTAAATACTTAGTTAAATAGGGCGAAAAAACCTCATAAATCAGGGTAAGGGGTTGTCTGTGATGCCAAAAAATATAATGACGGCCCCAAAATGGCCCCTTGTATCCAAAAGCTCCCTCTAGCACTGCTGAGTGACCGTAATAAATTCCCTGCACATCTCGATATAACTCAGTTCGCAACCGTTCTAAACTAGCCCAAATCGGAATAGAACGATTTTGTAAATATTCATCTACATGAGTAGCTTCCCACCAAGAACAAGCATAAGCTAGTCTTTGTCCGGAAGCAGTACGCAGCCATACCTGTCGCCGGATACGCGGCCCCGGGACTACTTGCATTTGCACGGGTGCACTATCTGAATCCATCCCAATCGGGGACATATCGATCAAGTCTACTTCCGTTTTCTCCCCCGTCAGCAGTTGCAAATGGCGTGTTGGAGAACCGTCGCCTAACAAGAACATTTGCCATGTCGGTGCTAACTGAGTATGAGGCAACCCTTGATTAATAATCTCCTGTCCTCCTTGCCAGATTGGAGTTAAGGCGTACCAGGAGATAGGGCGGATGAGGGTTTCTGTGGGTCTGAAGATGGCAGTCAAGGTTCTTCACATAACTTAACTGTCTATCATCATAGCGCCGCTGAAGCATATTACTCAGCTACAAACTTACGCATTTCTCGTGCTGATACAATGGCGACAAAAAAGAATCTTTCAAAAGATTGCCAAAATGGTAATCTGAAAGCGATGTCTATGGCTAGGAATATATTCCTAAGCTTTCTATTTTTTTAAGCCATTAAGCTGTTCGCATGATTTTGAAGATTTCACCCAGCCGCCACCGTTATAAGCTGAAAAAAGCCTCCCACCGGAAGCGCAAATTGTTGCTTTCAGCACTAGTACTACCAGTAGTACTTTGGTTGGGTTACAAACAAATTAGAAGTCTGCAAAAACCCCAGGCAGTACTGATGCTAGGTGGGTCAACACCTGCATTAGAACGAGAAAAATTCACTGCCAAGTTTGCCAGCCAGCATCCAAATTTACCCGTTTGGATTTCTTCGGGTGGCCCTGGTAATTATGATAGTTACGTTAAAAAGTTATTTACGAAAGCAGGAGTTGACACTCACCGTTTGTATTTAGATAATCAAGCAGTAGATACGGTGACCAACTTTACCACTTTAGCCGATGAGTTGAAAGCCAAAGGAATTGACAGCATTTATTTAATTACCTCGGACTACCATATGCGTCGCGCTCGCATTATTGGTGAAATTGTCTTAGGTAGTCGAGGAATAATTGTAAAACCGATCGCAGTTCCCTCTGGTAACACAGAAGAACCTATTGAAAAATCTATTCGCGATGCAGCGAGAGCTATTCTTTGGGTAACAACTGGCAGTACTGGTTCAAACTTCAGCTATCTTTTACATAAACGTTAACTGTTTATTTATTCCGAACCAACTGCTTTCATATCTTCAATTTCAAAGAAACTAACTACCACCCCAGCAATCGGAATAGATAAAAAGATTCCCAGTAAACCTGCTATTCTAGCCCCAACTAATAACGCAAAGAACACTACTACGGGGTTAAGGTTGAGGGAACCCTGCATAATGCGAGGTGCTACTAAGTTATCTTGTATTTGTTGCAAAATAATACAAGTTACCAATACTTTCAAGGCTAACCAAACGCTTTGAGGTAACAGAAATAAGCAAATTAAAATAATTCCTAAAGTAGCTCCAATCCCTGGAACCAAATCAAATGTTCCGGCCATGATTGCTAAAATTAAAGCAAAAGGTACTTGTAAAACTAAGAAAACTATAAAAGTAGAAAAAGTGAGAAATAAGCATAAAATTAATTGGCCTCTAAAAAAACCTAAAAAGTTTTTTTGAACTATGAAGGTAAACCTACTTCGCAGGTGTTTGGGAACAACTTTTAAAGTAAAGCTCCAAAGCTTTTTGCCATCCAGGAGCATGAAAAAAGCAACTACTTCAATTAAAATAAGATTAACTAACGAACTTAGCAATATTTGAGAAGTAGCTAAACTAGTACCGATTCCCGTCCCAATGAAAAGAGGCGCTTGATTTTGCAAACGTTCTTCAATCACTCGAAAATCCACTTGCAGGTTTCGCGAGCGAAGATACTTTTCTAGGTTTTCTATTATGGGCGTCAAAGAGTTTAATAAATTCGGTATTATTTCGACTAACTGTTGCAGTTGAGATAAGATAGCAAATCCAACTGTAAAAGTAAAAATTCCCAGTATTAAAAGACTAAATAAGAAAACTAAACTAACTGCTATGCCGTGCGGAACAAATCGTTTCAACCATTTTACGGGATAGCTGAGTAAAAAAGCTACCACTGCGGCAAAAGTGAAGGTAACGATTACTGATTCAAAATAAGATAAACACTGTACGATCGCCCAACCAGAGGCGAACAACAGTAAAAAACGAACCAATACCAAATTATTGAGTCGTTCCCAGAAATTATGATGTACGGGGTGTTCGCTCATATGTTCTTCCGGTAGATGCCCAACATCTCGGTAGCCTTCAGGTTCTAAAAATGAGTCGGCAACCTCTGGCTTCATTCTTTACTCTCATCAAATCGAAGAAAATTAAATATTAATTGGGTAAGCGATCGAATATCTGTAGCAAAGCAACCATTGCTTCCACTAACTGCACCCGTCAATTTAAAAATCAGGTTAAATTCTTTACTTACCACGGACTTAGCTAATACCTTCCGACGCCGAATTGACTGGAGGTTCCTGCACCAGTACGTAAGGCTGCACGATTAAAGCATTAAATCGCTGGCTTTCTTTTGCTTGCCAATCAGCCATTTGGTTGAGGGAAGGTTTATAAATCATCTGTTCGCTAATCCAATGTTGAACAGATGAAACATCATCGTTAGCAATAGCTACTCCCACATCCAATAAATTTAATCCAGGGGCTACCACGATCAAACAATCGCGTTGGGCATGAGGTTTTAACCAATCCCATTCCGCCTCGTCCAGCCCAGATGCTAATTCTGCTTTGAGGTCTTCCATTTGGCCGAAGTTTTGCTAAGTTATGGCTTATTCTAGCTTGCTATTTCCCCTAGAAAACTCCCTCTGCCTACATAACTAACAGCATTCAACGCCCCAGATCGTGTAAAGCATTAATTACCGTAGCGCATTTTTCCGTTACTGCCTCTAAGTCTGCTCGGTTAGTCGAACTAGGTGGCTCGATTACTTGGCCAATTCGCACCGCGATCGGTACTAATTGGGGAATCGAAGAACCTTTTTTGAGAATCTTTTCCGTTCCCCACAAACTGACTGGCAAGATCGGAGCTTTTGCCTTAGCCGCGATCATTGCCGCACCTAATTTAGGCTCCGAGATCCGTCCGTCTGGGGTGCGGGTACCTTGCAAAAACACCCCAGTTGCCCACCCCTGTTCCAGATAAGTCAATGCCGATCGAATGGCGCTTCGATCTGCCGAAAGCCGATTTACCGGATAAGCACCGTAAAGCTGAATCCCCTGCTTTAAAATCGGTACTTTAAATAACTCTTCCTTAGCCATAAAAGCAACCGGACGGCGCACGGAACAGGATACGATCGGCGGATCGAAGTAGCTAGCGTGGTTGCTTACCACTACTAGTGGCCCTTCTTGCGGTACTTGTTCCGCACCGTAAACGCGCCCCCGAAAATAACCGTGGAGCATCGGACTAACTACCGACCACTTAAACAAGTGGTAGAGAATTAAACTGGCAACTGGTTCGCGGCTTCTGGCCATGATACGCAAATTAAATTAAACAGCAGGCAAATCAGCTGTACTACTGACATTCTCTAAGATTAAGTCAGGACAGGTACGTTTAATCAAACCAGTCAGAACTTTACCCGGGCCAATTTCCACTACCTTTTGCGTTGATTCTTCCGGTAAGCGAAGACAAATTTCCCGCCAACGTACCGAACCTGTCATTTGCTGAGAAAGGCGCTGCTTGAGAACGCTGCTCTCTGTAGCTGGCGTCGGGTCAACGTTAGACAAAACAGGTACTTTGGCATCTTCAAAGACCGCAGATTCCAGCACTTGCTGAAATTCGGCGGCGGGTGCTTCCATCAAAGGAGAGTGGAAAGCGCCAGATACATTTAAGCGCACGGCACGCTTGGTTTTTACTTGGGATAGTAAAGCTTCTACTGCTTCTGGAGTGCCAGAAATTACTACTTGAGCGGAACTATTATCATTGGCTAACACTACATCGCCAATTTCTGCAATTTTCTGCTCTAACTGCTCTCTGTCAAATCCAATCAAAGCTGCCATTGTACCGCCAGCAGCGCTATCCATTAATTCTGCTCGACGTTTCACCAAGCGCAAACCAGTTTCAAAGTCAAACACGTCAGCAGCATACAAAGCTACGTATTCTCCTAAACTGTGACCGGCTACTAAATCTGGTTGCTGTCCCTTCTGGCGCATCAAATCTGCCAATATACTTTCTACTACGTATAAACAAGGCTGGGTGTAAAGGGTACGGGATAGTTTATCTTCCTCGCTTTGACAAATTTCGGGAACTGACCAGCCTAAAATCTCCTCTGCCTGTTGGAATTTAGCTTTTGCCTCTGGTAGTTCTAGTAAATCTACTCCCATACCAATTGCTTGGGAACCTTGTCCCGGAAACACCCATGCCGTCTTAGTCATCGCTGCAATTAATTTCAAAAATAGTTGGCCAAGATAATCATTGTACTTGGTCTTGAGTGAGAGCCAAAAACTTTATTGTTTGCTTGATTGATGCGCCATGCTCCGTGCTGACAAGGGGAGAGAGCAGAGGTAAGGGAAAAGGGAAAATAATCGCTAACTTATCTTCGTAATGTTTTCGTTGAATGGTTAGCAGTCCAATTTATTATGAAATTCCATAAGTCATCGGTAATAATTTAATCTACCTACTTAGATGGAAGACCGCGTTTAACCAAATTTTTAAAATAATCTTACTCAAAGCAAACGTAATATTTCAAAAACTGGAAATCATCCCTTTAGCCATTACGAAGAATGAGATTTTTAAACTTAATGGAAATGGAGCAACCGAAAAGTTCGATCGACACGGGGATTTGGATTAGTAGAGCGGTTGTCGTGACGATGATTGCAGGTTCCTTAATTGGTTGTAATGACAATCGGGCAAATAATCCCGATACTGTAGTAACTACTCCCAGTCCCGTTCCCACTCAAACAGTTGTGGTGAGTCCGACGCCTGTTCCGACTCAAACTGTAGTGATTAGCCCTACGCCTGTTCCGACTCAGACTGTAGTGGTTACTCCTACTCCTGGGGGTACTAATAACGATGCGGTTAGCCAACCCATTACCGATGTAGGAATTATCGCTACAGCACCAAGTCAGCAGTCTCTAGCTAATAAGCAGGTACAACTTACTAACGTTACTGCTCAAAGTGTAGTTGGCGATCGTACTTTTTGGGTTGGTTCCAATAATGCTCAACAACTTTTCGTCGTTCTCTCTCCTCCGTTAGATGCAGGGAGTGCGGAAAATAGAGTTGTGGTTAAACCCGGACAAACCGTGAGCGTGACTGGAGTTCTCAAACCAATGCCAACTCCCCAACAAGCTGAGACAGAATGGGGTTTAAGCGCTGAAGAAGCTCAAGCGATCGGCAATCAAACCCTATACTTACAAGCAAATCAAATCAAGCTTCAGTCCTAAGTATCGCTGTTTTATTCCCTTCGTAATAATCAAACCACTAAGATACCGGACTTCTGAGAGAAGTCGGTATCTTGTGATTGGCAAATAATTTGCGATCGCCTTCTGTTAGCCCGAACTCGCGTACAAGCTACAAGAATAATCATCATTTGAATTACCATCAAGTAAAGAATTGCCAGAAAACGGGCTAGGTTTACCAATTCTATAACCTTGCGCGTAATTGACCCCCAAAGCTCTTATTTTTTCTAGAATCGCATCATTTTCCACAAATTCTGCGATCGTCTGAATTCCCATTACTTGCCCGATTCGATTAATTGCTTCTACCATTGCGCCAGCTACCCGATCTTCCACGATATCCTTCACAAAAGAACCATCAATTTTTAAGTAATCTACTGGCAAACTTTTCAAGTAAGCAAAAGACGACATCCCACTGCCGAAATCATCTAAAGCAAAACGGCAACCGATCGCTTTTAGAGAACTAATAAATTGGGCTGCTTTAGTTAGGTTGGTAATTGCTACAGTTTCCGTAATTTCAAAGCAAATAAATTGTGGTGGAACATCATGTATCGCAAACTGATCCAATAAAAAATCAATAAACCGATCGTCATTAATGCTAGCTCCAGAAAGATTGATCGCATACAAACAATCACAATTAATCCCGCGTTCTATTAAAGATTGGCAAAATTTCCATTTTTTACGGTAGCGTTCTTTTTGGCTGGAAAATAAGGTACTAATTACCCAGCGATCGATCGCAGGCATTAAATTATAGCGCTCTGCCGCAGGTATGAAAACTCCTGGAGACACCAGTTGACCAGTTTCGTCAACCATCCGTAAAAGTACTTCATAATGCTCCCATATGCCATTATTACAACGAGAATTAATCGGTTCAATATTTTGAAAATACAGGCGAAACCGATTTTCTTCGATTGCATTAGTAATCTTAGGTATCCATTGTATATTTCCGTGAGAAAGCGCTAATTCGCTATCGCTAATCTGGTAAATTTGGATGCGATTACGTCCTCTATTTTTAGCAGCATAACACGCAGCATCAGCCGCATTGATAACATAAGTAATATTTTGGCTTTCTTCATCAATAGAAGTTAATCCAATACTTACTCCAATCGTAAAAGTTTTATCTTGCCATACAAAGCGAAATTGTTGAATGGCATCCCGCAATGTCCGAGCAACTCGCATTCCTTGTTCTATCGAACATTGATAAAGCAATAATCCAAATTCATCTCCTCCCAAACGAGCTAATAAATCAGACATCCGCACGTTTGCTTGTAATAATGCAGCTACTTGACGAAGTAATTCATCCCCTGCTAAATGACCGCAAGTATCGTTAATAATTTTAAACCGATCTAAATCTAAATAACATAAAGTATGCTGCTGTTGTTGAGTTTTAGCATTCTGTAATGACTGTTCTAATTTTTGTTCAAATTCTTGTCGGTTAATCAATCCCGTAAGGGCATCATGAGTAGCTTGCCATGACAACTGGCGTGTTAAACACCTTTCAGAAGTGACATCGTGAAATACTAATATCGAACCAATTATTTCGCCATTTTTCGATCTGATTGGTGCAACAGTATCGTCAATAGCAAATTCATTGCCGTTACGAGCAATTAAAACAGCATGATTAGAAAAGCCAACTATACGCCTTTCTTCTAAAACAGTTTCAACAATACTTTTAATCGGTTCTCTAGTTCTGTCATCAATAACTTTAAATACTTTGGTTAACGGTAAACCCTTAGCTTCTTCTACTCGCCAGCCTGTTAGTTTTTCGGCAACCGGGTTGAGAAATTCTATTTGACCAAAAGCATCTGTAGTAATTACCGCATCCCCTACTGATTGTAAAGTCAATTGTGCTTTTTCTTTCTCTTGGAAAAGAGCTTGTTGACTTTCTTCTAAAGCAAACATTGTTAGCTCTTGAATGTATGATTGAGCTAAAAGTAATTGGTGCGTATCTAAAATTTGATAGACTCCTTTTTCCATCTGTATGGCAATCGGATCGTAAAGAAATTCTACAGAGCGTTGCAATGCTTGTTTAGCTGCTTGAACAATGGAAGTATTGCAAGGAAAAACTAAAGACTGAGTGCTGATAAATTGATAGAGAAAATGAATAGGGCGGTTTGAGAATAATTCTAAACTGTAAGGACGACTCATGTGTTCAAAAAATCGCCGTCTCGAGATTGTCCCTAAAAATTTTCCTGCTTTAATCAATATAATGCCTGGTAAGAATTGGTCTTTTTCAAAAATTTTTCCTACTTGAGCAACAGAGCAATCTGTTTCAATAGAAGCATTATACAGATTTAGTTCTTGCAAAGTAGATTCTATATATAATAGATTGTCGCTCGACTTAGGCATAGGCAAACTAGGCGACTCATCAAAGGTAGAAACTGCTAATTTGAGTAGACGCATAACACATTCCCTGAGATTTCTTTTGTTGCAAAACTTAGTAAAATTTTCGATTATGGCATTCAACTAATCTTTGCTTTATTATTTAATTGGCATTAACTAATTTTTATATTTAATTTTTTGGCTGGTAAGATTTATTTACCAAAAAACATAAAAATATGTTAGAGAACAATAAAAATAATCTAAATCAAAATAAATTATCTATTTGAAATTTCAAAATAAATTTTAGCACTATTTCTCGTAATTAAATATTTAAAATTTCCTTAAGAAGATTAGTATCTTATTTAACAAAAGACTAAAAGCTGATTAAAAACAGATTAAGACCTTATTTAATTACTTGATTTGTTTTAAATTATATGTATGGTATAGAAAAATAGGTAACTTACTTTGCTATTAAATAGAATGTCATTTATGAAATAAAAAACTGTACCTTATGATACAAAGGTTAGAAATTTAACCGTTTATAAGCTCAGTGGATTAGCAAACTTAGCAATTATTTATGTTTTGCAGGAAAGACAAAAGTTCATGATAGGGATGAGTGTAACCGATCTAGTTAAAACTAGCTTTTCGACCTCATAGTTAATCACCCATCCCTAAGTTCGTTGTTATGGTGCAGAAACGATGTAAGGTGAACTGATAGGTGGCATCCTTTTCGCATTGACTAAAGCTTGATAAAGTATTGCTGCTACTTCTGCCCGCGTAGCGTCACGAGTGGGATTCAGCTTTTTGAGATTTGGGTAATTAACGATTAAACCGTTGCGAGTTGCAGTAGCTATTTCATCTTTGCCATAGTCGGGAATAGCGCCCCCGTCATCGTAAACATTCAGGTCACTTAAAATGCCACCAGTTAATCCTAGCCCATTTATCAAGGAAACTATTACTTGTACCCGTTGTACGTTGTCATTGGGTTTAAAAGTTTTGTCAGGAAAACCAGAGAGAAATTCCCCTCTGTAAGCTTGTTGAATTGCCTGAAATGCCCAGAAATTATCCGCAACATCGGTAAATTTAATAGCTGCTCTTTTAGCAGAAGGATTAAAAGCTTTTACTAATAAAGCTGCATATTCTGCCCTCTTCATCAGAGCATCCGGTTTAAAAGTACGATCGGGAAAACCCTTGATAATGCCCTGATTAACTAATGGCTGAATAAAGGCAAATGCCCAATGATTGGCAATATCAGTCAGTCCCTCAGGGGGTGGTGGAGAAACTTGCCCTAAATCTACACTACCTTGAATTTTTTGGGCGGCAATTTGATTGCCCCAGGCTAACAATTTACTGGTTGTTGCGTTACGCAAATCAAATTGACCGTTCAGCCGTAAAATGTTGCCACCTGGTTGTTGACTAGTTCCCAAATCTGGTAGTGCATTACTAATAACTACCACTCCATCTTCTTCATTTTTTTCGCTGATATTATTACGCAAAACAGGGGTGGCAGAACCAGATATTAGAATACCGGAGCGATTTTCTGACAGTTTATTGTCGATCACTTTTGGAGCAGCTTTATCACCAATGGAGATAGCATAACCTGTTTTAGATAAAACGTTACTCCGAATTTCTCCTTTGGTATCTCGCGCGATCGAAATACCATTTGCGTCATTCTGAATAAATACGTTACCTACAATAGTGGGATTAGCACTGCCAGTAGCAAATACTCCTTCTCGCTTGCTGTTACTAAAAGTAGAGTTAGCTACGGTAGGATTAGTTGATTCGATCCAAACAGCAGTACCTCGCGTCGCTGGATTGGTAACGGTTACGCCACCTAAGTAGGCGTTATTAGCGAGAACGAAGGTAACGTTTTGACTGGCAAAGGTAGGGCTGAGGTAGGTGCCGCTACCTTCTATTAAAATACCGCTACCTTTGTTGGTTTCATTGCCAATAACCGATACCCCTTGCGGAATGGTGAGGGGGAAAACTTCTCCGCTAGCAGCATTATAATTACCACTTGCTAGCTGAATGGTATTACCTGAAGTAACTTGTTTGAGGGCAAAAGCGATCGTTTTGAATGGTTTTGACTGACTACCTGCGCCTGCGCTATCACTGCCAGAGGTTGGATTGACGTAAAAAGTTTGAGCCATATTTAGTAATGGGTGTTTACTGAACTCACAACACGGATTTAATGGGGAAGATGCAGCGATAAACACCCATTAATTCAACCGTTTATATGAGAGATCAGTGTTATGTAGCAGCTATTTACAGAAATTATTTTTGGCGATCTGCTAGCTGCTACCCACTAATTACTAGGCTTAACTACAAATAGCTTGACGCATTTTTTTCATATTGGCAGGTAAGTCAAAAGTCATGGCTTGTTGAATGAATAAGCTCGGTACTGGAATGGTAGGTGTTGCTTGTACTGCATAAGTAAGTAAAGTGCCATTACCTAAGTCTTGTAGCTTTAAGTCTGCCGCAAAATCTATAAAGCTACCTTTTTCCATGCGGAATTGGATTTGTTGCTGTACTGTCTCGAATACTTTTAGATATATTTCCACTTCTGCGGTAAACATTAGGAAGGCTTTTCTAGCAATTTGATATAAGCGTTTGCTTTTTCCTGTCAGATGATCGCCTCGGTGGATGACTTCAGAACGAATTAAGTCTGGAAAATAATTTACCCAACGAGGATAGTCGGTGAGTTGCTGCCAAGCGTGCGATCGCTTACAAGGTAGGTACATTCCTGCGGTACAAGCGCCCCCCCATGCAGAGTGCGATCGCGTTTGCAAGACGATCTCTCCCGATAGCATTGCTGCTTGTTGCTGCTTATCCCACACCACGTCTGATACGGTTGTCATAGATTCAGATAGGCAAGATAGAACCATTTTAGTTTTTGTACTTCTTAAGTAATACGAATAAAGTTCCAGTTGGAGTACGATAAATTTCCAACCATCAGGCAACTAACCCTTCTATTTATCAAGTTACCCACCGTAAGTTAAAAAACTGCAAAGTTAAGATGAAGTTTTGAAAAAATTTTACCGCAATCTCACGGTAAAAAAATTCCTTTCCTAAAGGGGATGCTAAACGTTGCTTGTATCTGGTTAGTGATAAAACGGAGCTAATACTTACTGATTTAAAATAAATTTATACATTTTGATCGGTATTATTACTGCTTGGGCAAGCAAACATATCTCTTACAGCTTCTAGCCTAATCGTGCCATAATGAAAGCGTTATTTAAATTTTTTAGTATCAAAAGTACGTGAGTAGCTCCAATCACTCTAGAAATATCAAATTATCATCAATTTTTGCCATTTTTATCGGCCTTACCCTTGCTACTTGGATTCTCAGAGGATTTGAAGTCCTTACTTTTATTCCCAGTGGCATCATCTGGATATTGATTTTGCTTTCTATCATTCTGGGTATTCTTACTTATCTTCAAAGCAACGTTTGGTAAAGGATGAAGTCTAAAGGATGAAGTCTGAAGGCTGAAGGTTGAAAATTTATCGCATTTATCTCCCTCTCTCCTCTGCCCCCTGCCCCTAGCCTCTTTTCCTTTATTGCTTCTGGCGATCCCACTCAAATCAATCCTATGGGCGATTTAGGGAGGAAAAGGGCTACGTATCCTTTGAGAAGAAAGATCTAAAATATCGAGGGGGAACTTATAAAATGGCTGATTTTCAAGCAGAACGCACTATTTCAGCAGTATTTAAGGAAGAAGAGCAAATAAATGACGTAGTTCGTCGTTTGCTCGATCGCAATATACCCCAGGATCATATTTCCGTAATGGGGAAAAATTTCAAATCCACCACTCGCATTGCGGGATTTATCTCTAAAAAAGATGTCATTTTGGGTGGACTACGAACAGGTGGAATATTTGGTTCTTTATTTGGTTCCGTGTTAGCCTTGCTGACGGGAATCGGGGCGCTGTGGATTCCTTTTGTCGGCTGGGTGGTGGCGGCTGGGCCATTGGGTGCCGTACTATTAGGGGCAGCTGGAGGTGCGATCGCAGGCGCAAGCGGCGCGGGATTAGTATCTGCCTTAGTTACCTTGGGAATGCCAGAAGATAAAGCTACCGTGTATCAAACTCGTTTGGAAGCAGGAGAATTTCTAGTCATGGTAGAAGTTCCCGCCGACAAATCCGGTGAAATTCAATTACTTTTGCAAAGTGCGGGTGGCGAAGAAGTACATACCAACGAAATGACTCTACCTCGTCCTTGTAGCGGACGTTGCGATAGCCCCAACGATTTATCTCCAGAAGTGCGATCGCACTTATCAGAAGATGCCCAAAGAACATTTATCGATCGTTACAACACCTTACTCGATGAAACTAACGACCCCATGAAGGCTGAACAAGGTGCTTGGCAAACCATTCACCAACAGTATGATGAAGATGAGAATGGTGTTTGGTCTAAGCAAAAAGTAGGCGTTTAGTCCCGAAACTGTAGATATTTGCTAACAAAAAACAGAAAAGCTAAAGCAAGCCTCTAGAATTAAATTCTAGAGGCTTAATCGATCGGGGATGTAATGAGGAGGCTACTAAAATGCAAAAATATATATGTACCCTTTGTGGATATATCTACGATCCGGCAGAAGGCGATCCAGATGGAGATATCGCACCAGGTACAGCTTTTCAAGATATTCCAGAAGACTGGATTTGTCCGGTTTGTGGGGCAACAAAAGATCAATTTGAACCGTTTGAAGAATAATTAAAAAAATTTTCGTGTCAGCAAAATCTTTAGAAATTGTGATAATTGGAGGTGGGGCAGCCGGATTTTTTGGGGCGATTGCCTGCGCCGAAACTCATCCTCACGCCCAAGTCACTTTACTAGAAGCAGGTCGTCAACTCCTCAGTAAAGTTCGCATTTCAGGTGGTGGTCGCTGTAACGTTACTCATGCTTGCTTCGATCCAGCCCAATTAATTCAAAATTATCCTAGAGGAAACAAAGCTTTAAGAGGTGCTTTCAGTCGATTTCAACCCCGTGATACAGTTGCTTGGTTTTCCGAACATGAAGTGCAATTAAAAACCGAATCCGATGGACGAATGTTTCCCGTAACTGATGATTCTGGCACTATTGTGGAATGTTTGATAGAAGCAGCTAAGGCATCCGGAGTAAAAATTAGATCGGGCATATCAGTTGTTTCAGTTAAGCAAATTGCGATAGAAAATAAAGGTACTAAATTTGAAATTAATTTGAAAACGAGAGAAGCGATTATTTGCGATCGCATCCTACTTGCCACGGGTAGTAACCCCATTGGTTATCAAATTGCCAAATCTTTAGGACATCACATTGAAACACCCGTTCCTTCCCTATTTACCTTTAACATACCCGATCCTCAACTCCACGATCTAGCAGGAGTAAGCGTCGATAACGTTCACTTACGTTTGCAAATTGCTGGAAAAACCCACTTTGAACAAACCGGATCTTTATTAATCACGCACTGGGGTTTAAGTGGCCCAGCAATTCTCAAACTTTCCGCCTGGGGTGCGAGAACTTTACAGGAAAATCGCTATCAGGCAAACTTACTAATTAATTGGTTACCTCAATACAACCAAGAAAATTTACGCCAATTACTACTAAAAGTAAAATCTCAGTTGCCTCAACGCCAAATTTATAGTAATTGTCCGCTTCCCATCCCTCGTCGTTTGTGGCAATATTTAGTTTCCCGGATTGGTATCCAGACAGAAGATCGCTGGGCTGGTTTGTCTAACAAAATATTAAATCACCTGATTCAAGAACTCGTTCAAGGTAAATATCAGATTAATGGTAAAGGTGTATTTAAGGAAGAATTCGTGACTTGTGGTGGCGTTAATTTGAAAGAAGTAGACTTCAAAACAATGGAAAGTAAAGTTTGTCCGGGTCTTTACTTGGCAGGAGAAATATTAGATATTGATGGCGTGACTGGTGGTTTTAATTTTCAAAGTGCTTGGACAACAGGATGGTTAGCTGCTCAAGCAATGGGAAAATAGAATATTGCAAAATAAACCCGGTCATTGTTGTTAA
This sequence comes from Leptolyngbyaceae cyanobacterium, assembly GCA_036703985.1. Taxonomy (GTDB): domain Bacteria; phylum Cyanobacteriota; class Cyanobacteriia; order Cyanobacteriales; family Aerosakkonemataceae; genus DATNQN01. The sequence continues at coordinate 234,648 of DATNQN010000029.1, forward strand.
GGCTAACAAAAGATCGATCGCCAATAATCAAACGCAGAAAAATGAAGTTTAGCGAAATCCTCCAAAAACTTGAATTAAGTAGCAAATCTAACAGCTTAATGGTTAATGCAGGCTGCGACCCACAGATTTCAGGAGTTGCAGCCGTTCAAGATGCGATCGCAGGCACTATCAGCTATATAGAAAACAGTAAATTTGCCCCTTTCGTCCAAAAAACCGACGCAAGCGCTTTAATTCTGCCTGAAGATGAAACTTTACAAAAACAAGCAACTAGTAGGGGGATTGCTTGGATCGCAACTAAAGAACCAAAATTAATATTTGCTAAGGCAGTGAATTTGTTCTACAAACCCTTCCGTCCGGATGCGGGAATAGACAGTACGGCAGTAATTCACCCTTCAGCAGAAATTGGTAAAGATGTTTACATCGGCCCTCACGCCGTCATTCAAGCCGGAGTAAGGATTGGCAACGATGTTTGCATTCATCCTAATGTAGTAATTTATACAGAAGTGCGGATTGGCGATCGCACTGTTTTACACGCCAACTGTACCATCCAAGAACGCAGCCGCATCGGTGCAGATTGCGTAATTCACAGTGGCGCTGTAGTTGGTGGAGAAGGATTTGGTTTCGTTCCCACTTCTACTGGTTGGTTCAAATTAGAACAATCTGGTTATACCGTCCTCGAAGATGGGGTAGAAGTTGGTTGCAATAGCACGATCGATCGTCCCGCCGTAGGGGAAACACGGATCGGCAGAAATACAAAATTAGACAATTTAGTACATATCGGACACGGTTGCCAAATCGGTGCTAACTGTGCTTTTGCTGCCCAAGTCGGATTAGCAGGCGGCGTAAAAGTAGGCAATGGCGTTTTGCTAGCCGGACAAGTGGGAATTGCCAACCAAGCTAATATTGGAGATGGTGCGATCGCCTCCGCAAAAGCAGGCATTCACAACGATGTAGAACCAGGCACAATAGTCAGCGGTGTACCGGCGATTCCCCATAAACTGTTTCTGAAAATATCTGCCATTTCCAACCGCCTACCAGAAATGTATCAGTTTTTTAAAGCCGTTCAGCGCCAGTTTGGAAAATAAGTTTCTTAGTAAGCAAGCAGAACAACAAGATAAGGTAAGGGAATTGGTAACGGAAAACTATTCTTCCTGTTACCTTATCCCAACCTGAGTTGGTAGTCGAAAATAGGATAACCATTAATAATTTAACAATTTGTTTTCTCCGATTTATCCATTCCCAAATCGGTAACTTCTACTAAACTGGTAGGGTTTACCTCACTAGCTAATCCCCCGAAATAAGACACTATATAACTGTAGGCAAGAGATGTAAAACCTCAAAAACTTCCTAGTTAAAAAAGTTAAGAAATATCGCTAGCCTACTTAACAAATCTCTGAACATTTGATTCAGTCTCTTAACAAGTTAGAGTAAAGGTATTTAACTATGAGACTAGTACGCTTACAACCTGTCCCAGAAATGGAAACCTTGCGTCGTCAAATGGATCGAGTGTTTGACGAACTGGCACAAGTAAATCCCGAACGCCCTACTCTGTGGTCACCCGCAATTGAATTGCACGATGATGAAAACAACTTAGTTTTGCGGGCAGAAATTCCCGGTGTAGAAGGCAAAGATTTAGATATTCAAGTAACTCGCGAAGCCCTTTCCATAGCAGGAGAACACCGCTATGAAAAGCGGAAAGAAGAAAGAGGTTTTTATCATTCTGAATTCCGTTATGGCAAGTTCCAACGGACTATAGAATTACCCGTTCCCATTCAGAACGATAAAGTGCAGGCTGAATTTAAGAACGGTATCTTAACTCTAACGCTACCAAAAGCAGAAGAACTGCAACGGAAAGTTGTCAAAGTGAATGTAGTTGACGGTTAAGCGAACAAAAGAAACCGGGTTTATTTAAAAACCCGGTTTCTTTTAATTTTAAAGATTATTAATTTATCTAATAAGATAGTCTACTTATTAGAACCAGAGTGATTATTGTGATTAACATGAGACGACTGGTGCATTAAATAGCTGCTACCTGCAATTAAGATAATAGCAATAGCTAAAAATAGCACATCTTGGAATGTTTGAACTGTCATCCCACTAACTACTTTAAAAATTCGCACTACTAACACCATCACGATTACTTTTAAAATTTTGTCTTTCAGTTGATCTAATGAATGAATTTCCAAAATGCGAATTTCTTGATTGTTCCTACCAACGTCTATTTTAGAAATAAACAATTCGTAAATTCCAAAGCTGAACAACATTAAAACTATACCGATTAAATAAAGGTCAATTCCTCCAACAATACCAGTCATAATTTTTGTAATAACCTGAGTTTCTCCATGTTCAGAATGCCAATATAGTTGGATACCTTCCAATATTTCTAAGCTACCAAGAAAGAATAATGTTACTGTACTAAGTAACCCAAACAAGACAGGAACAATTGCCAAAAATCTGACACTCCACAGTATATTTTCTGTAAATTGTTCTACACTTTTCTGAAAACGCATATCTTACCTTTGAAATAGTATCAAGTTATTATAGTGGAAAAGTTTAATTTTTAACCCGATTTATTACACCCTTAGTATTAAGTTTTTATACGTTATTATAAAATTTATTAGTTATATAATAAACCAGTAGCTGAAGCTTTAAATATCGTCAAAACTAATATAAGTACATTATAAAATTTAGATTTTAGATTTGAATTACAAACCTAAAATCTAAAAAAAAGGTATTTTGTTGTAAATTGACTCTAAGTTTAATTCAACTAAAAACCTAACTTTTCCAAAACAGGACGAGTGGAAACAATATGTTTGTCTAAACCCAGTTGTTTTGGCTCAATTCCTAACGCTAAAGCTACCAACTGCGGTAAATGCAGTACTGGTAAACCGAGTTTACGTTCAATTACTTTTTCCACTTCTGGCTGACGTGAATCTAAATTCAGGTGACACAACGGGCAAGGAGTTACCATACAGTCAGCGCCAGCTGCGATCGCTTCCTGAATGTTCCTACCAGCCATCTGAAAAGACTGCGTTGTCGCATAGCTAGAAATCGGCCAACCACAGCACTGAGTTCTTCCTCTGTAATATATAGGTGTGGCTCCCACCGCTCGAAACAGATTTTCCATTGATTCCGGCTTAAAGGGGTCATCAAAAGGAATCGACTTTTGCCCCCGTAAAAGATAACATCCGTAAAATGCCGCACACTTAAGACTGCTGAGCTTGCGAGTAACTCGCTTTTCTAGTTCTGCCAGCCCGTAATCTCCTACCAAAGCCCATAAAATATGTTTAACTTGACCAGTACCGCGATAAGGTAAACAACCCTCTTTTTTCAATAAACCATTAATCTGTTCTAAGTAAGCTGGATCGTTTTGTTGAGCTTCCTTAAGTCGCTCATCCACGTGACCGAGTACTCCCTGACAAGTACTGCAATGAGTAAGCAGCGGTAAGTTTAACTCTTCTGCCAAAGCAATATTTCTGGCATTGACAGTATCTTCTAATAACTGAGATTCTTCTTTAAAAGTACCCGAACCGCAGCAAGAAGCTTTTTTTAACTCGATCAGTTCAATACCTAAAGCTCGCGTAAGAACTGCCGTAGATTGGTATAACTCCCGGCAAGCACCTTGAGCAACACAGCCAGGAAAGTAAGCATATTTAAGAGTCATTTGTCAACGATCGTTAAATTAAGTAACCATCAGCCGTATATTGGCTCTTCTTATATCATCGCTTGTCTGCGAGAAGAGAAAGGAAAAAAAGTGCAAAGGATGAAGGATGAAGTATCAAAAATTAACTTATTTTATTCGTCTCCCCATCCCCCTACCTCTCTATCTTCCCATCTCCCTCTCACCCGCTCACCATGTCAGTTGGGAAACTGGCAAAAGATCGACCAGAGCGATCCCTATATCAGATAAGATTAAAAAATGCTTAGAATCCTCTTTACCCAAACAGGAAGTTCTGGCAATTGAAGTAAGGAACAGCTATGAGCCAACAGGAAATTTTTGATAAAGTTCAAGGAATTGTGGCAGAGCAGTTAGGCGTAGAAGCCAGCGAAGTCAAACCAGAAGCCAATTTTGCTAACGATCTGGGGGCTGATTCCCTAGATACGGTGGAATTAGTAATGGCGTTAGAAGAAGAGTTCGATATCGAAATACCCGACGAAGCAGCTGAAAAAATTCTTACCGTACAACAAGCGGTAGATTATATTAACGACAAGGTTGCCGCGTCAGCATAAGTTTAAGTCCTGGGTGCTGTAGCCCGATCGGTCTAGCCGTTTCCAAAAGTTAGGGCTGACCGTAGGGGTACTAAATACTGAGTAAAAATAAATTAAAAACTCAGTTACACACAGGCCGATCTCTTAAATTGTCTATTTTGTTCTGCGTTCTGGGTGTGGAAGCCCGAGTTAATAGCTAAATCATGACAGAGTTAGAACGTAAGCGCGTTGTTGTCACTGGTCTGGGCGCGATTACACCGATTGGCAATAATTTAGCCGAATACTGGGAAAGCTTGTTAAGCGGACGCAGCGGTATTGGGCCGATTACATTATTTGATGCGTCCCGCCATGATTGCCGGATTGCTGGTGAAGTAAAGGGATTTAACCCCCACGATTACCTGGATCGAAAAGAAGCCAAGCGGATGGATCGCTTTGCCCAGTTTGCGATCGGTGCCAGCAAACAGGCTCTTTTAGACGCGCAGTTTGTCATCAACGAACTGAACGCAGAACAGGTAGGCGTAATCATCGGTACGGGTATTGGCGGTCTTAAGGTACTCGAAGATCAGCAAGAGATTTACCTGACTCGCGGCCCTGATCGCTGTAGCCCCTTTATGATTCCCATGATGATCGCTAACATGGCCGCCGGCTTAACTGCTATTCAAGTTGGCGCGAAGGGGCCAAACTCCTGTTCTGTAACCGCCTGTGCTGCTGGTTCCAATTCCATAGGGGATGCTTTTCGCCTGGTGCAACGGGGCTACGCACAAGCGATGATTTGCGGTGGTACGGAAGCTGCTGTCACACCCCTATCTGTGGCTGGATTTGCTGCTGCGCGGGCGCTATCGACGCGCAATGACGATCCGACTCGCGCTTCTCGTCCGTTCGATCGCGATCGCGATGGATTTGTGATGGGTGAAGGTGCGGGAATCCTGATCCTAGAAGAATTGGAACACGCCCTCACTCGCGGGGCGAAAATTTATGCGGAAATCGTTGGCTATGGCATGACCTGCGATGCCTACCACATGACCTCCCCAGTACCGGGTGGAGAAGGCGCTGCTAGAGCGATCCAGTTATGTTTGAAAGATGCTGGTCTTACTCCAGAGCAAGTGAGCTATATCAACGCTCACGGTACTAGCACGTCAGCCAACGACGTGACCGAAACAGCAGCTATAAAAAGAGCTTTGAGAGAAAGCGCTTACAAAATAACGATTAGCTCCACAAAATCGATGACAGGCCACCTCTTAGGCGGCTCTGGCGGGATTGAAGCTGTCGCTACCGTAATGGCAGTCGCAAATGACCGAGTTCCACCTACTATTAACTTAGAAAATCCCGATCCGGAGTGTGACCTGGATTACATCCCCAATCAAAGTCGCGCTCAGAAAGTAGATGTTGCCCTATCCAATTCGTTTGGATTTGGGGGTCACAATGTCACGCTAGCTTTTAAAAAGTTTGTTGCTAGCCAATCGAGAACTAGCTAATTGCTAATTGACAATTGAGTGTTAGGAATTAGCGATAAAAAAAATACTTGCCCATCTATCCCCCTAATGGGATGATGGGGGTACTCTTTTGGGGCGATCCATAGCACCCAGATTTCTGCTCACTTACCAAGTTTTCGACCGTCGTTAAGAAGAATAGATTATGGCCGTTGCAACTCAATCCCTTGAGGAACTTTGCATTAATTCGATCCGCTTTCTAGCAATAGACGCGGTACAGAAAGCGAATTCTGGTCACCCAGGACTACCAATGGGCGCAGCGCCGATGGCGTTCGTGCTGTGGGATCGCTTCATGCGGTATAACCCCAAAAATCCCAAATGGTTTAATCGCGATCGCTTTATCCTCTCTGCAGGGCATGGTTCGATGTTACAGTACGCCCTGCTGTACCTGATGGGCTACGATAGCGTCACCATCGAGGATATCAAGCAATTCCGTCAGTGGGGTTCTAAAACTCCCGGACACCCAGAAAACTTCGTTACCGCAGGCGTGGAAGTTACCACTGGGCCACTCGGACAGGGAATTGCCAATGGGGTTGGATTGGCAATGGCGGAGGCGCACCTCGCTGCTAAATTCAACAAACCCGATGCCAAAATAGTTGACCACTACACCTATGTGATTCTGGGTGATGGTTGCAACATGGAAGGCGTTTCCGGTGAAGCTTGTTCTTATGCGGGACACTTGGGATTAGGTAAACTGATCGCCCTGTACGATGACAACCACATCTCGATCGATGGTTCTACAGATGTGGCATTCACTGAGGATGTTTCCAAACGGTTTGAAGCTTACGGTTGGCACGTCCTCCACGTCGAAAACGGTAACACCGACTTAGAAGGAATTGCTAAAGCAATTGAAGAAGCTAAAGCGGTTACCGATAAGCCGACCATGATCAAGGTGACAACCACCATCGGTTATGGTTCCCCCAATAAAGCAAATACCGCCGGTGTTCACGGTGCGGCTTTGGGTACAGACGAAGTAAAACTGACCCGTGATAATTTGGGTTGGCAACACGAGCCTTTCGTCATCCCAGAAGATGTACTCAAGCATACTCGCAAAGCAGTAGAACGCGGCGCAGCTTATGAACAGGAATGGAACCAAGCTTTAGCTGACTACAAAGCTAAATATCCTCAAGAAGCGGCTGAATTTGAACGTTACTTGAGCAATAAACTGCCCGACGGTTGGGATAAAGTATTACCAACTTACACCGCCGAAGACAAAGCACTACCTACCCGTAAGCACTCAGAAACCTGCCTTAACAAACTGGCATCAGTTTTACCCGAACTAATTGGTGGTTCTGCTGACTTAACTCACTCTAACCTAACTGAGATTAAGGGTTCTGGCGATTTTCAAAAAGGACAATACCAAAACCGTAACGTTCACTTTGGCGTGCGGGAACATGGTATGGGTGCGATTTGTAATGGTATCGCGCTGCATAGTTCGGGATTAATTCCTTACGGTGCTACCTTCTTGATCTTTACAGATTATATGCGGGCGGCCATCCGCTTATCTGCTTTGTCTGATGCTGGCGTGATTTGGGTAATGACTCACGACTCGATCGGACAAGGGGAAGATGGCCCAACTCACCAACCGATCGAAACTCTCGCTTCTCTGCGGGCAATTCCTAATCTGACGGTGATTCGTCCCGCAGATGGTAACGAAACTTCTGGCGCTTACAAAATTGCGATCGAAAAAGCCAAGAAAAACGAGCCTACCCTGTTAGCATTCACCCGTCAAAACGTTCCTAACTTAGCTGGTACTTCGATTGAAGGCGTAGCAAAGGGTGGATACATCGTGGTTGATTCGCAGGGTACACCCGACATCATCCTCATTGGTACTGGTTCAGAATTGAGCCTTTGTGTTACCGCCGCTGAAAAACTCACCGCTGAAGGCAAGAAAGTGCGCGTGGTTTCCATGCCTTCTACGGATATCTTTGACGCACAAGATGCAGCTTATAAAGAATCCGTTCTACCAAAAGCTGTTACCAAGCGGTTATCTGTAGAAGCTGGCGCTAGTTTCGGTTGGCACAAGTATGTAGGTACTGAAGGCGATACCGTTAGTATCGATCGTTTTGGTGCTTCCGCTCCCGGTGGAGTTTGTATGGAGAAATTTGGCTTTAGCGTTGATAATGTGTTAGCGAAGGCTAAGGCATTGTTGGGTTAATAGTTCGATCGACAAGATTTAGCAGGCAAGATGCCTGTAATAGTAGTAGGTGGGCAAGATGCCCACCTTTTTTTTTGGATAATCTTGCAAAATCTTGCAACAGCAAAGAAAATAATGTTAAACTCAAATGCAAGATAAGCAAGAAATTCCTGCAAGATGTCCAACAACGTACTTATTTCATTACTAAAAACGGAGCTTGCGGAGAGGGAGCAGGAAGCCTCAAGACTGAGGAAAGTTGCTGAGGAAGCACAAGCTGAGGCAGCCCGACTAGAGTCCTTAGCTGGAAATATTAGAGCAACTCTGCAAGGAATCGCCAGCCAAGAAAATCAAGAAAATAGCTTCAATCCCAATCCGCTTAGGCAGTCACCCCCAAAATCTTACACAAATGGCACTCTAGCTAACGGCAGTCTTAATGGCAGTCGAGCAAGCCCTGAAATTTATATCGAAAATAATAACAATGAAAATCAGCGCCAAGGGCAGGCTATAGATTCAAAACTTGAAACTAAGCAAGATAAATCTCGTAATCCCAAAGATTATCAGCGTCGTGAGTACAGAGGGCGAGGTTACATTCAGATAGCCAAGCGAATTCTTGAGAAACATCCAGAAGGTTTACACATTGGTCAATTAGTAGAGATTATTTTTGATTACGAATCTTCTGAAGAATTCACAAAAGCTAAAAGATGCCTGCAAGCTGAACTTCTTCGAGGTGTAAAAGAAAATAGGTTGGGCAAAGAAGGCGATTATTACTTCTGCGATCCGAAAATCGCTTAGATGATCGTTATGTAAGCCACAGAACTGGCTGCACTACAAAATCAATAAGGAGAATTGAATGAATCAACTACCACCAAAATCCAGAGATACAGAAGTTTTTTCTAAATATTTGCTACGCTCAGTTGATGAGGATGGCGCTGAATACTTCACGGTGATTTCTACAGGACGATCTGGAATGTCTCAATCTGGTCTAGCCAGCTTTGTAGGTGTGAGTCCGAAATCTATAAATGTGTTAGTAAAAAAAATTAAAAATGCTCACTCCACAATCAACAAAATGCCAGAATGCCTTAAACCATTTGCAGGTAAGAATTTAACTTTACCAGGATACTACGATCAACAAGGGCGCGACATTCTTGAGGATGGTTTTTGCGCTGCGGTTGTAGAGTATTATGCTAAATGGTCAAATTCACAGAATAGAAAAAACAGGTTTAAAGCAGAACAAGCACTTCAAGAAATTGAGGCTCTTGGTATCCAGTTCATTCAAGATAAAGCTGGAGAGCTAATTCAGCATATTGGAATGCGAGTATTAATCCACCAAAAAACTGGATGGCAACCCAACTATAATTCGTCTTCCTATGATAATTTTAACCAAGTATGGGACACGCACAAAAAACGGTTAATTGTTAGAGAAGATCAGAAACATTATTACGACCCAGAGTTGAAGTCTGCAATAGAGATGTATCGAAAAGAGCATGGGCTTTCTCTCAAAATTTACTCGGAAACCTACGATGCCATGAATCAGGTTATTCAAGGTTTAAAGTCAAGGGAAATAAAGAACAACAATAAACTTGCCAAAAGTGCTTCTATTAGAGATTACTTTGATACGCCTCCATTATTCAATTACTCAGGATTGAGCCGCCTTGCTGCCAATTTTATACGAGATTGGGATATACCTCCTGTAGAGGCTGTGTATAAAGCTGGTGAATTATTCTTACCTAAGAGCCATCAACCTCAACCAGTACCTATTATTGAGAATGTCTACAAAGCAGACAGAAGATTGCAAGCTGAAAAGCGACAAAGAGAGCTTGCTGCTGGAATTCAATTATCGTTACCATTGGGTATATAAGGCGCAAGTAAGCAGTTGATGAGGGATGGTGAGCGCTTATTACTCGCACCTCATCTTGACTTTGCTAACTGTTCATAGTTAATCTCAGTTCAACAATGGTGAAAATGATGATACAAATTTCAGATCGCAAAAGTGCAGTATTATCTCGGATATCCGATATTGTCGATCGCATAATGCAAAGCCGTCCTGTATATCAGGACGAATTAACTAAAAATGAAGTGATGGAAAAATTTGTCAGTTTGTTAGATAATATTTTTCCTGAACAACTGATGGTACTTGATGATGAAAAATTGACAAAAAGAGTAAAGGGAGTTATGTCAGTTGAGTTGATGACGCATCTATTAGCTCAACTATTGATTTTTACAACTACGTAAACTCTCGTTAACTCTTATCCAATTTATTTCCACAATTTTTACAAAAATTCGCATCCTTATCGTGTAAGTACAAATTACAATTACGACAAGGTATTTCAACTTGATTAGTAGCTTTAACTAATCGTTTAATCAAATCTCCTACTTGCCAAGGAATTAAAGATACTCCAGTAAAAATCATCATCACTGTTAACAGGCGTCCTAATTCTGACGTAGGAGTAACATCGCCGAATCCTACTGTAGTCATAGTTACGACAGAAAAATAGAAAGCATCTAAAAAAGTCCGAAAAATTTTACTATTTAAAGGATGCTCAACTTGATAGATTAAGCCAGAATAGACGAAAATAATCGAAAATAACGTGCCAATTATTCTGGCAAAAATTAGGCTATCTTCTGTGTTAAGATTACCTGGTAAATTCTGCGGGTCTAAAAATCTTAACAAACGCAAAATTCTAAACCATCTAAATATTAAAATAAAACTAGTATCGATCGATACTAGTAAAAAAGGTAGAATAGCTATTAAGTCAATGAGAGAATAAACATTCAAAAAATATTTAATTTTGTTCTCTGCACACCAAAAGCGTAATAAGTATTCAACAGCGAATATCAGTAATATTACGTAATTTATGAGGTTTAGCTTATCTCGTAAATTTGCGGATATGCTATAAGTTTCAATCACGAAGATTGCTGACGATAATACTACTAAAGCTGTAATAATTAAATTAATCAGTCTACCGGTAGGTGTTTCAATGTCTTCAAAGTAAAAAGAAATCTTTTTTCTTAGTAACATAAAGCAAAACAACCTATTTTTTCTAAACTACTCTGATTTGAACTAGGAGCCAGCAATGTTCATACAGCCAAGCTAGTGTAACTCAGAACCTCTCATACCAGTTTGCGTGTCTGAGTTTGGCGGCTTTAGCAGTAGTCCACAGGCAACCAACCAGAGCTTTCCTCCCAGTAGCTTCAAACTTCATATGAGGATGTATCGCTCTCCAGCTATATGGCATAACACGCTAAAAGAATAAAACTAGCCCAGATCGCAAAGAAAAAGTAAATTTATTCTCCTAGCATCTTGTAAATTGAATAAACTTAGGTTATGCGTATCCTAATTTACTCTTACAACTATCACCCAGAACCGATCGGCATCGCACCTCTGATGACCGAACTAGCAGAAGGTTTGGCCAAGCGCGGTCACAAAGTCCGAGTTGTGACTGGTATGCCAAACTACCCAGAACGCCGTATTTACCCCAAATACAAGGGAAAGCTATACACGACGGAAAAAGTCAACGGCGTAGCCGTTCAGCGTAGTTACGTTTTTATTCGTCCCAATCCCAGTTTGGTCGATCGACTTTTATTAGACGGCAGCTTTGTTCTGAGTAGCTTTTTTCATGCCTTAGTGGGCGAGCGACCAGAGGTAATTTTGGCTACAGTACCACCCCTGCCCGTGTGTCTCCCATCAGCCCTGTTAGGATGGCTGCACGGCTGTCCGGTAGTTTTAAACGTACAAGATATTCAACACGAAGCAGCCGTTCATGTTGGTCTACTCAAAAACAAAAAAGTTATTCGGATCTTTGAAGCGCTAGAAAAATTTGCCTATCGAGCAGCGGCATCAATTAGCGTGATTGCTGATGGCTTTGTAGAAAATTTGCTAGGTAAAGGAATTCCATCTGAAAAAATCGAGTTGATTCCTAACTGGGTTGATGTTAATTTTATTCGCCCGTTGCCAAAAGAGAATAACCAGTTTCGGAACAATAATCAACTCGACGGTAAATTCGTCGTACTTTATTCCGGTAATATTGCTCTTACTCAAGATTTGAGAACGGTAATCAAAGCAGCCGCTATGCTGCGTGACATTCCAGAGGTAGTATTTGTAATTGTCGGGGAACAGCAAGCTATTGAAAGAGTGCGTTACTACTGCGAACTAGATGGGGCTGATAATGTAAAAGTGCTGCCATTTCAACCACGAGAAAAATTACCGGAAATGTTGGCAGCCGCAGATGTCAGCTTAGTTACTCAAAAACACAACGTAATTGCTTTTAACTTGCCATCCAAAATACCCGTTATACTTGCCAGCGGTCGCCCCATAGTTGCTTCTGTACCCAGTACTGGTACGGCAGCTAAAGCGGTACAACAAAGCGGTGGGGGCTTGGTAGTTACTCCGGAAGACCCCAAGGCTTTAGCGATCGCTATCGAGTCACTGTATAAAAATCCAGAAAAGTGTGAATTTCTGGGTCGTCAGGGCAGACAGCACGCTATGGAATATTACTCTTTCGAGCAAGCCTTAAATCGTTACGAAGCATTGTTTGCTTCTTTGAAAGAGTCATCCAAGGTGAAAACAGAAGCGATACCTAAAGCTAAGCTAGGTGGAGCGTAAATAGCATTGCTCGATCGGGTGCATCACCTTTACGAATCTAAAAAAAGGATAAAATAAATATATAAATTAAAGTCACGGGAATCATACATTTTCCTTTGGCTATTTGTGGTTGCTAAAGTAAGGAGTTTATTAAAATAATGCGCGATCGGGTTTTAGCCTGGTTAGCAGATAACGTACCTGATTCTCGACTCCAGCACGTTCTCCGCGTTGAGCAGATGAGTGTAGAACTAGCCGAGTATCATGGTTTAGATACGCAAAAAGCTGCCCTAGCAGGGTTGATGCACGATTTAGCTAAATATTTTAAACCACAACTTTTGCTCCAAACAGCACGGGCAGAAGGTTTAGAACTAGACCCGGTGGATGAAGCAAACCCTCATTTACTTCATGCAGAAGTAAGCGCGATCGTAGCTAGAGATCGCTTTGGTATTAAAGATGAAGAAATATTGCAGGGAATCGGGAACCATACTTTAGGCAGACCTGGCATGAGTTTGCTCAGTTGTATCGTGTTTTTAGCAGATAGTTTAGAGCCGGGACGCGGCGAAACTCCCGAACTAGAGGCTTTACGCCAAAAAAGTCGGCAAAACATTTATCAAGCCCTGTGGCAAACCTGCGATTATTCCCTCAAACAATTAGTAGAAACTCATCGTTTAATTCATCCGCGCACTATCCTAACGAGGAATTGGGCGATGGGAATGGCTACTCATCAGCAACAGGCACTAGAAAATAATCAAAATCCGATCGCTGTTTAAGCTTTAAGGATAGCAGCCAAATCGGAAATTTTTATTACAATAGTAGCCACAATGTAAAATTTCCCATCTGGTGAAACAAGAGTAGGCAATTATCTTTACCTTTAACTAAACGACAAGGTTCTACTGATTTAATGACCGATCAAATCAAAACCCTAAATTCTCCTTACGAAGTTTTAAGAAGTGTCAGTGATGTTAACTCTGGTGGATTGAGCGAGGCATCCTCCCGGGAACTTGCTTTGAAGATAGCAGAAGCAGCATCAGACCGGAAAGGAGTTGATATTATCGTACTGAGCGTGTCAGATATTTCTTATCTGGCAGACTATTTCGTAATCGTGACTGGCTTGTCCAAAGTGCAGGTACGGGCTATTTACCAAGGTATTCAACAAAAAGTAGAACAAGACTTACACCGTTCTCCACTTAGAGTGGAGGGGCAAGCCGAAGCTAGTTGGATAGTGCTAGATTACGGCGATGCGATCGCCCACATTTTAATGCCTCGCGAACGGGAGTTCTACAACCTGGAAGCATTTTGGGGTCACGCAGAAAAGATAGAGCTTCCTTTCATTTAATTTAGTTAATTGTCGATCGAGTAAGAAAAGAGTGGATTGAGCACCATGATGGAGTCTTCTGTTTCTCCCTGCCCAGTTCCATCTGAACAGCTACCCATCAATGAATATCAAGAATTGAAAGATTCTTGGTTTTTTAGTTGGGCCACTCTTGATTTGGGCAATTACGCTAAAAAGATGGCGTGGGTATGGGTTTGGAGTTGGTCGATCGGTGGGCCACTCGCTAATGCTAGTTTTCCTACTCAAAAAGCTTTAGCCAAGTTTATACTCTGCGGCGCGGCTATATCTGCTTTATTTATGGGGCTAGCTTTATTACGACTATACCTGGGTTGGTCATACGTGCGCGATCGCTTGGTCGATCGAGTAGTAGTTTACGAAGAATCAGGCTGGTACGATGGTCAAATTTGGGATAAGCCACCAGAAATTCTCACCCGCGACCAACTAATCGTTACCTATGAAATTAAACCCATTCTTCAGAGACTAAAGCGCACCTTTGCACTTATGGCGTTGCTTTTCTGCATCGGTAGCACGATTTGGATGATTTTATAAATTTTTAGGCAGCTTTAAGTTTTTGCCGATCGGATTTAGCCAGATAATTTAATACTTGCGATCTCAATCAACTATGAATTGCGTAGTAGGATTGTGAATGTACACTACTTGTTCGGTTGTTCTAGCAGGACAAGCATGGAACCGATGCCGTTCAGCTGCAAGCTGATTGCTGTCAAAAGTTCCCAATCTCAAATTCCATTATACAGTCCCCCTCCAGTGATAAATTTTTGCCCATGACAAGGGGAAAAAGAACTCAAACCTTAGAACTAGAAGTTAGACTGCTCCGAGAAGGCATCATTGAATCAACCCATCGCGTACAAGCTGTTGTTTGTGACGACAAGGGGCGGATTTTATCAGCAGCAGGCAATGCGGAAACCGCTACTTTTGCCCGTTCCGCCCTGAAGCCTTTTCAAGCCCTGGCAGTCACTACTACTGGTACGCTAGAACGCTATGGTCTGACAGATAAAGACTTAGCGATTATTTGTAGCTCTCACCAAGGCAAAATCGAGCAGGTACGACAGGTTTTTAACATTCTTTGGCGCTGTGATATCGACCCATCGGCACTCCAGTGTCCGATTCCCCAAGGTAAGCACAGCCCTCTAGAATATAACTGCTCTGGTAAACACGCCGGAATGCTAGCTGTCTGCCAACAACGGGGTTGGTCTGTAAATAATTATTTACAGCGCAATCACCCAGTTCAGCAGCTGATTTTAAGTAAAGTGGCAGAATTACTGCGAATGCCGGGAGAAGAATTTATTAATGCCCATGATGATTGTGGCGCTCCCACTTACTTCATGCAGCTAGGTCAAATGGCTTCTCTGTACGCTCAATTGTCTTCCGGTTCCAGTTTAGATATGGAAAGAATTGTTCGCGCTATGACTCATCATCCAACTTTAGTAGCTGGGGAAGGTGAGTTTGACACGGAACTGATGCGGCTGACTCAAGGGGATCTCGTGAGTAAAGCGGGTGCTGAAGGAGTTCAATGTATCGGTAGAGTAGGCGAAGGCATGGGGCTGGCAATTAAGGTAAGTGATGGTGCTAAGCGAGCAAAATACGCGGTGGCTATTCATTTACTCCGACAAATGGGCTGGATTAATCCCAGTACGGCTGAGTCGTTGGCTGAAACCTTTATGGCTCTAGGCAAATATAAGCGTTTAGAAGTTGTTGGAGAATTATCGCTTCTCTAGTTGCAATTTTTTTTGGTTATGGTTATACTAGAAAAAGCGACGCGGGATAGAGCAGTCTGGTAGCTCGTCGGGCTCATAACCCGAAGGTCAGTGGTTCAAATCCACTTCCCGCCACCAAATCGAAAACTAATAAAAGCAGGCAGTTTGAAATCTAATAAATTGCCTGCTTTTATGTTTGTTACTTGTTGGCGAACTTTTTCTCTAATTGCTGCCAAAATAGTCGGAAAGTCAGAAGTCATTAGAGCGAAAAATTTTGCGATCGCAAGCAAATAACAGTTTAACCTCCCGATCGAGTTCGGCGGTTTTAAATCGCAACTCTACAAGCGAGAGCGTAAAATCATAAAGGGGGCAAACCCTGATTTGATGTTAAACCGACATTTAATATAACAAACCAAAAGCCGATGGTGGGATTTGAACCCACGACCAACTGATTACGAATCAGCTACTCTACCACTGAGCTACACCGGCACGATTTATAAATATAGCACATTTTCCGGAAAATTACATCGATAAACTCAATTGAGAACCATTTTGAGTTTTGGCAACTTCGATCCGTGCTTGGAATGCTTCTTTAAAGGATGGCATATGGGTGACGGTGAGGATGCAGGCGAAATCCGATGCGATCGCATTTATCGCAGCAATCAAGCGATCGCATCCATCCTGATCTTGCGTTCCGAATCCTTCATCGACAATCAGCATTTGCAGCGCTGTACCTGCACGTTGCGCCAATAATCTCGCTAAAGCTAGGCGAATCGCAAAATTAATCCGAAAAGCTTCGCCTCCTGAATAAGTTTCATAAGCACGAGTACCCCGCGCATCGGCGATCAAAATGTCCAAGGTATCAATTAGTTTAGACGCTCTCTTGGAAGCGCGACCGCTGCGACTGGATTTTTGAGTCACGAATTGAACGTGCAATTGGTTACCGCTTAATCGGGCCAGAATACCGTTAGTTTCCGCTTCCAATTGGGGTAAAATGTTCTCTATCATCAGAGTTTGGATACCGTGCTTACCAAAAGCTTTACCCAATTCTTCGTAAACGCGATGTTTTTTTCGACACTCAGTAAGTTGCTTGTGTTCGCGATCGTATTGAGTTTGCAGGGCATCCAGTTGATTTGATTGCTGTTGCAAACGCCCCAAGGTGGCTAACTGCTCATCCAATTGAGTGCGCCGAGCAAATATTTGTTGTTCCAAATATTGAATTTCCCCAGAACTATCGGGCATTGTCTCTAATTGTTTGACAATTACCTCAAGTTGTGTATTAAGCAGCGAACGATCGCCCTCCCGCACTTCCAAAACTTGCAGCAACTCTTGGAAACGCTGACAAAGCTGGGGATATTGCTGTTGCGCTTGGGATAACTCCTGATATCGCAATTGCCAAGATTGAGCTTGACGCAATGACTTGCGGATCGAGTTGTGGCGATCGAGATCGTAACCGATTTCCGCAATTTGGCGATCGATCGCAGCCAACTGGCGAGAAAATTCTGAATTTGTGCTAATTTCCGATATCTTTTGTTCTAAAACCGCAATTTGCCCTAAAATTTCTGGCTTTCTAGCTACTATCTGCGCTTGTCGCCGTTGAGCATTCTTAATCTCTGCCTGTTTAATTTCTGCCCAACGCCAACGCTCAACCTCATTTCGCGCTAAAGCATGATTCTTCTCATCATAATTAAGTTGTTGCAATTGTTGTTCGAGATATCGCAATTCTTCTTGTACATCGGTGGCGTAGTCTCCCATTTGTAGCGATCGCTCAATTTGATTACTTTCCGCTACCATTTGTTGTAAGCGAGTTTCTACATCACCAGTCGCCGTTAACTGAGCTTGCAACTGTCCCTTTTGTTCCCGCAAAGAATCATAAAGCGCCAATTCTTGAGATAATTGCTTATATTCAGCCCTTAAAACCTGTAGTTCTCGCTCAGAAACCGCTAACTGTTCTCTCACCACCCAAAACTGATCTTGAACATCTTTTTGTTCAGCTTGAGTTTTATGTACAACGCGGTTCCAGTGGTGTTCGTCAAGCGGACGATCGCATAATGGACAAATAGCATCAGGCGTTTGCAGCATTTGGATTTTCTGCGTCAATTCCCCCAATTGTTTTTCAAATTCCCGTTGATTTTCTTGGAGACGTTCCACAAAACTACGCCTTTCGAGTCCTTTCTCCTGCACTCTTTGTTGACGGACTCGTTTTTTCTCCAAATCCTCAATTTGAATTTCAACTTCCATCACCGCTTGCTGCAATTGCGGTTGGCGTCGCTGTGAAGAAACCAATTGAGAAACAGAAGCCTGAATTTCTTCTAATCTCGCACCTAGTCTAGCTTGAGCACGTTCGACTTGAGTTTGTAATTTTTGACGTTGTTGCAGCAAAGGAGATACCTGCAACTGTAACTCATCCATTTGATTGAGACGAATTCGCGCCTGCTGGAATTGCGCCAAAGCTGCTTCTACTTCCCCAGTTTGATTGAGAACTTGTTGAAATTCCTGTTCTTGTCTTCCTAAAATATCCAGTTCGGATTTTGCCTTTTCCAATTGGATATTTAACTGATTGATAGCTTGCTGTTGTTGCTGTTCGAGTTGTCGTCGGGAGAGAATCGCGGTTTGATTATCCTTAAATTTTCCAGAAAAAGCCTCTTCTTGTGTTTGTAGATATTGGAAATGAGCATATCCAGCCGAAATTTCCCCTTCTTGTTGCAGGAGAACTTCTAACTTGTGCTGTTGTTGTTGGAGATTGGCTAAATCTTGCTGAAGGCGATCGCAATCTTGAATCAAATTCTGATATTGTTGCTGATGCCAAGTTAGTTGTTGTTCCAAACTTTGGCGCTGATGCTGCATTCCTTGTAACTCTTGCAGCCGTTCCGTATCTTCTAATTGAGCTTGTCGCAGTATAGATAGGTGATGTTCTACCGTTGCTTTTTCTTGCGCGATCGATTCCCGCTGCTGCAATTGTACTTTAATCGATGCCAAATTCTGCTCTAACTGATCTGCTTGTCCCTTAAAATGTTTAGACATATCTTTGGCTTGTTCCGCCAAATTTTCATATTGATTTAACTTCAGCAGATCGGCTAAAATTTCCTTTCGTTCGCTAGGCTTTTTGAGCATGAACTCGTCTGCTCGTCCCTGACGCAGGTAAGCTGAATTAATAAAAGTTTCGTAATCTAACTTCAGGTGATCTAAGATTAACTGCTGAGTCGATCGCATTCCCCGTTCAGTCAAAGCCTTAAAACCAGTCGGGGTTTCCACTTGAAATTCTAAAGCCGCCCCACCACCCCGCCGACGGGCACGAATTACCCGATAAGTAACATCTTGATTCTTGAAAGTAAAATCAACATTTACTTCATCCGCACCCGTGTGGATCACATCATCTTCAGTTCCAGCACGGCTTTCACCCCACAGCGCCCAAGTAATCGCCTCCAACAAAGAAGACTTACCCGCGCCATTGGCACCACAAATACAAGCCGTATGCAGCCCCCGAAAATCCAGGGTTGCTTTACGATAGCTGAGAAAGTTAGTCAGAGTCAGTTGCAGGGGAATCATTCAAGGCGTAGCGCTACACACTATCTATATTTAACAAATAACAGTACAAATGCACTGTTGTATAGTCGGTCGAGGGAAAAAATAATTAAATTTAGGAATGGGGAATGGGGAAGAGGGCATTATTTACCATCGCCTGCAAGGGTGCTGCTAAGCTCGATTATTAACTAGGAAAAGCTTTGCAAGAGCTAAAAAATCTATTTCCCGATCTTGAGTAATCTGGAAGTTTAGGGAATAGTGGGAAAATAACCGCCAAGGCTGGACGGAAAAATTACGTTCGGTAATGCTCGATTATCGTAATGTCGGCCAAGATTGGTAATTTACGAAAAAGCAGAAACAATTTTTTCAATAATATTACGATGCCAATAAATTGCAAGTAGATTACCTAGATAATCCCAAGTTTTCTAATCAATCATCTCGTTCAGTTATATATTCGTATTTAAAAGCCATGTTACATTACTTCTACCATCAACAAACTCATACTATTAACAGCCTCTCACATCGTTGAGATTGATTTGTGCTAACTAACCATCAATTCCCTTACTCTAGACCAATTTGATGAAACAATTCTGGATGTGTAGCGCGATTGCAAAACCTTTTTTCTTCCCTGGAAAACCTTAATACGTATTAAACTCCCCTTCTTGTCAAAAGTCTAACCTCTGAAACTTCGCGCTACTGAATAACCTCAAAAAATTAGCAAATCATTATTCAAAGCAGGAACTAACCGCCAAAAAATTCCGTCTCTAGCAGGTCGTCATTAAAATTATTTTGGCTAACAAAAACCTTTCGCCAAAGCACTATCCCACTATGGATTGATGGCTTGCAACCTTTAGCCGAATACTATAATAATATAGTAAAAAGCTCGCTCGTTTATCCCTGAAAATTTTACATACAAAATCACCCGATCAGAGGAAGGCAAATTGCTGTAGCTGAATAAAAACGTAAAGTTTTTCCCAATTGAAATAAGTCTGAACTATTAGAAACAAACTCTGAAACAAACCGTCATTGAACACAACAGACATTGAAAACAAAAGATACCCAGAAGGAGGGTGCCGTAAATGTTTAATTTAACTCAATGGAAATCCGCAACTGCCATATTAATGGCATTAGGAGTAACAGCTACAACAGCTACTAATATGGCGATCGCATCACCCGCCGTAGCAGAAACTTTAGTAGCTCAATCGAGAACAACTAACTACAGATTGCCCGTAGGAACTACCATCCCAGTCACTTATGACAAAGAAAAAGTAGTCGTTACACCTGATGAAACCAGCGAATTAACCCTCACCGTTGCTGATGATATCGTCCGCAATGGAGTAGTAATCGTTCCCGAAGGAACAGAAGTTGAAGGTCAACTCAGACCATCTGGAAGAGGTACTCGCTTTGTAGCCGAAGAATTAGTGTTTCCTAATGGAAGACGGCAAAGAATTAATGCTTCTTCTGGCGTAGTTACTAGAACAGAAGAAGTTCGCCAGGGTGCCAACATCGGAAGCATTTTAACAGGTGCAGCAGTAGGCTCGGCAGCAGCAACTTTGATTTCAGGCATCACGGGCGATCGCCGCATCACCGCATTAGAAGTCCTAGCAGGTACGGGATTGGGAACTGCTGGCGGAGCAATTTTCGGTCGCAGAAGCGCTACCGTACTCGTAGTTAGACCGGAAACTGACTTAGATTTGAGATTGGGTTCGGATTTAGTAGTGAGTTCCTATGGTAACTCTAACTACGATTACGATTACAGACCCGTCCCAAGACCAAACCCCGGTTACGACCGAGGCATCTAGATGAATATCGTTGAATGCAAAGCGATCGCTACTTTGATAGTTCGCGATCGCTTTTTTTATATACCTAGCAGCTGACCCAGACAACTCTGGGCCTCTTCTTCTCTAATTTCTGAAAAATCTTGCCAAATTTAAGAAAATATTTTAAATCATCAGCCATAATGAATCATACCGACGATCGAACGCTTTCTAGATTCATCCATCGGGATTAGGGTGCTTTACAAAACCATTCAATTACACTTGTAACAGCACGTATTCCAGGTAGCCATTTATGGAAAAAGTCCTTTTTATTCTTGGGGAACTCAGTGACGACGATATTGATTGGATGTTACAAAAGGGAAAACGAGAGGAAATACCTGCTGATACTGTATTGATACAAGAAGGGCAACCTATAGATAATATTTACTTGATCCTCGAAGGAACCATGAGCGTTTCCGTAGCAGCTTTTAAAAATAAAGAAATTGCTAGAATATCCAGTGGCGAAATAGTCGGAGAAATGTCATTTATCGACTCCCGTCCGCCTTCTGCTACCGTTACCACTTTAGAAAATTCTCTCGTACTCTCAATTCCTCGCCGAGAATTAGCGACAACCCTACAAATGGATATGGGATTTGCTTCTCGTTTTTATCGCGCTTTAGGTGTTTTGCTTTCTACTAGATTACGCGATACTATTAGTCACCTTGGTTATGGTAAAAATCATCCTCTAGACGGAGAAATCCAAGAAGACCAACTTCATCCGACTATTCTTGATAATATTGCCATTGCTAGAAACCGATTTGATTGGATACTCCGACACCTAAGAGATACTAAAATTTAATTTTAATTTTGAGTATTGAGAATTTGCTTTTTGCCTAAAACCTAAAAAAGTTTTATATTAATTGGCTATAACAGAATGTCGCTAAATTTATTCTGGAAAGAAGGCTGGAGACTCTTTTCCTAGTTCCCAGGTTCAGCCTGGGAACTAGAGATGCGAGGCTGGAGTCTCGCTTAACTTAGCGCTATTCAGCTATAACATACTGTTTAAAGCCAGTGGAAAAAGGGTTTATGTATAAATTGAACGCATTGAAGTTCAGTACATTTTTAGCGATCGCGTTCTCGATAACTGCCAGCACAGCCATCCGGATCATCACCCCAGAACTTGCTTTTGCTCAAATTAATCTAGATCGAGAAATTAGCGCGAGAATTCCTGCCGGAACTATTATCCCAGTTAAATACAATGCCGCACAAAGAATCATCGTTGCCCCCGACGAACCAGCACCCATTCCCTTAAACTTAACTGTAGCGAAAAATGTGGTTTCCCCTCACCGGAATTTGTTCATTCCATCAGACACTCAGATCGTCGGTGAACTAGTAACCATGCAAGAAATAGGAATGGCTCAATTTGTTGCCAAACAGCTTATTTTGAGCGACGGTAGACAAATATCTATTAGTGCCAGTTCCCGCCCGATCGGAAGAACCCTAGCAGTAACCAATAACCCTAGAATTGGCAGAAGTCTTACCAACACCGCTTTGGGAACAGCCGCAGCCGCCGCCATCGCTGCCGTAACTGGCAATCCGACGATCGCATCTCAAAGTACTTTACTCAATTCCGGCTTCGGATCGACCCCCGAATTAATCGGGCGTTTTCGCAACCTGGAAACCGTTAGACTAATCTCGATCGACCCAGAAAAAGACCTTACCCTGATCTTAAACTCGGATTTGATATTGAGAGGATTAGCATCTAAACCCGCTTCTGTTAGAGAAAGGCGCTAAACCAACATAAAATCATCATAAATAACTTTTTTTGCTTAATTATTACTCTATTAAAGTTAAGCAAACTGTCTAATTATTTTTTATGAAGTAATTTTATCTATCTAAAGACAGTTGACAGGTATTGATGGTATGCTGCTTAAAGCAGCATTTTATTTACTGGTTTTATTCAAATAAGACTCGGCGGTTGAAAACCGCGACTATACAAACGAAGTCTGCCTACCTTTGAGGAACTCCGATGGCGAACGCGGACTAAATCGTAAAGGCAATATGAAACCTTCGTATCAGTCTTTTTTCCGCACTAATTACTTGCTGTGATTAATTACTTTATGCCTATAATCAATGAAAAACTTAACTTGGAAGGTCGAACATTGCCCTAAATGCAGCAGTTTCGCTGTTAAAAGCATAGATGGGTTTTGGGGATGCCTGAAGTGTCGAGAATTAGCTCCCGATGCTCTTTCTCTTTACTTAGAAGGAAAATGTATATATTGTCGGCAACCCTTAATTCCACTGATGGAAGCGTGTCTTTCCTGTGGCAATCAACCGAAATACTTATGGGAAAAACCAACCAATCAATTTTAGATTTTGGCTTTTCTTAAAATTGGCAAAATATCAAACTTAATTATTATTTGTAAAATCAGCTTCTGGTAACCAAACTAAAAAAGTAGTTCCCATACCAGCAATCCGAGCTATTTCAGATTTTAGCGGCTTTTTCCGATTATCTGTAGAATACAATGCCGGACTAAAAACTTCTATTTCACCGTGCATTTGTTTGACCAAATCCTTTGCGATCGCCAAACCCAAACCCGTACCGGGAATATCTGTCTTTGCTTGTACTCCCCGATAATGCCGCTCGAACAAGCGCGGTAAGTCTTCTGAGGGAATACCAGGCCCGTTATCACTAAAGGCTACTCCCTGGTAATTAACTTCAGATGATTGTCGTTTTAATCCAGCCTGAATGTAAACTTTTCCCCCGGCAGGAGTATACTTCAAAGCATTATCGATTAAATTACTAAAAACTTCTCGTAAAGCTTTAGAATTAGCGATTACCGAAGGTAAATTTTGGGTAATTTCTATTTTTAATTTTAGGTTTCGTTCTTGAGCAATTGCCTTCGCCGATACTAGCAATGGTTCTAAAATTGCTGTTACAGAGCAATGTTCCAAACTAGTATCAGACATTAATCCTGCTTCTGGTAATAACAATAAAGGTTTATTAGCAGAAATAGGTTCTCTATTAGTTTCAATTTCTTTTACTGACTCGATTTTCAGCGCCGGAGAAAGTGCTAGGGATTCTTCCTCTGTTCCATTCAATTCAATTACTCGCTCGAATTGTTGAAGCAACTCTTGAATGCGATCGCTTTCCCGTAAAATGCTGGTTGCCACATCTCGATTGCGATCGCCCGGTTGCAGTCGCTTCAACAGCAACTTCCCAAACGTCCGCAAAGCTGTCAAAGGATTGCGAAGTTGGTGCAGCAAATTATGCAAAAGGTCATTTTGTTGAGCTTGTAAATCTTTTTGTTGGGTAAATTGCTGTTTGAGCCATTGTGAACGCCGATCCAGAAGACACGCGATCGCCATAGTATGAGCAATTTTTTCTACCTGAACTCTCTCCGGCTCGCTCCAAACTCGATCCTCTCTTCCAGTCACCAAAAGTCCCATCACTACCCCTTCGTGAATCAAAGGCAAAACCATTTGGCGCTGTTGTAGCAAAGAACTATCTTCTTGAGAAGCACTGTCACTAGTTACTTGCTCATCCGGCAAAACAGAATCATCTTGAGGTGCTGCTAGCAGCAAGCGAGGTAGATTCTTCATCCTGGGCATCTCTTGAGGCAAAAAACCCATCGTCTCCCTGTTTTGCCACAGCACGCTAGGTTCTGGATAAGCCACGATCGGAACTAGCTTTGTCGGTGATTCCTCTGCCAGTTCTTCCGTCAAATAAACCACGCTAAAAGCCGCTCCCCAAGTTTGGCTTAACAGAGCAAGCTGTTTTTGACAAAGAGCAATAAATTCGGAACTGGCAGGCATTAACATCTGGTCAAGCTTAAAAAATTTACGGCAACTAACCTGAGAAAGAATAAAGCAAAAAGATAAGTAAGAAGGCAGAATGCTTTTACGAAGAAGGGAAGAGGATTCGATCCGGTTTTACTTTTCTTTACATACTTGTGTTTATTTATGTCTCTTTACTTAATTTAGCGATCGGCTCTCCCCTTTCACGCGCTTATCTACTCAGGAAATAATTTCGGCAGCATATCGCCAAATTTAGCGGTATAGAGGGGTTTTTCTTTTGCTACCATGCTCTCCCAGAATTTACCTGAATTACTTCCCTCTATAGGATGCTTACAAAAAATAACTTAAAGTTTACGAACGTTTTTAGGTAAAAAAACTTATTCTTCTCCCAGTTACATCGATATACTTATTTTTACAGATTAGCGCGAACGGGGATTGCGATCGGACTTTCCCGATCGCTTACAAAAGTCAAAATCCACAAACTAGATTTCAGATCGCTTTTGGATTTTTACCCTTTTTTTCTCATTCCCTGCGGGAAATGCACCAACCCTTTTTAAATAGACCTTCTAGGTCTACCGGATAATTTGTATCAATGGGTTAATAAAAGTTGATTTTTTGAACTGGAGCAGATATACTTTCGACGGTTTTGGTAATTATCATTACAGAAGAGAACTAAAAGAGGAGGTAACAAGCTTGGCTAGGAGACGCAAGCGGAAAAGTCGCCGTCGCCAAGAAGGGCGCAGGATTCTCGAACACGTGCCTCAATATAGCATTGAAAGCGGGCAGGATAAGCCAGTGACGGCGGCGAGAAAATTTATTCAAGCCGAAGGTATTTTGCCCCCTGCTCTACTGCTAGTGAAACGGAACGAGCATACCACAGATCGGTACTTCTGGGCAGAAAAAGGGCTGTTCGGAGCCCAATACGTGGAAGAAAATCATTTCTTATTTCCCAGTTTGAGGGAATTAGAACATTCTCCTACAGAGAAAGTTCCAGTTGCCGTTCAAAGTGGCTGAGATTTAACGGATAGCATTAAGCTAAAGGCAATTGAAAATTTCCATTTTTTCATTTAAGTGACGCCAAGTCAACATTGGCTGTGAAGACAAAGTTGGTATTTGGGTAAAAAATCCCACTCAGACCTTGGTTAGAGTGGGATTTGCCCTGCATATTAATTCCATTTGCAACTCCCTTAAAAAAGCCTTTTGCTAGAGGTTAGGGAATATGCGATCGGGACCTTACCCTTCGTTTTCAGTCTTTTGGAGAGAGAGTGAAATAACTAACCGATAGAAAAAGGTAAAAAAGCCGATCGCACAAGCTTTTTTCCTTCTACATAAAAGCCTTCTCGCGCGAGCAACTTACGTAATTATTCGCTTGGCTGTAAGGGAAGTGCTTGTCGGAGCGCAGCTAATTCATCTCGATGAGCCGTTACTGTAATCAAACTATGACTGGTTGGCGTTTCCCCACCACCAAGCCGTTCAAATTGCAGGGAAACTTTTTCTACTCTGCCAGCATTTTGCCAGTAAAAAATCCCAGCCAGGGGAGACAGTAACTCTAAAGAGAGAAATAACCACCCTAATTGGGGAAATAGCATCGACAAAACCAACGCGATACAAAGAATACCGATGGCCCCTAGCAAGCTTAAGAAAACAGCTAAAAACCAACTGGGACGGACAAATCCCTCGAAAGTTACCTGGTTTCGATCCGCATCCACAGCTGCAACTCGATAGGAGCGATCGGTAAAATACTGCTGTAATTGAGCCAGAAGAGATTCTTCTGGCTGTTCGGAAATCAGCTTAACTGCTTCGATTCGATCTTTGACGGAAGCTTTGATAAAGAAAAACAAGCCAACCAACAATAAGATCGTCAGCAGAAATGTGGAAGAAATAGTAGTCGCGATCATCCTTTTTAATCGAGGAGGAGTTTAGGCGATTTTAGATTTTAGATTGAGTGGCATCTAAAACCATTTTTTTTAAAATCCTAAAGTTAGGCTCTCAAAAATGTTTACATCCTTCTCTGACTAAGTTTACTATTTCTCGCGACCATCGCGAACCGCTTCCCGTTCCGTAACCGTAACTTTAGAGGGAACTGGGTAACTTTCTTTAGTGGCATATTGATGCCAAAGACGGGCCAATTCCTGCGCTCGCTCTCGCCAATCAGGACGGATGCGATACATTCGGCGAGGACGCCCCCGGCCTTCTACTTTTTTCCAGTACCCAGCAATCGCCAGTTCCTCTTCCAAAAATTTGAGCGCGCTGTAAAGCACGGTATCGGAAAGGCGGTATGCGGGATATTCAGTCTCTATTAACTGGATTAACTCTGTACCATAGGATTCTCCTTTTATTAAGACAGAAAGAACGTAGCAAACAGCTAGTTCTTTGCTCAGATAGATGGGAGGGGGATTGAAAAAAAACTGGTAAATATCATCGAATTTCATCTGCATAACCCGCTGAACACTCCGTCCAAACTGGTTTAATAGGCATCTAATATTAAACTGGGAAGGCTGTCTCTATCTAATTAGGAACAGGGATAAATCGTTTGCCAGTGGCAACTGTAGGCTCAGTCGGCTTTCCAGCTTTGACGCCCTATCACATGACCTTTTTTTGAATCATCGTAGCAACCCTCTTGATGCCAAAATTTTATTATCGGCAAGCAGCAATTTCTGCCAAATACAGTTTTAACTACTCTCGCCTATTTATCCCTATTTAAGAGGATTTTAGGGAAAGTAGCTTTTTTCAGCAGAATTTCTTTAGGTAAGACATCTTAAAACACTTGATAATTTTCAGCAATTCCCCTTAGCGGCTCCCCGGCAGGTTAGCAATTAGCGGAAATGACTATCCCGTTTTATTTTGTCGCCAGAGGAACTTCTGAATATTACGATCAATTTTAAACAGTTAATTCTGGGTATGCCTGCCAAACTTCATAGATAATTTTTCCTTCGGGATTAAATTGGACTTGATAAAAGATCGAAAAAACCTTTACTGGCCCTTGTTCTGGCAAGGCTCGGATAGTAATAGCCGCGTTAATGATATGCTTTTTGGAGAGCAAATTATCTTGCCCCCAATTCGACCAGCTATATTTGACTGACGGAGGAGGTTGTTGGATAACTTGGAATTGTTGTATTTTATTTTCTTGGAAGAATTGTTGCCAAAACTGGTGGATTTCTTTACCCCGGTAGATTGCATCTACTCGCCTTCCTTTCCACATTACGATCGCATTAGCACAATACTGATTTTTTGTCAGAAAAGAATTTTCAGTAGCGATCGATCTCCAATGTCTTTCCACAAGGGTCAGCGGATTTGCCAACACGGTTTTGTGGTAA
This sequence comes from Leptolyngbyaceae cyanobacterium, assembly GCA_036703985.1. Classification (GTDB taxonomy): domain Bacteria; phylum Cyanobacteriota; class Cyanobacteriia; order Cyanobacteriales; family Aerosakkonemataceae; genus DATNQN01. The sequence goes on from DATNQN010000029.1 coordinate 262,511, forward strand.
ATTGACAGACTGCTGACCAACGCAAAGGCATAAGTCCCGCAGATTAAACGCTTGCACCACTGGGATACTGAGGAGTGAGGCTGCATAAGCTACTTCCCAATCAAACAAAAATTCCGTATTTCGAGCGATCGATCGGTAAGAGGAAGAAAGGGGAAAATGGGTAAAGAGGACACTATAATCAGTGACGGTTCGTTAAAACTTAAGTTTCTTGTTCCATAGCATTTTTGCCATATCAAATCATTTTTAATGGGGATAGATATGCCAGATCGCTCAGAGTCACAAACCGTTCCTTCTGCTCTTCGGCAAATTGCTAATAACTTTCGTCTAACTGGCTGGATTGGCTTCTGGCTTCAGTTAGTATTAGCCGTTGTTTCTACAGTGGTTTTGTTACTATTTGGTCTCTTTAGCCGCAGTACCACCAACAGCCCTAATAATCCAGGTACGGGTTTTGGAATATTTTTTGCAGTATGTGGGCTGGTAGCATTAGGTGTTAGTATTTACGTTTTTTTCCGCTATACCCGGATCGGCCAACAGCTACGATCTTCTAACCCTAACTTGCGGCCTCGTAAAGCAGATACAATTCAGATTTTACGTTGGGGATTAATGGTAAATCTAGCAGGAATGCTGTTAACTCTTCTAGGTGCTTATGCTATAGTCGGCACTTTGGCAGCCCGCTCCATATCTCAACCACAAACAGTAGTACTATCAGATCCCAGTCGTTTAATTAGCTCTCTTGATATGTTTGCAGTACAAGCAAATATCAACACTATCGCAGGTCACTTTGCTGGAATTACCGCCACTTTATGGCTACTTAATCGAATTAACAAAAATTAGGCAGGAATAATATTAAAAACCTACTGCTTTTCATATTTATTCTGGGTTGTCAAAAAAGCGGTAATTGTAATGTATAGGTATAGTATTTAACTGTGGCGCGTATCGATTATTAACTCGATTTCCGATCCAACTTTACATAATTTTAAGAAATGGGTTGACAATCTAATTATTAAACAGAACAAAAAAATATAAGTAGGATGGTATGAATAACACGCACATGGGCAGGGCAGGTTTTGAAAGCGAGTAAAACGTTTATTTATCAAGCACTCTAACTAAACCCGCCCCTACAAATCTACCTTCGTTTTTTCACACCTACCTACTTATTTAATTATCACTATTTATGTTTTTAGCCATTCACCAGCCGCTTAAAAACAAGATATCCTGATATATTGGGCTATTAATTACCAACCTTAACGGTGCAGTCCATTTTTAGGTTAGTAGCCCTATCTTAATTAATTTCCATCTGGGAAAAATCTGTGTTAGACCTCAAACAGATCAGAGAAAATTCACAAGTTGTACAAGAGCGCCTTTCGCGTCGCGGTGCTGGACAATACGATCTCCAGCCTATTTTAGATTTAGATCGAAATCAGCGAGAATTAGAGCAAGAAAGATCCCGTTTGCAAGCTCGCAGTAACGAAATTGGCAAATTAGTCGGCCAAAAAATCAAAGCTGGTAGCGATCCCCAAGGATCGGAAATCCAATCCTTGCGTGAAGAAGGAAATCAAATCAAAGTCAAACTGAGCGAACTAGAACCCCAAGAAAGAGAACTCAAAGCTCGAATAGAAGAACTTTTGCTAGCATTGCCGAATTTGCCCAGCGAATCCACTCCCATTGGTAAGAGCGAAGACGATAACGTGGAAGTGCGACGATGGGGCGAAGAATACATTCCCCAAAACTCGAATATCCTTCCTCATTGGGAAATTGGGGAAAAACTGGGTATTCTGAATTTCGATCGTTCTGTCAAAGTTGCCCAAAGTCGCTTTGTTACTCTGATTGGTGCTGGTGCTGCCTTAGAAAGGGCGTTGATTAGCTTTATGCTAGACCGACAAACTAAAGCTGGCTACGTAGAAGTGATTCCCCCATTTTTGGTTAATTCTGAATCTCTTACAGCGACCAGTCAACTGCCCAAATTTGCCGAAGAAAGTTTTAAGTGTAAAGATGACGATTTGTGGCTGACTCCCACGGCGGAAGTACCCGTTACCAACTTCTACCGAGATGAAATTCTCGATGCTGCCAATTTACCGATTTATCACTGCGCTTATACTCCCTGTTTCCGGCGAGAAGCAGGTAGTTACGGACGAGACACCAGAGGATTGATTCGATTGCACCAATTTAATAAAGTTGAATTGGTGAAATTCGTTCATCCCAGTACCTCTGAAGTAGAACATCAAGCCCTAGTTCGAGATGCAGAGGCAATTTTACAAGCATTAAAACTACCTTACCGAGTCATCGAATTGTGTACTGGTGATTTAGGTTTTGGTGCAGCCAAATGCTATGACTTAGAAGTTTGGCTACCTTCGGCAGGAAAATATCGAGAAATTTCCAGTTGTTCCAACTTTGGCGACTTCCAAGCCCGTCGTGGGAGTATTCGTTTTAAAGAAGCTGGTAAAAAGGGAACTCAGTTCGTGCATACTTTGAATGGTTCCGGACTCGCAGTAGGGCGCACGATGGCGGCAATTCTGGAAAATTACCAACAGCCAGATGGAACTGTCCGCATACCAGATGTTTTACAACCTTACCTGGGGCGAGAGGCGATCGCATAATGCTGCAACGTAGAATGAAGAAATGTATAGCTAATTTACATTCAATCCTTCTATGTCAGTTTTGGCGGCGATCGCAGTCTTGGCGCTTTTGATTTTAGTACATGAGCTAGGCCATTTTATGGCCGCTCGTCTGCAAGGAATTCACGCTAATCGATTTTCCCTTGGTTTTGGCCCGATTTTGTGGAAATATCAAGGCCCGGAAACAGAATATGCCATCCGAGCTTTTCCCTTGGGTGGTTTTGTCGGTTTTCCCGATGATGACCCGGAAAGCAAATTTTCTCCCGACGATCCCAATCTACTACGCAATCGACCGATTCTCGATCGCGCGATCGTCATTAGTGCGGGAGTAATCGCCAATTTAATCTTTGCCTACCTAGTGCTGTTGATTCAGTTTGGGATCTTTGGCGTTCCAGCCGGACTAAACTATCAGCCGGGGGTACTAGTACCAAAGCTACTTTCAGATAACTCCGTGGCTGCTCTAGCAGGAATTAAATCTGGAGACATCATTGTAGCTGTTAACAAACAGGAACTCCCAGCTTCTAAAGAAGCGATTTCCTTGTTGATGGAAGAAATTCAAACTAATCCCGATCGAAACATCCAGCTAACGATCGAGCGCAACAATACTGAAAGGGTAATCACCGTTAAACCAGAACTAGGTTCGGATGGTAAAGGTCGCATTGGCATACAATTGTTACCCAATGGCACGGCTATTTATCGTCGCCCTCACAATATAGGGGAAATTTTTAGTCTGGCAGCCGAACAATTCCAGCAAATCTTTGTTGGGACAATCAAAGGCTTCGTTCAACTGATTACCAACTTTCAAGAAACTGCCAATCAGGTGGCTGGCCCGATTAGAATTGTCGAAGCAGGGGCAAAATTAGCTCAATCAGATATTGGCAGGTTATTTTTGTTTGCTGCTTTAGTCAGTATCAACCTAGCGATTATCAACATTCTGCCCTTGCCAGCCCTTGATGGCGGACAATTAGCTTTTCTATTGATCGAAGCTTTGCGCGGCGGTAAACCGCTACCTACCCACATCCAAGATGGTGTAATGCAGACCGGGCTAATGCTACTGTTGGGATTAGGAATCTTTTTGATTGTCAGAGATACAACCCAATTGGAATGGGTGCAAAATTTACTTCAGTGAGCATTACTCGTAAATGGTCAGCTAAACAGCAGCTTGCCCTGGAAATATTGATTCGCCTAAAACGACTCTATCCAGAGGCAACCTGTACTCTCAATTACCAAAGCACGGTGCAATTGTTGGTGGCAACTATTTTATCCGCTCAATGTACTGACGAGCGGGTAAATCAGGTTACACCAGCTTTATTCAGTCGGTTTCCCGATGCCCCGGCAATTGCTAATGCCGATATTCAAGAGTTAGAAAATTTAGTACGTTCCACTGGCTTTTATCGCAATAAAGCCAAAAATATTCAAGGTGCTTGTCGCGCGATCGTCGAAAAGTTCGGCGGCAAAGTACCGAAAAGAATGGAAGAATTACTACAATTACCGGGAGTAGCTCGAAAAACTGCAAATGTAGTACTGGCGCACGGTTACGGAATTAACCAAGGGGTGACGGTAGATACCCACGTCAAGCGCCTCAGCTACCGTCTGGGATTGACAGAAGAAACCGATCCCGTGCGAGTAGAAAGAGATTTGATCCGACTCCTGCCACAGCCTGATTGGGAAAATTGGTCGATTAGGCTGATTTATCACGGTCGTGCTGTTTGTACGGCCAAAAATCCGAAATGTCATGCTTGCGCTTTGGCCGATCTTTGTCCTTCGGCTAATTTACCCGTGTTAAGTTTGCCTACATCGAAAGCGACAAATCAAAAGTCTACCGTTTAAGACTTTTGGCGTTCGTTCTGTTGTCCGGAGATTGGCTGGCTGCACGAAAAAGAAATTCCCGATCGCATATCTTCAGAATAGTCTCAACGCGAGATTTAGTAAGTCGGTCTTTTCCTTTTCAGGGAAAGTTCATTAAAAAGGGTAGAAAACTCGATCGTACTAGCCCAAAAAAGATAAGATAGAAAATGCTGTCTTTGCGATGTTTAGGAACAACAACGCCTCATGGCTAAAAAGAGCATGATCGAGCGCGAGAAAAAGCGCCAAAAACTAGTAGATAAATATGCCGCTAAACGGGAAGATTTACTAGAACAGTTTGCCCAAGCGGAAACTCAACAAGAAAAACTGGCGATTCACCGTCAAATCCAACAACTGCCTCGTAATAGCGCTCCCAGCCGCTTGCGGAATCGTTGCTGGGCAACGGGACGCCCCAGAGGAACTTACCGGGACTTCGGTCTTTCTCGCAACGTTTTGCGCGATTGGGCACACAAAGGTTTGCTGCCAGGTGTAGTAAAGTCCAGCTGGTAAATTGTTCTGAGTGCTGAGTGTAGGTTTTGACTCAGGACTCAGACATACTTTTATTTGATAATTTTTGATTTGTCCGCCTGAAGATCCCAGAAGAGCGGGAAATGGGGAAAATAAAGCGATCGTTAATTTAAATAAAAGGGTTTAAAGAGATAAGCAGGCTGGGCTTGAAAAGGGAAACTTTTACTGCCCGCAGCAGCCATTGATCCCCAAACTATTCAAGAGCAAGTCGCTGACTGCATTTGCGATCGCGAACTCACTATAAAAACTCTTAGAAAAGTCAAAACCCTGCATCTCCGTTACAATGGCAATTACCAACGATCCCAGGTCATTTTCTCCTTCTAGCCGTTGTCTGACATAGATTTGAGCCGCGCGTTGGGCAATTACTCGATTGACTGGTTCGGGGATAAACTCTTCATCAAGCCACTGATGTAAAACCTGCTGTAACCATAACCCTTCCCGATGGGGATCTCGGCTAGGTGGTAAAACGATCGGCTTAATTGGTTCTGACATATTTAGTAAATCTTTACGCTGTATAACTTTTATCTCAATCTATAAACTATAAAATCAATGAGTTTAGATCGGTACTTCCCCCGAAAGTTAATAGTTATTCACTAATGTTATGGAAATTAATATCCCTACCATTATTCAGGGGTATGCTCAGGGCTACTTTTTGATGGCTGATGAAGAACATAATAGCTTGAGCTGGTACTATAGTCGTCAGCGAGCGTTAATTCCCTTAGATGACCGTTTTCGCTACCCTAAGTCTTTACGACGAATCATCAATCAAGAACGATTTACGATCGCTGTAAATCGGGATTTTTCAAGTGTAGTTGCTGGATGCGCTAATCGGGAATCTACTTGGATATCTTCAGAATTAAAAAAAATTTACATTGCCCTTTATGAAGCTGGTTGGGCTTTTAGTTTTGAAACTTGGGATGGCGATCGACTGGCAGGGGGTATTTTAGGGATTGCTCTAGGGGGAGCTTTTATAGGCGAGTCTATGTTCTATAAGATACCAGAAGCATCGAAAGTAGCGATGGTAAAATTGGTCGAACATTTGCGATCGCGTCAGTTTATATTATTCGACGCTCAAATGAACAACCCCCATCTAGAAAGATTTGGAGCTTATACCATTACAGATATAGAGTATCAAAATTTACTAGACAAAGCGTTGAAACGCCGATGTTACATATATTAATTTAAACTTAGTTAACAGTTGATGCGTTATAAAGAAAAAATACCTTATTTTTAACTTTTGATTTTTCATATTTAAAATTATTAAATCTTAAATTCTTCAACTAAAGTTAAACTAACCCACTCACCCTTTTCATTGTAGTTGCGAATTAAACGCTGACGATGATGAGAATTAATCAACCAACCAACCTCTAAGAAAAAAGCTTGCCCTAGTTTGACAGTTAGGGGAAAAGTACAAGAAGCACCAGCAGGTAATAATAAAACTCTTACTGGTTGAAAACCTTCTTCAAAATAAAGCATTGGACCATCAACTTTAGCACTAGAAGCGATCGTTCTATTGGCAAAATTTAACTCTTGAAACAATTTACCATCTTCATTTCGATAAATTTTTAGCTTAGTAGCATAAGAATCGGGAGAACGGAAATCAGGATAAAGAGTAACAGCTTCTCCTTGCCATTCTCCCCATAAACTATCTACACTGGTGACCAAATTATCATGATTTTCATCAGTACCAGCCAGCTTTTCTCGAATCAAAGTTAATGTTTCCAGATTACCTTGCTTATCGAACATCTGCACCAGACGCAGACGCCTGTTACCATCAATTAAACCCAGTTCCGCCCCAAATACTGTAAAAGGTGCTAACTGAATAGAACCCTGCGAGAAAGCACCATTCTCAAAAAACAAAGTATTTCTTCCTAAAGAACTATATTCTAAAACTGTATCCTGTGGTAGCTGAGAAGGCAAAAAACGGCGCACTGTCTGACGCACCATTTGATTGTTGTTAAGCCCTACCAACGAAACTACCGTGGGAGTATCTTCCAGTAGTTCTCCTTGAGGCGAAATACGGGTAAAAGAACCTTGCCATTCCCCCAAGTTTTGCAATAAACATTCCCACTGAGATTTCATTAAAGCTCCTATTGCAATATCATTCGTTATTTGGATAATATTAATTAGTTTCTAGGCAATGTGCCTAAAATACGCTAAACCAGAAGGTGCAAGCTACACCACAGATAACTAGGATGCCATAGCAGGCTAAAACTGTATCTAGGTTACTCTAGTTAAGAATCTGCTTTATATCTACCGATACCCGACAGTTGCAACTATTCTTCATATATTAAACAGCGTTTAGCGTAATCCTTAGTCTAACCCAATAGAACCCTGTACTCAATCGCAGTAAGGAAGAACAGAAAAGATTTTAATTTCCGATCTATTCTGTTAATGAATAGTTTTTGCTGTCGGTAACGCATCTATATTTTTGATAGTCAATGATATCTTTACCTGAGAGCAAATCAAAAAAACATAATTTTAGAGACTTTGAATTTCAATCAAAATTCTCTAAAAGCTTAAAAAGTACGAGCAAAACAATTTTACTGATGCAAAGGTAATACATTGACCTTTGCACTTTAGCCGATGCCAGTTTTTAATACATTTTAGATTGCAGAAGGAATTTCTTAACTCTTCGCTAAGCTTTGCTATGAGTTAATTTTTTAAAATGAGTGCAGCCTATCATTTCACCCCAAAAAAGGACAAAAGACACGTGAAAAGTCAGGATCGAACTCGATTGTTACTTTAAATCAAGAATTTAACAGTTATTTTGTAATTAAGTAGCTTCAAAGTGGTAAAAATGGCATACCTTATTTTGAGGAAGCTATAGGGTGATATAGAGATATTGGATAAAAGTAGCCTAGCTACTTTACCAATGTTTTTAGAAAAAAATATACCCAAAACTTTTCCAAAATAAGCAATTATACCCTTAAATGAGAGAAATCAAACAGTCAAGGCATACCTAGTGATAGTAAAATTAGCTACCAATAGCAAACAAATTTGAAATATATGGAAATAATCCTTTTACAACTAGCTAAATCGTTAGATTATATGGACTGGGTAGTGAGGAGTTAATAAAATGGCCAATATCATCGGTACAATTGGTAATGAATTTTTAACAGGTACGTTAGAAAACGATTCTATCCTTGGATTTGCAGGTAATGACACCCTGCTAGGACTGCCAGGAACCGACACCATCAACGGGAATGAAGGTAATGATAGCCTTCGAGGTGATGAAGGTGATGACTACGTGCGAGGTGGCCAGAATGACGATGAAATGTTTGGCAATCTGGGAATTGACACGATTTTTGGCGATCTGGGCAATGATACGATTTCTGGCAATGAAGAGAACGACCTGATTAATGGCAACGAAGGCAACGATGTTATCAATGGTAATCAGGGTAACGATACAGTTCGGGGTGGCGAAGACGATGACGTAGTGCGCGGCGGTCAAGATAATGATGAAGTTTTTGGCGATCGCGGTAACGATACTGGCTTCGGAGACTTCGGAAACGACAGCGTATATGGCGGCGAGGGCTTGGATGTCCTCAACGGCAACGAAGGTAACGACACCCTCAATGGCAACGAAGACAACGATATTGTCAGGGGTGGCAAAGACGACGATTTAGTACGAGGCGGTCAAAACGAAGACGAAGTTTACGGCGACTTGGGCAATGACACTTTGTTTGGCGACCAAGGAAACGATTCCGTTTACGGTGGACAAGGAATAGACCTCCTATTTGGCAACGCTGATAATGACGTTCTCAACGGTAACGAGGGTAACGATACTCTCTTTGGCGGACAAGGTTTAGATTTGGTGCGAGGTGGTCAAGATAATGACCAGATGTTCGGAGAATTTGGTAATGACACCCTCTATGGCGACCTTGGTAACGACAGCATTCTAGGCAATGAAAACGATGACATCATCAATGGCAACCAAGGTGATGATACCCTCAATGGGAATGAAGGTAACGATACCGTCCGAGGCGGTCAGGGTAATGACTACGTAAGGGGTGGCCAAAACGAAGATGCAGTTTTTGGTGACTTAGGCAATGACACCTTATATGGAGATTTGGGTAACGACACTGTTTATGCCGGAGAAGGGACAGACCTCCTGTTTGGTAATGAAGGAAACGACATCCTCAACGGTAATCAAGGGGACGATACAATCTTCGGCGGACAAGGTAATGACTATGCCAGGGGTGGCATGGACAACGATCGCTTGTTCGGAGACGAAGACAATGACACCCTATATGGCGATCTCGGAAACGATACTGTCTTCGGTGGCATAGGCAATGACCTGATGAATGGCAATGAGGGTGATGACATCCTCAATGGCAACGAAGGACTAGATACGGTCAGGGGCGGTCAGGGTAATGACTTAGTACGAGGCGGTCAAAACGATGACCAATTGTACGGCGATAAAGGCGACGATACGGTTTTCGGAGATTTAGATAACGATACGGTTTTTGGTGGAGAAGGTGCAGATCTCCTATTCGGCAACGAAGGCGATGACGTTCTGAATGGGAATGAGGGGAATGATTCGGTTTTCGGCGGACAGGGTAAAGATCTGGTAAGAGGCGGTCAAGGAAATGACTCCCTGTTTGGCGATCGAGGTAGCGATACCTTATTCGGCGATTTGGGTGCAGATACTCTCACCGGTGATAGTCAAGGAGAAGTCAACACAGATATATTCGTTTTCGGGAAAGGAATGGGTGGCCCTACCAGGGCTGATGCCGATATTGTTACCGACTGGCAACACTGTATAGATTTAATTTCTTTAACTGGCGGACTCAGTTACGCAGATATAAATATCCAACAGGGTACGGGGGCTGATGCTGCTAATACGATCGTCACCGATAAAGCGACGGGAGAATTTTTAGGCGTTCTCCTGAATGTTGATAGTAACTCGATCGACGGTTCGGCTTTCATTCCTAGCGGGCCTTCTAAAGTAAGCATCGTAGCTACTAATCCCACTACGATCGAATCTACTCCTAATACAGCACCGGGTTTATTTACCCTTTCCATCCCTTGCGATATCGATACCGATCTCACTATTAATTACACGATTACCGGTACTGCTGCTAACGGCAAAGATTATCAAATTATCACCAGTAGCGTTATTCTGCCAGCCGGATCGGAAACGGTGACGATTCCGGTCATAGCTATTGACGATACAGAAGTCGAACAACCGGAAACAGTAACTTTGACTCTCAACCCCGGCACCGGTTATGAAGTAGCAACTTCTGGCAAAAATACCGCTACCGTCACTATTTTGGATAATGATGCGTTAACTCAAACAACAGTTAGCTTATTTGCCAGCGATCCCTTAGCTTCAGAAATTGGCCCAGATCCGGGGCAATTTACGTTTGCCCGGACAGGTGATGTTTCTCAACCGCTGACGGTAAATTACAGCCTGTCACCTTTAAGTAGTGCAACCAATAATACAGACTACACTGCCAATCCAGCGTTAAACACTACAAGCATTACCATTCCTGCCGGGTCCGATCGAGTGACAGTTAACATTAACCCCATCCTTGATTCTTTAATAGAGGGCAATGAAACTGTTATCTTAAACTTGGGTGCTGGCCTTGGTTATACGGTTGGCCCAGCCAATAACGCTACGGTGGTAATTCAAGATAATCCAGTTGTCACCAGACCAATTGTTGGTGTTACTGCCCCAGACCCGATCTCGGAGGAAAACGGTTCTAAGATCGGTACATTTCAATTCTCCCGCACTGGTGGCGATACCAGCCAACCACTGACTATTAAATACACCATCAGCGGTACCGCAACTTCTGGAACTGACTATTCAGCATTGAGTGGTACGGTAACTATCAATGCCGGTCAAACAGTTTCCTCACTAATTAATGTCACTCCCTCATCTGATAGCATTAACGAACCCACAGAAACCGTTGTCGTAACTGTTACTGAAGATAGCCCTTACCTTGTTGGTTCGCAAAGTACTGCCACAGTGAGCATTTTAGATAATAATCCTTTAGCGAACGCTCCAGCTGGTACTCTTCCAGTTCGTCGTTATAACTCTAGTGGAACAACCTTATTAAGCAGTCACAACAATTTTACTGATGCTGTTGCGGCTGCTGCTGATAATGACATTCTAGTGGCAATCGCAGGAACCTATAACGAACCAGGAACGGTTATTATCAATAGACCATTGACTGTACGCGGCCCAAACGCCGGACTCAGCCCCTCTTCAGGTGGAGGAGTGACTCCAGCGATCGTCAGTGCGCCATCTGGTCAACGGGTTTTTGCAGTAAATCCTGGTATCAGCGGCGTCACCATTGAAGGGTTAACGATTCAAGCTAATGCCAACGCTCAAAATGCGGTCGAATACACTAGTAATACAGGCACTCCCAGCGTCGTAATTCGTCAGAATCAGTTTACTGGTGAAGGCCCTAATAACGGTGGGGTGATTCGCGTAGACTTCCAAGGAGCGGCAGGTTCTAAGGCAACTATTGTAGATAATTTAATTCGGGATGTTAACACTACTAGTGGTGTAATAACTAGCGGTATTCAAGCATTCAGAGTCGAGCAAGTTAACATTAGCGATAACGTGGTTGCTAAACTAACAGGCCCGGGTATTGTGGCTGATTCTGTTACTAATCCTAATAACATTATCAACTCCAACACGGTCAGCGATATAGGGCAACAAGGGATTCAGCTAGCAGGAGGTAGTGCAACGATCGCCAACAACAACGTCACTAACGTTAACTTAGCCCAAGGGGTAGATGATGGTGGTATTCGGCTGCGGAATTCCGGTTTCGGTGGCAAGTTGATAACTGCTAACGTCTTCGGTAATACAATTACTAACTCCGTAAATGGTATTGCCATCCGTAATAATGATGCGATTAGCGGTAGTGTGACAATTAATAATAACAATCTGATCGGTAATACTAAAGCAGGTTTGTACCACGGTGGTACTGGTACGATTAATGCCACTAACAATTGGTGGGATGACCCCAGTGGGCCGATTGTGGGTGGTACTGGCCGAAATGCGATTAATGTCCCTAATGGTGGTACGGTTACCTTCAACCCGTTTGCTAATCAACCCTTCTAACCTCTGGGTAAGCAGGATAAAATAGAAAAAACAGCATTGTTTGAAATCGAGTCCTGCTTACCAATTAAATTTCCATGACCTCTGAGGTTTTAGTCGAAAAGAAAAAACTGGATAACCCACCCCTGGATATCCACACTTTAGGCGATCGCGTTTTGCGTCAACCCGCTAAACGCATCACCAAGGTAGACTCGGAAATCCGGGATCTAGTCCGCCAAATGCTGCAAACTATGTACAGCGCTGATGGGATAGGTTTAGCCGCACCTCAAGTAGCAATACACAAACAATTAATCGTGATCGATTGCGAACCAGATAATGCAGCTAATCAACCACTGGTTTTAATTAACCCATCCATTAAGAGTTTTAGTCGCGATATCTGTGTAGCGCAAGAAGGCTGTCTGAGCATTCCGAAAGTTTACTTGGATGTAAAGCGCCCAGCAGCTTTGGAAGTTGCTTATAAAGATGAATACGGTCGTCCTCACAACTTAAAAGCTACCGGATTACTAGCCCGTGCAATTCAACATGAAATGGATCATCTCAATGGGGTGCTTTTCGTAGACCGGGTAGAAAATAGTTTAGCTCTCAATCAAGAGTTAAATAAATACGGATTTTCGCCGAAAGCTGTTCAACCAGTAGTATAAAATAAAAAACCGTGTATACAACGCCAAAAAGCGCCCTTTTCTTGGGCGCTGCCTGTGTCGCAGCGATTGCAGCCGTTGGTTCGATTTTCGAGCTTTCATCGGGAGAACCCCAGCTAGGCAGCTTAGTAACGAGTATTATTCTGGCAGTTAGCGTACCAATGGGGGGATTATTGTTTTATGCGGCTGTTAAAGACGCTAACGCTAATCAATAAGTAAATAAATTAAAAATTAAAAATGGCTATTTTTGCCTTTTTAATTTTTAATTTATTTATTAATAAGGTTAGTAGATAAAACTTAGTCAAATACTACCTAAGGAACGAAAAACAACCGAAAGAGAAGACAAATATCAAGCTCCTAACTTACGAGAGCGAAAAAATAAACTCTTTTGGCACGATCGCATAAAGTATTCATATTGGTTACCGATTTACATAATGGTGCGTTATTAAGGCAATTTAATGATTAACGAAAATAATATTTTTCAAATTCCTTACCTAACACGCACTATAGTTAAATTAGCTTTGACTATCTCCGTAAATACGGTAAAGCCTTAGTCCCTTGAATGGGAAATTTAAAAATCTAAAATCTTAGAATCCAAAACTTAAAATCGAATGGCCAGCGACATTTCTGAGGGATTTCTTCGTCAGTTGCCTGATGGTAAATCAGGCTCAGAACGTCGCTATTGTCTGGAAAACTTAGACGAAATCGTGCTAGGGCGAGATTTTAATTGTCATGTTGTTTTGGATTCTAAAATATATGGAATGGTTTCCCGACGCCATACCGTAATCAGCCATATCACTAAGTTTGCAGGCGCTCCACCTAGCTGGCTGGTTTGCGATTTAAACAGTGCTAACGGTACGTATATCAATGGGGAAAAGTTGAGTGGATGCAAAATCTGTCGGGTAGGCGATCGCATCACGCTAGGTAACAATGGGCCTGAGTTTATCTTTGAGTGTGAATATGCTTCTACTAAACAACAGGAAGAACCAGCAAGAGGAGAGAAAGCCGAAAATTACGCTTCATTAACTACAAGTCAGTCAGATTCCGTTAGCTTTACTCAACTATTTCCCATCTTTTCAACTGGCAAATATTTAATCCAAAAAGCTTATTTAATTCCCGGCATTTTTACCGTAACCTTTGTAGTCTTAATGTTTGCTTCTGTAGGCAAGTCAATGGCATTTAATTTAACATTGGCTTCTTACTTGGCTGGGGCAGCTTATTATTTTGTTTATCAACTTTGTGGAAAGCATAAACCTTGGTGGGTGCTGTTACTTTCCGGCTTAACCACTATTTTTATCTTACTCAGTCCATTATTATTGCTATTTATAGTTATTTTCCGAGAAATTTTGCCGGGAAGTGTACCTGCATCAGCTAACGCCGTGAGTTTTCCGATTTTGCTAATCCAAATGTTTTTTGGCGCTGGCTTGATGGAGGAATTACTGAAAGCATTACCAATTTTAGGTGCATATTTATTAGGACGTAATTTGCCATCACCTTGGCGAGAACGGATCGGGGTTTGGGAGCCTTTAGATGGTATCTTGCTAGGAACGGCTTCTGCTGTGGGATTTACGCTCCTAGAAACTTTAAGCCAGTACATACCACAAATTATTCAGAATGTAACTTTGCAAGCAGGGCAAGGAGCGGGCGAGTTAGCAGGATTGCAGTTACTAATTCCTCGAGTTTTGGGTTCCGTGGCTGGACATATGGCTTATAGCGGCTATTTGGGCTATTTCATTGGTCTGAGCGTACTTAAGCCGAATCAGCGCTGGCAAATACTAGGAATTGGGTATTTTAGCGCAGCAGCACTCCATGCTTTGTGGAACGCCACTGGCATTTTTAGCACCTTTATTTTGGCCGTGGTCGGAGTTTTATCCTATGCCTTTTTAACGGCTGCAATTCTGAAAGCTCGTACTTTATCACCTACTAGATCCCAAAATTTTGCCACGCGCTTTATTGGTCGTTCGTAGTTTCTAATTCAGCAAAAGCGTAGCGAGAAATCGCCAAACTCAAACGAGCTTTTTCCATTGGAGATAATTCTTCAAAAGGAACTTCTCTTACTTTTTCCAGGAATGTTTCGATCGCTTCCGTCTGGTCTCCCCGCATAGCGTAAGCTAGAGGACGCGCCATCACTAGCAAGTCTTCTTCCGTCCAGCCTATACTGAGTTCGTTCACGCATCTAACTAATCTCTCTGCTAAGCATAAATTACTAGAAACTAGTTCTTTCGCTGTTTTGGCAATCAGCGCTAGGGTAACTTGTGGAACGCGAGAAGCAAATTTTTGGCACAAAGTAGCCAAAATATCGGAATGAGAGGTGGCAATTTCCGTAGAGGCTACAGGAACTTCTGGTTCCCAAAGTTGGTCAAGCTGTGTAAATAGGGCTTGCGATCGAGCCTCTATTTCCGTATCTAGAAGCTCATCTAAAGGAAATGCTGCTTCTAAAGCGGTAAAGTATGCTTCCGACTCTGGATGGGCGGTGTTCCAGCAATAATTTGTTTCATCTTGTAAAAGCATCTCCCATAATTCACGTTCTGCTTCTGACCAAAAATCTGATGAATATTGAGGATACTTGGTTTCACTGGCCATAATTCAACTCCTATGTCTATTTTTTGACTCTTGCTGTCCGCAGATTGACTACACTAGCACCTTCACTAGTTCCGCAACTTGTCAGAAGCTCAAACAGTGCCAATTGCGATCGCTAATTATCGGTTCTTGTGGCAGAAAAATGGCAATGGTGTTTGCCTTTTCTCCCACAATTTATAATGATGACTAATTGATTCAACTTTTATATCAATCTTTACGGTAAAAGCGATCTCGATTTTCTTCGATTAATAGACCAAATGAAATAATTCTAAGAGCATCAAGAGAGTTTTTTTATTAATCCCTATCATCAGCAAGACCTAACTGTAAACAGCTATTTGGCTGGTTTTATCGGTTTCAATTGCCAATTTAATCACCTTAATCCCGGTCAGGCAATTAAAAATCTAGCAGCGAAAGCCAAAGTTTTTTACAAATCGTTATCTAAACTTCCATCATAAATTCCCAAATTTGGCCGTGAGAACTGCCAAATTTAAGCTGGGTTCCCGATTTTAAAGGAATTTCCTCATGATGGATTTTGCGCCAACCCGTATTATCTAAAATGAGCGTACCGAAACGAGAAAAATCTCTTAGAAAGTAAGTAGGGCGAACGTTAGCGCCAAAGCGATCGTCTCGACAAATAATTTCTGCGTGTCTCTGAGACACCCACTTTTCGCAAATTACCAAATCGTTTTCCTGGCGGCGTCCCACCCGCATCAGCCCGCCCCGAATCGGCCAAACCTTATCGATTCCCAGCGGACGCACGAAAGCCGCTTTTTCTCGCCCCACCCAAGTAAGAGAATTTTCTGGTAATTCGGTGATTCCTTCTCCCAAAGGTTGGAGCAATTGCCCGTTAAAATCGGGGTGCATATATAGGACGGGCAAAGTCCAAGCTGGTTGATTGAACTTGTAAAGAGTGAGTAATTGTTGCCTCGCCACCGCCACTGCCTGATCGATCGACATTCGATCGGCCAAAGCACGAGCAAAAGCTTTAATGAAACTAATCGCTTCCTCATCTGCGATCGCATCTCGCATCGCCACTACTGCCGGAACGCCATGATGTAGCAGCACTTCCGCCAAACTACTGCGAGGAATCGGTTGATTGTTATACCTAGCTGATTGAGCGCCCCAACAAGCATTGAATACTGCTAGTATGACCTGGCAGCGAGTCAGAACTTGTGCCAGTTCAGTCCCGTTCATCGTCACCTCAGGGCCCAAAAACAGCAACCCGCCATCCGGTGCAGGAACCCCGTGACCTGCATAAAAAAACATATTGTAAGAACCTTGCTCCAGCTGGGAAATCAATTCGGCTGGGGTAGGCATGATCAAAGTATCGACTTGGCAAGGAACCAGAGTAGCCGAAGGATTAAAGCTGCCGCTAGTTTCCAAAATTCTCGCTAATGCGATCGCTTCTTGTTCCAGTTTTAACCGACCAGAAACAGGAGTTCGATCGGGGGCATCTTGTCCTAAAACGAGCAAAATATTTAAAGTTTGCTCCGGTCTCAACACTGGCAAAGGCGCGACATCGCTGGTAGTGCGACTAAACAGTAGTTGTTGACTCAACGAGACCGCTGGTTTGCCCGGTTGGGGTTGCATGATTTCCCAAGGCAAAGTAATTAAGTCTGGGTCGCGAATTTCCAGGCGCAGCCGCAAAGGTTTATCCAGACCGATCGCGATTCCTTGACTGTGATCGAGGCTACTTTGAATTTGCCCCTCAAACAACCACTGCCAAAGTTGAATTCCCAACTGCTGCATCAGACGACCACCATAAGAGGTAGTTTGCTGCAAAGGACTAGAAACCACTACCAAAGTTGGCGCTAAAGCTACTTCAGCTACTGATACTTTCGGGGAACCTGACCAGCTAAAGGGGGAAAACATTTCCTGCCAAGCAAGCCAGGTCTGGGTTAAGGTTTCTGGCCAAATGCAGTCGTGGTGGAGATATCCACCAGGATAAGGAGCTTTTAAAACCCAGATGGCAAAGTGTTCTGCCTCAGCAGCCACCAGGCGAGCTATGCTTAAGTTGAGGCAAGGACTTTCAAATGGCGACATTCAGAACCTTTGGATATAAAGACCTGGACGAGAGCTATTTTTTTTACCAGTTTTTTATCAGTCTATCGATTATTTAAGAGTATCGAAAAATTGGGTTTAAAACCCCGTCGTAGAACGACGGCTGTTGATACAATACTAAGAGGTCAATGACCGCGAGAACGATGAGCAAACAGGTTTAACGTCCTACTCCGTAATCTCGAAATTCCTAACAGTCAATAGAAAGTCCAAACTGTAAGGACGAAAAAGCAATTAAATACTGTGGGGCACACGGAAATTTACGCTTGGGGAGTAGTCCGTCAGAGCGCTTGCTGTAAAAGGTGTAGTCGGACTAGACATGAATCTGTAAGACCAAAACTAAAATTACTTGGTGGAGGCAGTGTTCAGCCCAAGAATCGCCGCCCTAAAAGCGCGGCTAGTCTCAATCTAGTTAATTTGCTGTAGGGGTCGCAGGCGGAGAAGGAACCTTACATTTTGCTGAGTCTGCTGGTTGCTGTAGACCATTTTGCTGAATGTGGAGTTCCAAATCTGTTTGTTTAACCCATCCTTCTTGGGAGGCTTTTACGAAATTAATTGCAGAAGCAGAAGAAGGCGGGTTATTACTAGAAGAATTGTTAGTACTCCGTAGCTGTTTCCCATTCGGCTCTTGTTCGGTAGCCGTACAAACTTTCAGCTTCAACCATCTGTTTTGTCCTAAAACAACTTGAGTTTTCACTTCCAAAAGAGTTTGGCCTGGGATTATTCCGATCGGTGCAGGTGGTTTATCGGATGGTTGATGAGGTGCTGGATATAACAAAAGCTGCACGATTTTACCTTGGGAGTTTTTTGCTAATCCGTTTTCGATTCGGATCGTCGCTCCCGTAGGCAGCAAAGAGTCTGAAGATTTCGTGGGAACCGGACTGGCGATGGTAGGAGTATTTGGCTTAATTTCCGGTTCAACAGTGCTTAAAACTGTTGACTCTCCCCATTTTCCTACCAAAAAATAAAGCAGCATAGCACCCACACCTAATAATAAAGCGATTCCCAATAATAAAGGTAACAACCTGGGTGTTCGGCGCGGTGATGAAAGCAGTTGAGTTTTCAGAGAGGATGGAGAGTTTTCAGATGGTAATTCCGTAATTGGATATGAGGGCAAACCAAGGCTGATTTTTGCGGTCTGTGACTTTTTTTTGCGGTCTGCTGTCTCTGGCTCCTTAACTTGGCAGTAAATCAAACCAATGGTGACGTTATCGTGGCCATTTTGAGTATTCGCAATTTCGATTAATTTAGCTGCTGCGGTTGCCAAATCGATTTTCCCAGCTAAAACTGGCAGAATTTCCGTATCCCAAAATTGTTCTACTCGGTCATTATCGCTGAGGCCGTCAGAGCAAAGTAGGAAAATACTATCTTCATCGATGATTAATTTTTGTACGGTGGGATGTAGGTTGTTTGAGGAACTCATCCCTAATGCTTGTACTAAAGAGCCAGACCCTAGTTGTTGTAAAGCTTCCCGGTATAAAGTATAGCCAAGGCGAACTTCTCGACTGGCTACATCATCATCGAGGGTGACTTGATGGCAACCAGTACTGGTAATCCAATAAACTCTGCTATCCCCTATATGGGTAACGTACATTTCGTGATTGTTGGTTAAAGCCATCACCAGGGTGGTTCCCATCCGTTGGCGATCGAATCTTCCTTCTCGATCGTTACGCTCGCTGATCCGATCGTTAGCATCGCAGACGGCGCTTTCTAATTGATTGATCGGCTGGAAATGGCTGACCTCTGCCTCTACATATTGCGAAATTTGAGATACTACGGTTTCAATTGCCAAGTTGGAGGCAACATTTCCGCCTTCGTGTCCTCCAATTCCATCGCAGACGACTGCTAGAACTTGAGAATCGATGGGAATTTGGTTAAAGCTTCCGCTAGGTGGATAGCAAGCATCTTCATTGCGCTGTCTGGTTGGCCCTGTATCTGTTAATGTAGCGATTTGATAGGTGCGAGTTTGCGATCGAGCCACCTCCCCCAGTATTCGATCCATCTGTGCAATTACTTCATCAATAGATATTTGCTGGCGGATCGTTTGCTGGCAAAGTTCTGCTAGAAAATCTGCTATTTCGGGTTTGGTATCGTTTACCAATTCTCGCCAAAATAGACCCAGGTCTTTGAGAGTTAATTCTTCGCGATCGAAAGATAATTCCAACAAGCGGACTAAAGAACCTTCTACTCTAAGCAGTTTTGGCTCTAGCAAACTACTTGCTACTCCCAGGTAGCTAAAAGGTTGCCACAAATGAGCGATCTGCCACAACCAATTTAGCTGACGTATGGTAGAACTGTTTTTCCATAGCGCTGTTAACTTTGGGAGCAACACAGGGGCTTCGTCTTTGCGATCGCTAAAAATAGGCGCTTGTTCTAAGAGCCAAATTTCTTGGTTTTGGTTTTTCTTAAGAGGTGGTAATTTTCCATACACTTGAGGAACGTGCAACTGGTAGGAAAATAACCGCAGGTATGGCAAAAGTGCATCGGGAATATCGGTGGGAAATAATGGGGTAAATCCAGGTTTAGTATCCAGCAAAATGCGATCGCGTTTGACCAAATAGCGATCGCCCAACAGTTTTCCAGGTTTATATCCTTCTATCCCAGCACCTACAGCCCACAAATAGCGTTTCGGTAAAGGAGTGCGACATCGCTGGCAAAATCTGTGCGCCTCGGGGTTGGGAGCCTGACAAAGTTGATTGGGACAAGTAATTTTAGCAGCGTCTCCCATGAAGATTCCTTCACTCTAAGCCTTCAGGCATGGCTGGCGATCGCCAACAAACCCAAGGCATCTCATTTGTAGTAAATTCGATCGATTTGATTAATAATTTTCGATTGTAGCGCCTGAATCATAAGTAGTTACCGATCTATTGATGGAAGTTATGCACTCTACTTGGATTAGATAGATTTTCTATCTGCGTATCCCAATCTCTGCTAAGAATCTTCTTTTTCGATCGCGCTTTGCCGCATCAACTGGGGCCAAACAATTAAGAAAAAGCCCATCCAGGTTAAAACGGGCAAGGAAATGACCGCTGTTACCCAAATAATTTTGAATAATAGCCAGCTACCACCAATTAACGTCACGCCTGTGAGTATAATCGACCAAGGCTGACACCACCAAGGTTTGTATTGCCAGGGATTCATAACTATCTTAATATTTTTAATGAAAGAATTTAGATGGTTATATATTAAGCTTTTTTCTTGTTAATGAGTAATCAGGACGTACCTCGGCAAAGCCACTCGACCATGCTCGGCATCAACAAACACTTATTTTTTTATTTTTTGCTTTCGCGTATATATAATCATCCATAATGAAACAGAACTATTTCTGCCATAGTTATGCTTCCACAAGCCAAAATAAATTTAATTTAAGTTAATATTTATTAATTAACGGCTGACATCTAAATTAAATCAGGAGTTTCATTAACCTATCCAATAGTGAACTTAAAAGCTTGGGTATTGGTTGGCGATATCGAAAATATTGTCCCTGTTTAGAATTATTTGAATCAATTTTTTGACAAAAAATAAGAATTTTAAATACTTTTAATTTGGTTGATTTTTACGATTTAACTTAACTTTATAAAAGGCAAGAAAAATTTGGCAAATCAGGAGCCATATACTTTTACTTTACTCAAGCACTGTTAAATTTACTATCCTGGCCAGACTTTCGGCGATCGCTCGGTCGAGCCGGGACAGTGGTAAAAATTAGCGGAAGTGCTAGTTAAAGAAATGAGTACGAAATATTACTTAGCTCCTGATTCTAAGCAATGCCAAAAAGAATTTCCGTTACTTGTCAGATACAACTTGTGGTAAGCCCATGCTATAATTTAGAACACGGCTATCTAAGTTGTAACTAATTTCACCTTTTTGTAAAAGCGATCGCACTAAATGCTCTAAATCCGAACCAATGCGACGGATATTATATTCAGTCAAATCCTCTCCGCTATACGACTCTACCAGTTCATCAAATTTGCGATAAACCTTTTGCAGAGACTCTTCATTCCAATTAAATTCATTATCTGGATCGATATCCAAAGTTAAAACGCTGTCACTGGGAACTAGCTCGTTGTTTTCGACTTCAGCGGTAAAGATCCGAATATGACGGGTGGTAGACTTGAGCAGCATAAGGGCAATCTTTCTCAAACAAAAGTTTTAATCATTGTAAACCCTTGTCAAGCTATTTCCTGCTTTTAGGACAGACAAGGGCAACCTACTAATTAATACTGACGTTATGTTAGCGAGAAATCATCCCTGTCTCCCGTGCATAAGCAAAAATTCCTCCAGCCTCGATCACTGGGCCAACTTCTCCGATCGGTTTGAGAGAATATGTTTGACCCAAGGTGTGGTTAATCAACTGATTCTGCTCAAAGTCGATCGAAACTTCCTGTCCGGTTTCAAATAAATCACACAAGCGTGCTTCCGACTCCCAAGGGTAAAGCTCACCTGTTGCCGAACAGTTACGGAAGAATATTCTAGCGTATGACTGTGCGACTACCGCTTCTACACCAGATGCACCTAAAGCGATCGGTGCGTGTTCGCGCGAAGAACCGCAACCAAAGTTTTCTCCTGCGACGATAATCGGATAAGTGGTCTTCATTTCTCCAGATGAAATAAACTTGCCATAACGATCGGGTAGACCTGCCATAGCATAGCTTCCTAGTTTTTCATATTCATCCGGTTTGGAAGGAACCAGCGTGAGATATTCTGCCGGAATGATTTGATCTGTATCGATATTATCATCCACTACAAAAATAAGGCCGCGAATTACTTTGCTCATGATTGATTTACTGGTTAATTTGACCAAAATTCAGAGGATAAAGCCCATCGCTAAAGCTAAGGGTATCAGTTTGCCGGAGATTAAAATTTCCGTCTTTTAAGTATGGGTAGCTTCAAGAACTTAAATGAAGCATAGCGCTACTACATCATACATTAAATACCTAAATAAATTAATCATTTAGCAATTAATATCTACATCCTTGGATATGTAATATCCTATTCCAACAAGTATATTTAAACTCATGAATTAAATAAAATAATTGGTTTAAATTTTTAATAATTTAAACTAGATAAAACTCATTTATTTTGATTAACTTACCAAGCTATTCGGCAAATTAAGCTTAAATATGGTTGCAAAAATCAATACTTTAATTAATTTTATAATTTATTACAAAATGCAATAAAGTTAGGATAAGTATTCAGACAAAAAGGTTGACAATTTTATTAAAATTTCTCATAGGAGAGTTAATTAAACAGATAATTATGAAACTAGAGTTTCAATAGAAATAAAAGCGCTCTGGAGGATAAAATTAAAAAAGCTTAATATTGTTGATATCGCAAAACTAGTTGTAATGCTAAAACCCGTTGCTAAGGATCGCGATCGCCTTTTTATCCACTTAGATAACTACCTGTAGCTCTTTACGCCAGCCGAACCATAATCTCCTAAAGCAACGGGTATACTTAAAATAGTTATATATTGTAGACCGCAGCCGAGCGGCCAATGGTTCTACAGAAGCTAGTTTCAGATATGGAGCATATTCTAGCTGTCAAAAAAAGCTAAATAAGCTCTATGACATTAAAAGCCATGACAAACTAGAGAAAGCAAAGTTTTTAGTTTGCCGTAAACCATAAGTAAGTTAATTTACCAATCAACTCATGAAAGCGAGTCCAAACCGTCTGATTTCCCCGCCAGCTGCTCTAATCGCAAAACTTGTTGGGGTAGTTTTGATTTTGTCTTTCCTACTCGACACTATAGTCCTGCTGATTCCCTCAGCACCACCTTTTAGCCCCCTAGATCGAGGTTGGCAACTCAACGCAATGACCCAGTTAGTCGAGCGCGGCTTTATACCGATGCTAGGTATGGGTTTATTGTTTGCGGGCGCTTGGATGGAAGAGCTAAATAGCTCCCCAGGTGGCAGTCCAGCTTGGCAGTATGTAAAACTAGGCACGTTAATTCTTTCGGGAATTTTGGGGTTAGTCTTTTTGTTGATTGCACCCCTGCATATTAATAATGTTCGACTAGCTAGTAATCAAAGACTTGAGAGAATTAATCAAGAAGCAACCCAAGCAGAAAGTCAACTGAGTAGTGCAGGCTTTAGGGCGCAAGTAGAACAGCGGCAAACTCAACTTAGAACGCAAATCGGGGATTTGCTCAAAGACGATCAGAGGCTAACTCAAACCATCAACAACCCTCAAGTTCCAGAACAACTCAAACAAGTACTGCAAAAATCGAAAGATAACCCAGCAGAATTGGATAAGTTTTTGAACGAACAAGCTAAAGACTTTAGCAATCAAACTCTCACTCAAGTTCGCGATCGCAAACAACAACTGGAAAAGCAAACCAAAACAGAAGCTTTAAAATCTCAGGTGCAAATAGGTGTTAGCAGTTTGTTTTTAGCGGTAGGATACTTCATTATTACCGCCACTGGATTGAGAGGATTGCTGTCTGCACAAATGGGGCCTCGAAAAGCATCCATGCGTTAGTAAATAGAAGTAGGGCAAGAAATTATTAGCAATGCTAAAAGAGTGAAGGTTTAGCTAATTAAACCCTACTCTACTCCTACTCTACTTTTGTTGTCTTGGGTAGTGACTTTAATGCCGAGCATCAGGGGAGTCTTGAGAGCAAAGTATTTTGTGAAAGCCTTAAATTTTGTGGTGGCCGAAAATTTTCCATGTTTTCGATTTATATCCTGACTTACAACGAAGAAATTGATATCGCTGATTGTGTCGAATCGGCTTTATTATCAGATGACGTAATAGTAGTAGACTCTATGAGTAGCGATCGCACCGTAGAGATTGCTAGCCGCTATCCAATTCGCGTAGTGCAGCATCCGTTTGAAAGCCACGGACGCCAGCGCACTTGGATGCTGCAATCGGTTCCCGCCGTTCATGAATGGGTTTATATTCTAGAAGCTGATGAGCGGATGACAAAAGAGCTATTTCAAGAATGCCTTCAAGCCATCCAAAGTCAGGAATATATCGGTTATTACGTAGCTGAACGAGTCATTTTCATGGGAAACTGGATTCGCCGCAGCACGCAGTATCCCCGTTACCAAATGCGTCTATTTCGGAAAGATAAAGTTTGGTTTACCGATTACGGACACACGGAACGGGAAGTTTGTGACGGAAAAACCAGCTTTTTAAAAGAAACTTATCCCCATTACACTTGTAGTAAAGGATTGAGCCGCTGGATTGACAAACACAACCGCTATTCTACTGATGAAGCCAAAGAAACGCTCCGTCAACTAGAAACGGGAAAAGTCAATTGGGGAGAACTATTTTTTGGTAAATCGGAAGTAGAGAGAAGGCGGGCGCTCAAAGACCTATCATTGCGCTTACCATTTCGCCCCCTGCTACGCTTTATCTATATGTACTTTCTGCTGGGCGGCTGTCTAGATGGGAAAGCAGGATTGGCTTGGTGTAGTTTGCAAACTTTCTACGAATATCTGATTTTATTGAAAGTCTGGGAATTGAAAAATCTGCCAAACTTGCACCTAGATCTAGCAAATAACGGACTTAGCGATCGAGAAGAAAAAGTCGATCCGGCTCGATTGAGTTCTTCCAATTAAGCAAAAAATACAGTATGCGAAAAAATGTTAAGTCTGATACCATCATCTCCAAGTCCCTATAGTATCTAAGTCCTTCCTTATAGCTATGCCATACTCGCTAGCCAAAATGGTAAAGGCTTAACTTACTCATTCTCCGCTCCCGTAAAATTTTCCTAGAGCAGAGTTTTCTAGCCGATCGGTGGACGACCTCATCTAAAGCTAGTATGGCTCTCCTCTAGAGTAGGTTAGGGTAAGGGAATAGGGTCTTAGCGGACTTGATAATTTTCCCAGCTGGTTAAAAGAGAGTGGGCTGTCTGTGATCGAACGCTTAAAGCAGGACTTAAAAAATGACCTGATCGCAGGTTTACTGGTAGTAATTCCTTTGGCTACCACCATTTGGCTGACGATTACGATCGCGACTTGGGTGATCGAGTTTCTCACTAGCGTTCCCAAGCAACTCAATCCGTTCGATGACCTGCATCCTATCCTAGTCAACTTGCTGAATTTAGCAGTGGGGCTAGCTGTCCCGCTGTTTTTTATTCTGCTAATTGGCTTGATGGCACGCAATATCGCGGGGCGATGGTTATTAGAAGTAGGCGAACGCCTCCTGCAAGCCATTCCTTTAGCAGGTGCAGTTTACAAAACTCTCAAACAACTTCTAGAAACCCTGCTCAAGGATTCTAATGGAAAATTTCGGCGCGTGGTATTAGTAGAGTATCCGCGTCGGGGCATCTGGGCGATCGCTTTCGTGACGGGAACCTTAAGCGCTCAGATGCAGGCGCATCTGTCTAACTCTTCCATGTTGAGCGTGTTCATCCCGACAACTCCAAACCCCACCACGGGTTGGTATGCGATCGTACCAGAAGAGGAAGTTGTAGACCTCGCGATGTCTGTAGAAGATGCCTTCAAAGTAATAGTTTCTGGTGGCATCGTCAGCCCTAATCCCTTAACTCCCTTATCATCATCTTCTCTACCGCGCTTACAAGAGCGAAAGCTCGAACAGCCTATGCTTGAGGAAAGATGAAGCGAACTTCAAAATTTGTCAAATTTTCAGATGATTAAGGGGTAATTGCTGATAAGCGACTAAAAATCTGGATGGTAAATCGTCATTTCTTAATTATCGATCCGAATAAACTTCCTAGTCCTTATTTATCATTTCCCCCCTCGCCACTTTGATTTCCAATTATATATAACTAAAATTCCATGCAATCCCGTCGAATTGCTCGTGAATTGGCTCTCCTAAGCCTTTCACAGCTACCTGGCAATCCAGAAAAACTTTCCTCTCAGCAATTAAACGATATTTTAGTTGCCGCGATTCGGACTCTGACTACAGAAGTTCAAGATGCTTTAGAAACTGCATCTGCCGAATTACAACGCAGTACCGATCGCCTATTGAGTAGCGAAATTCGCGCCGTCGATGTCCAAAGCGCCAAAGCAATGGTCAGCGAAGCGATCGAACTGGCTCAAACAGCGATCAACCGAGTTGGTGCTTCTGTGGAATTACCGGAATTTATTCAACTCTCCAATCAAGTAGAGGTACGGGAATACGCACTACAAATTATTCGTACCGTCAATGTCAAGCGATCGGACGTAGATCGACTATTGACCCAAGCAATGGTAGATTGGCAATTAAATCGCCTAGCTCGGATCGATCGCGATATTCTGCGAATCGCAGTCTGCGAAATCATGTTTTTAGGGATTCCCGAACGAGTATCGATTAACGAAGCAGTAGAGCTAGCAAAACGGTACAGTGGAGAAGAAGGGCATCGATTCATTAATGGGGTTTTGCGTCGAGTCAGCGACCAACTCAAAGCTGAATCTCCTCTCGGTTAAAACTTTCAATTCCAAGCAACAGTAGTTCTGGCAACCATTCAGTAGGTGCTATGGTTTTTAATTGGTTCCGGCGTCAGTTTAGCGACACAAAAGAAGAAAATCAAAATCAACAGACAGAAACAGTTCAGGAAAAACCAACCGTACCGTCACCTGAACCTGAAACTGAAACCACTCAAGCTCAATCTCAGCAAGTGGCTGAAGATTATCTAGCTTGGGCAAAAGCTGCCTACAAAAATATTCAAACACGGCAACATTCAGAAGAAACGCCAGCCGAAACAGAACTAACCACACCTGCTGAAACTGAAGTAACTCCGGAAGTAGAGATACCGAGATCGGAAGTTACTTCTCCTTCGGAGTTGGAAACAACCCCAGCTACAGAAGAAATAGAAACAACCATAACTGAAGTTGCTGATTCTACTGAAGTAGAAGCAGAATCCGTTGTCGAGGTAGCAGAACCGATCGCAACTGTTGCTATAGAAACAACTACAGATATATCTGAAACTGCTGATTTAAAATCATCCGCAGCAATAGAAGCCCAACCGCAGACAACTGTTACTACTCCTCAGCCAGAAATAGAACAAACCTCAGAAGCAGTAGTCACGGAAACAACTGCTGCGACAACGGCATCGTCTGAGATTTCTCCAGCAGTAGAAACAGTAGAAGTAGAAGAGGCGACAACCGCTACAGAAACTGCCGCAGTACCATTTTGGGCGCGAGATGACCGACAAGCCAGGTTAGAACGGCTCAAAGCCACAGCTATAGAAGAACCAGAACCAGAAGTTCAGCCTGCGGTAGTAGCTGAAGCTCCCAGCATAGAAGAAATATCCGGACTTGCTTTTGATGAAGGGTTCTTGTGGTCGGCAGAAGTTCTCGCTGCTCAAGGGCGTCGTCCGGAAGATGTTTCGATCGAAGAAATTACTTGGCTCAAAAAGCTCCGCCAAGGCTTAGACAAAACTCGCCGTAACATCCTCAACCAACTGAAGGCAATTGTTGGCCAAGGGCCGCTCAATCAAGCAGCGGTCATGGAAATCGAAGCTTTGCTATTGCAAGCCGATGTGGGAGTAGAGGCAACAGATTATATCATAGGTGAGCTACAAAGTAAACTGCGAGAAGAAGCTTTACCGCCAGAGCAAGCGATCGCGTATTTGAAGCAAATCCTGCGAAATATGCTGGAAGCACCTTTGAAAAAATCCCACAAAGTAAGTTTTGTCCCTGAAAAAGAAACGTTCAATATCTGGCTGATGACAGGTGTCAATGGAGCGGGAAAAACCACAACCATTGGCAAAATTGCCCATTTAGCTGATAAATCCGGTTATAAATGCTTAATTGCTGCCGCAGATACTTTCCGAGCCGCTGCTGTAGAACAAGTTAAAGTTTGGGGTCAGCGCAGCGGGGTGGAAGTAGTAGCCAACCCCGGTAAGAATACCGACCCGGCGGCAGTAGTGTTTGATGCGATCGCGGCTGCTAAATCGCGAGGTACGGAACTATTATTAGTAGACACGGCGGGCCGACTCCAAAACAAGAAAAACTTGATGGAAGAACTCACGAAGATTCGTCGCATCATCGATAAAAAAGCTAGCGATGCCCATGTAGAATCTCTGCTAGTTCTAGATGCTACTCTCGGCCAAAATGGTTTGCGGCAAGCTCAAGTCTTCTCGGAAGCAGCCAAGCTGAGTGGTGTTGTATTAACCAAACTGGATGGTACTGCCAAGGGCGGTGTTGCCTTAGCAGTAGTGAAGCAATTAGGTTTGCCGATCCGTTTTATTGGTGCTGGTGAAGGTATTGAAGATTTACGCCCTTTTTCCAGCTATGAGTTCGTAGAAGCTTTGCTAAGCGGTTAATCTCGATCGTAGGTCGTGCGTCGTCAGCAGCCCGTGAAAAGATTTTGTTTGCTTACGGACTACCCGCCACCTACGATCGGCCTCAACCAAAATAACTATCAACTTGCTTTAATTAATATATAAAATTTTCCTGAAAGCTATTGGCAGAATAGCCAATTAACGCTATCATGGCTGCTCTATACTTGAATATTCAATAACTTATCCTTACTCACCCTTGGTAACTCCATCTTAAATTCAGCTAGGGGAAGCTTCATTGCCAAAAATTTATCCCGTCCGCAGTTACGTGGTGAAAGTTTTTGGTGCGAAGGAATAATGCTATATTCCCTAGCGCCTTTTCCCAAAGAGAACAGTTTTTGACTTTGAGAAGGACCTTCCAAAAAGTGACAGCATTCTTTTGCTCGGTCTTGTATAGAATGTTAACCACTCTCACCAGTTTAGAAAGTCATCCGTACTAACCAAACAGGTGATAGTTGTTAAAACTGAACTGCTGGCATTTCTTTAGCATTCTTCTTTGAGAAGGTTAACTAACACCTGTACCGAAATGCTATTGTTTTATGCTTGATTAACTACTATAACGGCTGACCCAATGACTGCTTTGCCCCTTCCCAGACCATCCTCTCCATCATCAGACGATCGCAACGATACCTCTGCTGACGTGACACCTGTTTTTGCCCTCAAAGAATTGGTAGCGCGTTTACATCGAGAACAGCACAAAATCCAAGACTTACTTAGTTCTCTAGGATTTGCTTTAAGGAGTTTTAATAATCTGAATCAATTTTTAGAGTTGGTTCCTCTGATGGCAACGCGAGTTACCGATGCAGATGGTAGTGCTTTAATTTTGATTAAACCAAACGGTCAAATTAAGTTAGAACAACTCCATTGTCAGGATAGTCTTCAAGGTACGGAAATCCGAAAAGCGATCGAAAAAGCAACTAGTAACTTAAAAAACCTAACGGCGAAAAATTCCACCCAAGCAGGCGAAGCGTTAGTACCTTTAGACTTGAGCGAAGCATCTGGGGTGGAAAAAAAACTAGCACTTTTAGACGAGCAACTAATTAATTGCTTAGGCCCAGATATCCATCTGTTCGGTACTGCTATTTTAGTTAAACAAATAGAAAGGGGACGTTTGTACGTTTTCAGCCCCGATCCCGAGTATAGTTGGACGGAAACCAGGCAAAAGTTAGTTCGCTTAGTAGCAGATCAAACAGCTGTGGCGATCGCAAATGATGAACTAACTGTAGAACTGAGAAAAAAAGAACGTCTCGATCGAGAACTAGAAATTGGTGCGGAAATCCAACAGCGATTGCTTCCTCGCCAATGTCCTCAAATTCCCGGTCTGGCGTTAGCTGCTCGCTGTAAACCGGCTAATCGGGTGGGTGGAGATTATTACGATTTTATCCCGACTTGCCATACTCCCCAAGCTAGTTTGTCTGGCGAAAAGCCCTCTTTATGCAACCGCTGGGGCATAGTGATCGGAGATGTGATGGGCAAAGGTGTTCCGGCTGGTTTAATTATGACCATGACCAGGGGAATGTTGAGGGCAGAAGTACTAAACGGTCATTCTCCAGGTCGAATTTTGCAACATTTGAACCAAGTGATGTACGCCGATTTGGAAAACTCCCATCGCTTCGTAACTTTGTTTTATTCCGAGTACAATTTAGAAACTGGTATCCTTTGTTACAGCAATGCCGCTCACAATCCGCCTTTGTTATGGCAGGCATCTACGCGATCGGTCAAGCGTTTAGATACTTTGGGTATGTTAATTGGTTTGGATACCAATTCGCAGTACGAAGAAGCTCAGGTAGATTTAGCTCCAGGCGATACGTTAATTTATTACACGGATGGGTTTACCGAAGCATCCAATCCTAGTGGAGAGCGTTTTGATGAAGAAAACCTCACTCGTGCTTTCGAGCAAGCTTGTCAGCATTGCCAAGACGTGCAAGCTATTTTAGATTATTTATTCGGTCAAGTACAGCAATTTATCGGTCAGGGAAATCGCAACGGAGATGATATGACGTTAGTAGTAATGCAGATTGCACCGAATGTTTGAATGGAGAAGGGGTTATATATTTGTTTGGAAGGCCCGGTGATTTAATATTTTTTTGGCAATCAAGTTTAGAAAAATTTAGTCAATAATTTGACTTTAGTTTGTTTTGCGATCTAAAACGATAGGTTAGTTCAAAAGTTATAATTAACTCCAAATTGCGCGAGGAAAGATAGTGATGGTTTTTAACCAAATACAGACAATGACTGATTGGATCGGTAGCCAAGCTCACGGAATAAGTTCTTTCCCTCTGTTATTCTCCAAGTTAACTTTTGAGTTAACATTGTTAGCCCAGCAAGTGAGCGATCCGGATTTGTTTGGGCAAGTGCAAAGAGCTTGGAATCATTTTGTTCAGTCAGGACAAATCTGGGCTTTGTTCTTGGGAGTGATTATCGGTTACTTTATTCGAGGCATGACAGGCGTCGGTTAGTGCAAGAAGGCATAATGGCAGTCGGCAGGAGGTAAAAGGAGAAAGTTTGTAAAGTTAGCTTTTTAAGCTTTTTCCACTAGTAAGTTATTTCTGCCATTTCGCACTAGTACATCTGAAGCTTATATTTCCTGCCGCTTCCACAGAAAGTAAGGATTGATAGGTGAGGAAAAAAGATCCAAAAGCTGCATCTAGTAAGCTTTTGAATTTTTCCTATTTAATTTTTAACGTCCTAACACGGCTATTTGGAAAATCAAGAGGGAAAGTTGGATACGGAATTTGCTCAACAATTAGGTGCTACTACCGAATCTAAAACTTGGAGTCAGCGATTTGAATCGGCTTTACATCCGGCGATCGCTAATTTTAATGCGAGTATCGGTTTTGACATAGAATTGATCGAGTACGACCTGACGGGTTCGCAAGCTCATGCAAAGATGCTAGCCCATACAGGTATTATTTCTTCAATCGAGGGAGAACAGATAGTTGCAGGTTTAGAAAAAATCCGTCAAGAATACCGGGAAGGAAAATTTAATCCGGGAGTTGATGCAGAAGACGTTCATTTTGCCGTCGAACGCCGACTGACGGAAATTATCGGTGATGTAGGTAAAAAATTACACACTGCCCGCTCTCGCAACGACCAGGTAGGAACGGATACCAGGCTTTACCTGCGCGATCGAATTTCTCAAATTCGCAGCCAGTTAAGAGAATTCCAAGCTGTACTGCTATCTATAGCTGAAACTAACGTCGAAACTTTGATCCCCGGTTATACTCACCTACAACGCGCTCAGCCAGTCAGTTTAGCCCATCACCTGCTGGCTTATTTTGAAATGTTACAACGGGACTGGGAACGACTGGGGGAAATCGATCGGAGAGTAAACGTTTCTCCGTTAGGTGCTGGTGCTTTGGCTGGGACGACTTTTCCTATTGACAGGCATTTCACGGCTAAAGAGTTGCATTTCGGTAACGTTTATGCGAACAGTTTGGATGCTGTTAGCGATCGCGATTTCGCGATCGAATTCCTCTGTGCCGCCAGCTTAATTATGGTTCACTTAAGCCGCCTGAGTGAAGAAGTAATTATGTGGGCATCTGAGGAATTTCGCTTTATCACTTTGAAAGATAGCTGCGCCACGGGTTCTAGCATCATGCCTCAAAAGAAAAATCCCGACGTGGCAGAATTAGTACGGGGCAAAAGCGGCAGGGTTTTCGGTCACCTGCAAGCCATGCTAGTCCTGATGAAAGGACTGCCTTTGGCTTATAACAAAGATTTGCAAGAAGATAAAGAAGCGCTTTTTGATGGGGTGAAGACTGTAAAAGCTTGCTTAGAAGCAATGACTATTCTTTTTCAAGAGGGAATTGAATTCCGGAAAAACCGTTTGGCAGAAGCCGTAGCAGAAGACTTTTCCAATGCTACAGATGTAGCTGACTACCTAGCCGCCAAAGGAGTACCTTTTCGAGAAGCGTACAACTTAGTGGGGAAAGTGGTTAAAACGAGCATTGCCGGGGGGAAACTCCTCAAGGATTTAACCTTAGAGGAGTGGAAAGCTTTGCACCCAGCTTTTGAAGCCGATATCTATGAAGCGATCGCTCCACAGCGAGTAGTAGCGGCTCGCAATAGCTATGGTGGCACGGGCTTTGAGCAAGTGAAACAAGCTCTTCAAGCAGCTAAATCTCGGCTTTCCTTCCAGTGAACGTGAAGCACCCGCAACCAAACCTTTAGGTATGGTTGGGGTTTCCAAGTTCAACTTAGCGTTCCCAGCGATCGTCACTTCAGAAGAAAGGTTAAAGAGATCCTAAAGCGAGCAATGGTTCGAGATCGTCGATCGCGACAATCTCAAACCTTGATTATTCTTGCTTTTCAAAATCCTCGCTTTGATTGTCAAACTGATCTTGATTCTTCTTACCACCTCTCCAAGACTGATTCTTGGAGAAACGCCCTGTATTTTGTTTGCGAAACTTTCGAGCATAGGCTTTGTTGCGCTGCGCTTTTTCTTTTTTTAGGTTGCGGCGCTTAGACATTTTGACCTCAATTGAATAAACAACAAAAACAGATGGACTGGGCTAGACAGGTTTTTTACCCATATTGCCCTGTCCGAATATGGGTAGTATGGTGTTTTGGTAATAAATCGCTGCTCAAACTTACTGCGGCGATACTTGTATCCAAAAACATCCATCTCGATCGCTGATTTCAGACTTCCGTTCATTGAGAAATGTTTAAGAAACAAAGGCTTCTCAACACTCCTCAAAACCTGCCATGAAAAAGCCGATCCACAGGTATGGTTCCACTGCCAAAGTTATTTTACCTTGGAATATCTGCCATTCGATAGATGAAAACCTACCTATTGGAAAGGAATAGGGCGACAACTCGTTCGCCTAAAGTGACCGAACTTCATCTGTTCTGACGATCATAACAGCCAGCCAGCCAAAAGTGGAAAACCTGGCCTCGAATGGTAAGGAAGTTGGATTTGTGTTTATTTAGAACTAAAATAGCCTACGATCGTCTAACAGGCTGGTTAGGTTACCAACTTTTGTTGTCCTGTTTCTTTCTCATTTTCCTAGAAATTAAGAAATAAACGGGTATCCTGAAGTATGAGCGCCCGAAAATAATATTAAAATTGGAAGCATTTTTTTTATGCTTTAAAATAACCTCCCAGAAACCAAAATTTCT
Organism: Leptolyngbyaceae cyanobacterium; assembly: GCA_036703985.1. Lineage (GTDB taxonomy): Bacteria > Cyanobacteriota > Cyanobacteriia > Cyanobacteriales > Aerosakkonemataceae > DATNQN01. The sequence continues at coordinate 296,201 of DATNQN010000029.1, forward strand.
TTTTAGTTTTACTGTTACCGATCGTGCCTATGTTTCGATTATGGCAATTTATACAAACTGTACTAGGTATTTTATTTCGCCATCCCATTACTGGTACAACGATCATCCCGATTTTACCTGATGGCCGAATTGTATTTATTCGGCGGCGCGATACAGGACAGTGGGGTTTACCGGGCGGAATCGTTAATTGGGGTGAAGATATTCCCACCACAGTAGAACGGGAGTTAGAGGAGGAAACGGGACTACAACTAGTAAAAATCCGTCGCTTGGTAGGTGTATATTCTGCACCGGACAGAGACCCTAGAGTTCATTCTATTTCAGTAGTAGTAGAAGCAGAAGCGCAGGGAAAAATGCAGGCTCAAGATACCTTAGAAGTGAGTGAAGTGGAAGCTTTTTCTATCTCATCGATACCGAAAGGCCAACTAAGTCACGATCACGATCGACAATTACAAGATTATCTTGACGGCCTTACCACCCTAGCTTAAGCTAAGCTTTGCTTGCCACAAATCAGCATAAACTAACCGCACCCACAAGGGAATGCAGTTTCCCGATATTTTTATGAACCTACCCGTCCGCAATTCCCGGATCAAGCTGTCTCAAGGGAAACTATTCTGGCGCGAAGTTGGTAAAGGGCCAACTTTAGTGTTTTTACATGGTGCTTGGCATGATGGCAACCAATGGCTTCCCGTAATAGACAGTTTGAGTGGGAAATATCATTGTTTAGCGCCGGATTTACTGGGATTTGGCGAATCCGATCGTCCTGATGTTCATTACTCTATCCATTTAGAGGTGGAGTGTCTGGCGGAATATTTAGAGACGCTGAACTTAAAAAAAATTTATTTGGTAGGTGATGGCGTAGGCGGTTGGATTGCTGCTAGTTATGCACTTAGATATCCGGAAAAAGTAGGTGGATTGGTACTGCTAGCGCCAGAGGGAGTTCAAGTGGATGGTGCCAGACGAAACTTGTGGTGGTTGCGATGGTTACTCGATCGCCCAAAGGTAGTAGATTGGTTATGGCACTGGCTTCCTATTCTCAAAAAACGAAAATTTCCCGGTTGGCTGAGCAAAATAAAGGATTTACTGCCGAGATTGGAGCAAATATTGGAATCACCTGCCGCTTGCCAATTGCTGTTCCAACGCCGTAAGTCAGAAATTGAAGCTGAGTTATTGGAAGAAAAATTACCTTGGTTGAAAAAGCCTGTTTTGATTTTACAAGGAGAGCAAGATAGTTCTACTGCCGTAGCTTTGAATAAAGCTTACGCTCAAATGCTTCCCAATGCTCAAGTAAAAATATTACCCAATGGCGAAAGTGCCTTAAGTCAACAGTTGCCAGAGGAAGTAGCTAACTATATTCATGAATTTGTGCTTCGTCATTAAGAAAAGGAAGGGGCTAGGGGAGAGGGAAAAGAAGAGTAAGGGTAAATAAACAGCAATATGTAAAAAAAGTAAACTTAGTTAAAATCCCTTTCGCTTTTGCTTTCTAGCTTTTTATTTAGTTATCTACGATTAGCGATCGCATTCCCCAAAAGATTAAATGGGGATCGGTGATTAGCTTACTAGCTACTTTTGGGTATAAATTTTGCAGATAAGTCAGTATGCGGGTGCGATCGCCTCCGGTCAAAATCACCGGACTGTTGGGGAATTCCCGCCACCAAGCATCAATAAAATTACATAGGCCAGCTAATACCGTGTAAACAATACCACTTTGAATTGCAGAAGCGGTATTCAAAGCCCACCGCGAAGGCAAGGTGCTGGGTAATCTAATTTCCGGTAAAGCAGAAGTGCCTTGTGCCAAAGATTGTAGCTGCAATTTCAATCCTGGTAAGATGGCACCCCCTACCAGCTGTCCGTTCTTATCCGCACCCGTAAAAGTTAAAGCCGTACCAGCATCGATGACCAATACGGGAAAACCCCACACTTCACCTGCACCGAAAACAGCCAAAGCTCGATCGATTCCCATTGTGGGATACAAACCCGTGAGTGGCACTTGTTCTAAAGCGATTTCCCGCAGGTTTGGATAAGTTTGCCAAAGAATAGTTTCCTTGGGAACTACCGATGCTAAAACCAAAGGAATCGGAACTTCAGAATGAGGAATAGGGAATTGAGGATGGGAAAATGGGAAAAAGGGAAAATGAACTTTCCCTTTTTCGAGTGTTCTTCTAGTTCTCTGTTTCGTTCTTCTCGATTCGGCTAGATGCTCGGATTCCCAAGCCTCTTGCAAGCTAGCACCGGAAAACAAAGCCCAGTGCAGTCGCGAGTTACCAATCATTAAGGCTAGCCAAGAATTGGCGTCTTTTACTTCCTGGGGTTTCACAGTTTTAGTATTTTTAACTGAGCGATAATTTTTTTAATAATTCTTCACAAGTCATTCATGTCACAATAAGGTCAGACCAAAACCTATGGGTTATCAACAAGGAGGCTAAACATGGTAGCGCTCACCGAAAGAACCCAAAAGCGCCTGACTGTGCAGGTAAGGGAAATTGCCGCCGAAACAACGGCTATACGTTCCCTCGACTGGGATCGCGATCGCTTTGACATTGAATTTGGACTGCAAAACGGCACCACCTATAATTCCTTTTTAATTCAAGGTGAGCAGATAGCTTTAGTAGACACTTCCCATGAGAAGTTTCGCCAACTCTATATAGATACCCTTAAGGGTTTGATTAACCCAGCACAAATAGATTACCTAATTATCAGCCACACCGAACCAGACCACAGCGGATTGGTGAAAGATATTCTCGAACTAGCACCCGAAGTGACGGTAGTGGGATCGAAGGTGGCGATCCAATTTTTGGAAAATTTGGTACACAAACCATTTAAGCACCGAATTGTCAAAAACGGTGACAAGCTGGATTTAGGTAAGGGGCATCAGTTAGAATTCGTCATCGCTCCCAACTTACACTGGCCGGATACTAGTTTTTCATTTGACCATAAAACCAATATCCTGTTCACTTGCGATGCTTTTGGAATGCACTATTGTTCTGACAGCATCTATGATGAAGATTTGTCGAAACTGGAAGACGATTTTAAATATTACTACGATTGCTTGATGGGGCCAAATGCCCGTTCTGTTTTATCTGCGCTCAAGCGGATGGGAGAATTGCCAGAGATTACTACGATCGGTACTGGTCATGGCCCTTTGCTACACCATCACGTCGAAGAATTAACCGGTCGCTATCGGCGCTGGAGTCAAGAGCAAACTAAGGCTGAGACAACGGTTGCCGTATTTTATACCTCAGATTATGGATATAGCGATCGCCTTTCGCAAGCTATTGCTCACGGGATCGCCAAAACTGGTGTAGCAGTGGAAACGATCGACCTCAGAACAGCCGATCCCCAAGAGGTAAGAGAATGGGTAGATACTGCTTCTGGACTGATCGTTGGCGGTATTCCCACCTCCAATACAAATGCACAAGCAGCTTTGAGTACCATCTTAGCGGCGGCCAGAGCAAAACAAGCGATCGGCTTATTCGAGTCAGGTGGTGGCGATGATGAATCGGTTTATCCGCTTCGCAATAAATTCAGAGAGTTAGGTTTAACAGAAATATTCCCGGCTATTCTGATCAAACAAACTCCTAACGATGCGACTTACCAGCTATGCGATGAAGCTGGTACGGACATGGGACAATGGCTGAGTCGGGATAAAGCTGTCAAGCAAATGAAGTCCCTGGACAACGACCTAGATAAAGCATTGGGAAGACTCAGCGGCGGGCTATATATTATCACTGCTCAAAAAGGTAACGTTAGCGGTGCGATGTTAGCGTCTTGGGTAGCGCAAGCCAGCTTTAAACCGTTGGGTATTAGCATTGCAGTAGCGAAAGACCGCGCGATTGAATCTCTCATGCACGTTGGAGATAAGTTCGTGCTAAACGTACTCGAAGAAGGAAATTATCAAGCACTGATGAGACATTTCCTCAAACGCTTCCCACCAGGGGCCGATCGTTTTGCCGGAATAAAAACTCAACCAGCTACTAACGGCTGCCCGATTTTAACAGATGCTTTAGCTTACTTGGAATGCGAAGTGGTCAGCCGCATGGAATTAAGCGATCACTATATAGTGTATGCCAGCGTAGATACGGGACGAGTTTCTAAAGCAGATGCCTTAGCTGCCGTTCACCATCGCAAAGTGGGCAATCACTACTAATCGAGAAGGCAGCAAAAATTAACAAATTAGCTGCGAATTATTCTAGTTTACCTTTCTTTGGAATAGGGGAGGTAAACATTTTTATTTATTCCAATTAAAGCATTAGCTTTGATTATAAAAATAAGTTTTTGTAATAAATAAAACATTGAAAAATAAGGAGAGCTAAATGTAATCTAGAACTTAACAATCCAAACCAGAAATCAGAGGAATCTTCAATGCAACAGCCCTTACCTTTAACGAACCAGCAACATAATTCCGAGCGTTTATGGCTGAACAAAAATAGCCTTGTACGCGGTTTGGAAACCATTCAAGATTTATTTGTAATTTGCCTTTGTATTGGCTTATTTACCTTGATGGCGATCCAATTAAGGGCAATGTTTTTTGAGTTATTACCTCCTTTGGATTTTAAAACTGTTACGTCAGATATATTATTCTTGTTGATTTTGGTAGAATTATTCAGACTTCTGATTATTTATTTACAGGAGCAACGAGTTTCCATTGGTGCAGCGGTAGAAGTCTCGATTGTTTCAGTTTTGCGAGAACTTATTGTCAGGGGAGTATTGGAAACTCCGTGGCAAGAATTGCTATCAGCTTGTGTGTTTTTGCTAGTTTTAGGTACTTTACTAATAATTCGAGTTTGGCTGCCGCCTACCTTTAATGGTATAGATCCTGAAAAACAGATTGCCATGAGACATCAGAGAATGGCTAAAAAATTAGCATCTGAATTACCAAACAATTTTAGTAATCTCGATTATCAATCAATGACTACTATTTTGGGAGAAAAAAATAGTAAAGTTAGAAATGAAGAAGAAACTTTAAAAAGTGATAGGTAAAAAATAAACACAACCGATCGCTAATGAGCAATGACTAATGACCAATTACCAATCAACTGCTAAATCTATGGAATTCACTAAACAACGAGATGTACAAGTCCTACCCATTGGTTTAGATACCTTAGTAATGCGATCGCGCACCTGGGATCGGCTGAAATTTGAAGTAGAATACTCCCTGCAAAAAGGAACTACTGCTAATTCATACGTGATTCAAGGGGACAAACTAGCCATTCTCGATCCCCCTGGAGAATCGTTTACTGCCATTTATTTAGAGGCGTTGCAGCAACGTCTCGACCTGAGCAAATTAGATTACGTCATTTTAGGTCATGTCAATCCCAATCGCGCAGTTACTTTGAAAGCTTTATTAGAGTTAGCACCTCAAATTACTTTTGTTACTTCTAACCCAGGTGCGATCGCGCTTCGTTCTACCCTCGAAAATGACGACCTAAATATTATCGTAGTCCGTGCCGAAGAAAGTTTAGATTTAGGAAAAGGTCACGAACTAAAATTCATTCCCACGCCTACTCCTCGTTGGCCAGATTCGCTTTGCGCTTACGATATTCTTACCCAAATATTTTATACAGATAAACTATTTGGCGCTCACATTTGTGGAGATCAAGTATTTGATGAAGGTTGGACAAAACTATTAGAAGATCGTCGTTTCTATTACGATTGCCTTCACGCTTCTCAAGCCAGACAAGTAGAAACAGCGCTTGACAAAATAGCCGATTTTAACATCAAATTTTATGCACCCAGTCATGGGCCTTTAGTGCGCTACAGCTTGAGAGAACTTAACCAACTTTACCGGGAATGGAACCAACAACAGAAAAATCAGGATATTACAGTTACCTTAATTTATGCTTCTGCTTATGGTAATACTGCTACTTTAGCACAGGCAATTGCTAAAGGCATTACTAAAGCAGGAGTAGCAGTAGAATCGATTAATTGTGAGTTCTCCGAACCATCCGAAATTCAAGCAGCAATTGAAAAATCATCTGGATTTATTATCGGTTCGCCTACTCTTGGCGGTCACGCACCTACCCAAATTCAAACTGCATTGGGAATAGTATTATCAACAGCACCAAAAACGCAATTAGCTGGCGTTTTCGGTTCTTTTGGTTGGAGTGGAGAAGCAATTGATTTAATTGAAGGGAAATTACGAGATGCTGGTTATCGGTTGGGTTTTGAACCAATTCGAGTCAAATTTAAACCCACAGATGCCATTCTCCAACAATGCGAAGAAGCGGGGACTGATTTTGCTCAAGCACTTAAAAAAGCTAAAAAAGCGGCTACTCCTCGCCAAAGGGTAAGTGATTCTCAGATCGATCGCACGGAACAAGCAGTCGGTCGCGTAGTTGGTTCTCTTTGCGTTTTAACAGCTAAACGAGGAGATACTGCTAGTGCTATGTTAGCATCTTGGGTTTCTCAAGCTACTTTTAACCCGCCAGGTTTAACGGTTGCGGTGGCAAAAGATCGAGCAGTCGAGTCTTTAACTCATACGGGAGATAAATTTGTTTTAAATATTCTGCAAGAAGGGAAACAACTGCGAAAGCATTTTATGAAATCTTTTGCACCTGGAGAAGACCGTTTCGCAAATGTAAACGTTCAAGAAGCTAATAACGGTTGTGCAATTCTTACCGATGCACTTGCTTATTTGGAATGCACGGTGGAAAACCGGATGGAATGCGGCGATCACTGGCTGGTTTACGCTTCGGTTGAAAATGGCAAAGTCCTTAATCAAGAAGGTGTTACTGCGGTTCATCATCGGAAGTCCGGCAGTTATTATTAGATGAAGTTTGTTGCTGATGAGAGCGCTGATTTAAGAGTTTTAAAGCCTTTTGACTCTAGTTCCCAGGCTCAACTGGGAACTAGGATAGGAGGCTCTGGCTTACTTTTCGGGCTAAACTTAGCGCTATTTGTCTAATAGACATCTAGCGCAAAATTTTAAAATTACGTTTTAGATTACAACTAATAGTTATGAAAATTTAGTTTAATCTTTTTCATTTTCTTCATCTTCCTCCTTTTTTCTATTTCTTCCTTCCCCATCTCTATCATTATCATTTTCATCATTGTCAGAATTGCTTTTTTGTTTAACCTCTTCTTGGTCATTTTCCTGCTGATTAGGAGCAATAGATTCGTTGAGGGGATTACAAGCAGTAACAAAAATCAGTAAAATGAATGTTACTAAATGAAAAATGGAGGAAAAATTCTTAGCGCTCATGATATGATACACCACCTTTAATTTTTAATTGGATCGATCGCAAATTTTCATCTACAAATATTATAATTTAATTGTTTAATAACGAGCGTGATATTAAGTAGTTCATAGTTCTGAACTATAAACTACTCATTATTGAAAGATTGAAATTTAAAAGAGTACTAGTGAATGCGCTTTTCTAAGTACTGACCGATCATTAATTGTTCTCCTAAGCGGGAAATGATAGTTTGTCGGGTGCGATATTTTTGACCGATTAATTTTAATTCTTCCTCAAAAACCGAACCTTTATATTCAGTTCGCAAACACAAAGTTTGGGGATTTGGGAAATAATATTCGGCGGTGACTGGTTTGGATGTAGCAAAACCGCGATCGCGATATAATGTAGCTCCCAATGCACCAAATAGGGTAGAACCGCTAGACTCTTTGCGATCGCTTACAGACTCTTTGCTTTCCCAACTAACTTTAGCACCGCAAATCAAAGATAATTCATCGCTTAATTTATGTAGCCGTGCAAGATACTGTAGTTCGTTACTTCCCTCTTCTAAAAATTCGATGGTAATGATACTAACTACTTCTTTTGCTTCTACATTTGGCAGGGTATAGTAGCGTCTTTCGGAATGCCATTTCCCTTCTGATTCGCGAAAAAAATTAGCAATTAGTGATTCTTCAGTTGTTTGAGAGAATTTAGTTAATGATGTCACGGAAAAATCGTCCTTGTGGAAATTGATTTAAACTAAGCGTTGTACGTATTGAAATTGTCAAGAGAGCGTAATTACTTACTTGTATCACTATATCTGAAAGACCATGCTAAACTTCAGTGTATTGTGATACCAGTTTTTTAGTAAGTGTAGCTGTAAGACAAGCGAAGAAGAGTCGATCGGGAAAAGTTTTAGGGATTAAACAAATTTAATCGCCTTGAAGATTGCTATACATACTAGAGGCATTATAATTTTACCCTTACTACTAAGTTTTACTATTTCGATCGGAAAAATTACTCCCAAAAGAGGTATCTTTATCAATTAAGTGTACTACTTAAGGCTTAAAAAGATAAATAATTGTATGTATTAGATTAGACGATAAAAATTGCCTTATTAAATAAATTACTAATTTTAATTAAAATCTACTTTTCAATTAAAACCAGTTTGCGGACTTGTTCTTTTTGATTTGGTTTATGTAGTAATTTGCTTCTTTTGACTAACTTTCTTTTTGATTGCTTCCTGAATAAAGAGGAAAGAGAGCTTTTTATCCCATTCAAAAAGCCAACATTATTTCCATTGTCTATTACGTAATAAAATCCCTGACTAAAATTACTCAATTCTCCGCTATTCTTCCACTCTTGGTTAGTAATGGAGTTGTAAGGTTTGGAATTAAAATTGCTAGGCAAAGGATTTTCCAAAAGATGATTTTCTTGGCGACGCGATGAAATAGCAGATATTAAAAGCTGCCAAGCAGGGAGAGAAAATACCGATGGAAAAGCTAGTTTGAGAGCAGTTACAACTTTTTTTTGTTTAGCGGCAACTAAAGCCCAATGAAGTTTTAAATAACAATGAACAGTCTTCAGCTTAGGAATTATTTTATGATGCTTTTGACTAACAAAATTATAAATTTTTTGCTTGATCAAAAAGTGCGTATATAACCGCTTTTCAAAAGAAAATTTATGATTGTAGCCACCAGGCCAAACCGTGCGGTAGGCAAGACATTCATTAATAAAAATTGCATCTCCGAACTGGGCTATTTTAATCCAAGAATCGATATCATCAAAATTAACATCTAATTGGGAATCCCAACCCCCAGATTGAATAAACGCATCCCGCCGGAATGCTACTTGAATGGGGGTACCAAAAGGAATTACTTCCATTAGCATTCCGTAATGAATATCTTCTTGCGGAACGTAAAAAGCTTTACCGGGGCCAGTTTGACGAGTTCGCCCGATTTCTACCTGGTTGACATCTACTTGCACTGCTTGGCAAGAGCAGATTACAGCTTGAGGGCGCAGAGCGATCGCGCGGATCATTTCCTCTAAGCAGTTAGGTGCTATGTAGTCATCATCGTCCATTGGCTTAATCCAATCACCTGTTGCCACGTTCACTGCGGCATTCATGGTCGCTGCATGACCCTGGTTAGTAGGATTGCGATGGTAGACAACGCGATCGCCTAAGCTGCGGATATACTCTTGGGTATCATCAGATGAACAGTCATCTGCCACCACCACTTCACAAGCAACCGTTTGTGCTAGCGCAGAATCAATAGCACGCCGCAGCAGAGGTAAGCGGTTGTAAGTCGTAATGACGATAGTAAATTTTATCTGGGTCATCAGCTATTACCCAAGCTAAGAGACTGGGTGGCTAAAGAGCGCAAGAGTTTAGTTCCCACGTTTTCTCTCACATTGTTACAAAGATAATCACTAGATAGTTTTTTTCGTCAACCCTCCAAAGACATAAAAATATAAATCAAAGTGATTGATTCGCTCTCTCAAGCAATTCCTGGTTATCTTAATTGTCTCACCACTGCTGAATAACCGACATCACGATCGTAGTTAATCTTTACCTGCAAAGATCTGTGGCGTAAAACTACCGTGCAAACCATAAGGTACATGATGTTTTAAATGCAGTTTAGCCACTGGCCCTCGATTCAAATCGCGAGCATCTAAAATTACCACGTCTGAGCGATGGTAAGCCGCATCATAAACTACACTCAGTACCCAGCCATTATCTTCCGATAAACCAGCGGAATCGCTGGAACGGCAAGGAACAAATACTGGTTCGCTCACAAATCCTCGCGGTGCAGCACTCCAAAACTGTCTGTTTCCAGAAATCAAGTCAATTTTTAGAATACCTTGTAGAGGCGCGTTACCCGTAGCTGTATGGGCTGCACCTAAATAGAGATAACGGTAAGGTTGCCCCATTTTTGTCGGATGCACGAATGGAAATTCACAGCAACGGCTTTCAATTAATTGATGCTCTACTACTTTAGTTTCCAAATTTACTTCAAATCGCCATAATTGACCGGGAGAAAGAGCTTCAAAATTTGTTTGGCGATAATCGTGACCCGGTTCAACCGTTGGCAAAGATTCATAGCAAACTGAATCTATATAAATTTTACGATCTCGTTCAAAAGCATTGGCATGATGGAACACAAAACCAGACTCTGCGGCCAAAATTTGCGCTTTTTTCTTTCCATTGCGGGGAATTACAATTATTTGGGTAGGTTCTCCTGCACGGAACTTGACACATTCACCAGCCCCTTGCCAACCTAATAGAAAAGGTAAAGGATTAAAACTGACTGGATTTTGAAAGAAAATACAATAATTAGGCGTAATAGCAAAATCGTGAATAAAAGCAAATCCCGGAACTGAATGGGCGTGATTTTCTACTACTTTACCAGTCTGGTCTAACTCATAGATATTGATAGTAGTAGAAAGACCGGGTTTAATCGAAAAGTTTACTAATCTATTTTTTTCTGGATCGAGCCGAGGATGAGCGGCAAACGCATCACCGGGTTTTAATCCTCCTTCCAAATAGTCTAATCCAAGAGTTTCTAAAGTGCGAGGATTTAAGCGATGAGGTTCTGCGGCTTCCCATAATGCTAAAAGTTTGCCACCCCAATAAATAACTTGAGTATTAGCGATATTTTTCAGCTTAAAATCAAAGGCATTAGCTAGCCAGCCACCGGGTTTCTGCGTACCGAAAACTCCTCGATAAAGATATTTTCCGGCTTTTTCTTCTTCCACAAAACCCTGAGTGCGGACGTAACGATTGCAGAAGTGAGCGCGACCATTGGCAAATGCGATCGCGCAAATCATACCATCCCCATCAAAAGGATGATGCACTCTCTGGCCACTTCTTTCAAATAAACCAGGGCCATTGCGAAATAAAGTCCCTTGTAATCCTTCCGGAATTTTTCCTTCTACATCATCAATTTCATAATCAAATTCTTCTTTGAGAGATTCATAACCGCCTTGCCAGTCTTGGTTATTGTAGGATTTGGCTGGCACGGTAGAAGCGTGTTCGTATAATTGAAATGTCTCCATAGGTAAGGTAGATATTAGTTGTTTGTTAGGACTTTTGTTCGATATCGGTCTATCATTAACCCAACCAAAAATTGACTAATGGTTAATAAATTTTATCCGACTATTTTTAATGGCGGATCTCTTCAGAGTGAGACACCATTTCCGACATTAAATCTGGTAAAAAAGGTTGTCCCATATGTTTGGCAGCAGTCGAATCAAGCTCCAAAGCCGGAAAAGGTTCTAAGACTGATGCTTGTAACTCTATTTGAGGATCGCTAGCTGGTAACCAGTTGACAAATGGCAGGGGTAGAAGCGTACTCAAATTAGTAATTAAAACCAACAACCAGAGACGATCGAAGTTATTTTGAGTAATACCCATCCAGTGCATTAGTACTGCCCCCAATTCATAAGAAAGCAGACTTGCTAAATTAGTTACCGACATCAACAAAGCAAACAAAGTAGCTTCTACTCCTGGAGGACAAAGCCGCGCCGCTAATACTAAAACTGGCATATAAGCAATTTGTCCCATCACGGTTAGAATCAAACTATCGCCCAAACTAAACCAACGGTCATCAATTCCTAAGGCACGGTTAGTATGGGTAACCAGCAAAAGCATCGTCAATCCCAACAGGGTAGAAACGATCGTCGTCCAAGCAAAAATTTTCCGAAACGGAACTGTTTTAAAGTAGCGTTGAAACAACCAAATCCCTACTAAAGATGCCACGCTCGTTACTAGGCGGACTCTTCCTAAAAACTCCGGTTCAAAACCCAACTCATTGGTTGTGAAAAAGAAAAAAGCGGCATCCGCAGTTGGCGTACATTGCCAAAGGAATACAAAAGCTGTTGGTAGCCAAATCGCTTTTTGAGTAAATGCTTTACGTAATTGCCTTACTTGATTCCATACTTTAGAAACTTCGGGAAGTTCGCTAATTGGTTCTTCGGTAATTAACCAAGCAACTAGCGACACTATTAACGGGAAAGCAGCAGTAATGCCAAATATAGTACGATTACTAAAATGTTCTAATAAAAATCCACTCAAGTAAGCAGTAATTAATCCACCCAACGCTGAAGTACCCCAAGCAAGGGATTGCAAGGAACCCGATTTACTCAACGATTCTTCTCTAGCTCTTTCTACTACCAATGAATCTACAATCACATCACTTAGAGCAACTGAGAGGGAAGTCAGAGCTAATACGCCGGTTGCTTCCCAAGCGTTGTTAACTAAAGTGGCGAAACTCAGCCAAGCCGCCGTTCCGAGTAATCCCGATAAAATTAGGTAAGGACGCCGCCGATATCCCAATACAGGCAATCCATCTGATACGAAACCAAATAGGGGTTTGACTACCCAAGGTAAAGCAGCAATCCCCATCAACGCAGAAACTTCAGCGGGAGTCAGCGCTAGCTCGTCTTTGAGAAAGAAACTGGTAGCTAAACGCGCTAGTCCTAAAATTCCTTGTACAAAGTAAACCACCAGAATCGCTATTAATTCTGGGGTGGGTTCATTACCAAAAAATATTTTTTTTGTCAAGGATTCTTTAATCTCTGACAGGCCAGAGGAGGAAACTAACATTGATAGATAAATGATAAAAAAGATTAAGAATTATGACTTTTATATCACATAAAGCTTAGGGGCTGACGCCTATCTTAGGGGTGAAGAGGAAGTGAGGAGTGAAATAAGCAGGATCTTGCCAAAGCTGATTAACGAATTAAAAATCATTTTTTATAATAAATAAGCAAAAAACTATAAGTTGCCACTACAAAAAAGGAATGGCAACTGGAACATATCTAAAATTAATTGAGATTGGACAGCTAAACTTACAGAACGCCTTTAGAACTGGGTATGGCGCTAGCTCGACGGGGATCGATTTCTACTGCCATTCTCAATGCTCTGGCAAATGCCTTAAAAGTCGCTTCAATAATGTGGTGAGAATTAATGCCGTCTAACTGACGAATATGCAGGGTCATCTGAGAATGATTGACTAATGCTACAAAAAATTCCCTAACTAACTGAGTATCGTAAGTTCCGACTCGTTGGGTAGGAATTTCTAAACCATAACTCAAATGAGGGCGTCCGGAAAAGTCTAACGCTACTTGGATGAGAGCTTCATCCAATGGTGCGATAAAATGTCCGAAACGGACAATGCCTTTGCGATCGCCTAACGCTTTCCCCAACGCTTGCCCCAAAGTAATTCCCACATCTTCATTAGTATGGTGATCGTCTATTTCCAGATCGCCGATGGCTTGGACTTCTAAATCGATCAAGCCATGTGAGGAAATTTGGTGCAGCATATGGTCTAAGAACGGAATACCGGTTTTAGCAGTGCAAGCACCAGTACCATCTAAGTTGATACTCACTTGTACGTCTGTTTCCCCAGTTTTGCGACTTAGGGAAGCAGTGCGAGACAGTATGATTTGCTCTGGGTGTTGGGGAAGAGAAATTTGGCGATCGGTAGTTTGCATTGTTAATATTTATTTTCAGCTACATTCCCATTATTTCGTAGCCAGAATCTACATATATTATCTGGCCAGTAATCCCACTTGATAAGTCGCTACATAAAAAAGCTGCCGTATTTCCTACTTCTGTCTGAGTTACCGTCCGACGTAGGGGAGCAACTTTTTCAACGTGATGGATCATATCTAAGATGCCACCCACTGCCGAAGATGCTAAAGTGCGGATCGGGCCAGCAGATATGCCATTGACTCGAATATTATGTGGGCCAAGCTCTGCCGCTAGGTAGCGGACATTCATTTCTAATGCTGCTTTGGCAATTCCCATTACATTGTAGTTCGGCACGACCCGGACGCCGCCCAGGTAAGTTAAAGTGACGATACTGCCCCCTTCCGTCATCAAAGGTTTAGCCGCGCCGCTTAACTGAATGAGGGAGTAAGCGCTGACATTTAAAGCTAAGTCAAAGCCTTCTCGCGAAGTTTTGCTAAAATCCCCCGATAAGTCTTCCTTTTTCGCAAAAGCAAGGCAATGAATCAGGATATCAAGCCTACCCCACTTTTCCTGAATGGTGTCGAAAGTCGATTGGATTTGAGCTTCATCTTGGACGTTACAGGGTAGAAACAAGCTGGGATTGAGAGGTTCTACCAGTTCCGCCACTTTTTTTTCCATGCGCCCTTTTTCATCGGGCAAGTAGGTGATGCCGAGATTAGCACCAGCTTGATGGAGTTGTTGGGCAATGCCCCAAGCGATCGAGCGGTTGTTGGCAATGCCAGTTACGAGTGCGTTTTTTCCAGATAAATTCAGCATAGAGGTTCATTATATCGGAGCAAGGGTAGTAAATTACGGCGATCGTTCTCGCTATTTGACCGGGTATCGGATACCAACTACTTCACTTAAGAGCGATCGCGTTTATGATTTTGGCAGGGGTAACGCAGCAGGGGCGGGGGCAAAGATGAGGGCGCTGTTTTAAAAAGCTGAACCTGCCTCATTGCACTAGCAATATCAACCTTAATAAAAATTATGTATCAATTAATACAAAATTCTGCCGAGAAGTCGGTTAAGCATTTCTTACTAGGCTATTTACTTTGATACGTAAGCTTACTGGTGCTATTTAGGTAATAATTATGTGCTATAGTACACAAAAATTTTATAAATGCAATGCTGGTTTGCAAAACAGAACTAAAAGCGAAAACTCAGCCAACTCGGATAATTACCAAGTTCATCTATTACGCAAAGGTTTGTAAAAATAATCTCTTGGATACCTCACCACAATTTGTTACCTGAAGGCATTATAAATGAGAGAAATTCTGATGTTAGGGAATAGGGAAAGCTACATTAACTTAGCCTACATAATATGCGAGGAATGCGAGGAATAGGCTAAACCAACTACAAAGCCTTTTCTATTCTGCATAACCCCTGTTCGAGGGAAAATGCACTATGGTAAAAGAACCAAAGGAATCAATAGGAAGGGAAACTCTAAGAACTTTATCTAAATCTAAATAAAGCAACATCAATGTTGTTTGAACCAAGTATTATCAACATGAAGAAATGATAAATTTCAAATTTTATTCCAAGGTAGTTTGGAAAAATTTTAAGGGTTTTGAGCGAGGTCAAGGAATATGGTCGTGATACAAGATAGACCACTGGCAGCTGTATTCCGTCAAATGGGAAGTGGGGCGTTTCCACCAGTGGTGGAAACTTTTGAAAGAGGCAAAACCATCTTTTTCCCTGGAGATCCGGCTGAACGGGTATATTTTCTGCTCAAAGGAGCAGTTAAACTTTCTAGAGTTTATGAAGCAGGGGAAGAAATTACGGTAGCGCTGCTGCGAGAAAATAGTGTTTTTGGTGTTTTATCGCTAATTACCGGAAATCGCTCCGATCGTTTTTACCATGCGGTTGCCTTTACTCCTGTCGAACTGCTGTCAGCGCCGATCGATCAAGTAGAACAAGCGCTCAAAGAAAATCCCGAATTATCGATGTTAATGTTGCGGGGGCTTTCCTCGCGCATCCTACAAACCGAGATGATGATCGAGACTTTGGCCCACCGGGATATGGGTTCGCGATTAGTTAGTTTCTTGTTGATTCTGTGTCGCGATTTTGGAGTGTCGGGGGCAGAGGGAATTACAATAGACTTGAAGCTTTCCCACCAGGCGATCGCGGAAGCTATTGGTTCGACCCGCGTTACGGTTACTCGTTTGTTGGGAGATTTGCGACAAGAAAAAATGATTTCTATTCATAAGAAAAAGATTACCGTCCACAACCCCGTAACCTTAAGCCAACAGTTTACTTAGCGGGCATACTTCTGTATCCACCCAGAACATAGAATTAACCAATCAACGGTAACTCGCTTAAACAGGGGGTAGAATTGGTTTGGTCGGTGATAGAATCAAGCCAGTACCGTGGGGTTAAACGGGAAAACAAGCTTGAAGAGTGAGCTTTAAAGCTCGATCGTACTCCTCAAGAACTGAAACTGAGCCAAAAAATGATGATATTTACAGGCAGGAGCAGCCTAAAAATCCCATTTCCAAATCAGAATTGGGACTATTAATGTAGCTGAATATGACCACCGGGTTAATCCTGATTGCAGCAATTTTGGTGTTGGGAGGAGTGATCGCATCGGTGGGCGATCGAATGGGGACGAAGGTTGGAAAAGCAAGACTAAGCTTATTCGGTCTGCGTCCAAAAAATACGGCGGTAGTGATTACCCTCCTGACAGGTAGCCTGATTTCTGGCACTACGTTGGCAATTTTGCTTGCTACCAACGAACAATTACGCACGGGTATTTTTAAACTAGAAAGTATTCAAAACAATCTTCGCAATGCCCGTCAAGAAATAGAAAAAACCAGAACGGAAAAAAGTCAAGTAGAAACTGAAAAAAGGCGAGTAGAGGATGAGTTAACCACAGCTAAATCCGAACAAGTCGTAGCGCAAAAACGCTTAGATGCCACCAATCAAGCGTTGCAGCTAGCGCTTGCAAAACTGGCAGAAGCAGTAGCAAAACAATCTCGCACGGAAAATCAACTAAGTCAAACTCAAAATCAATTAAATCAAACTAAAGGTCAGTTAAGTCAAACGGAAGGTCAACTGAATCAAACTAAAGGTCAGTTGAATCAAACTCAGAATCAATTAACTCAAACTGAAGAACAATTAAAAAATGTTTCTTTGCAAGCGCGAGATTTACGGGGAGAAATCCAAAAACTTCAGGCAGAAAGACAAGATTTGATCGCGCAGCGCAATCAGGTAAAAGCACAAATATCTGAATTGAAAGCGCAACTGGATCGACGGGATGAAAAAATAGCGGCACGCGATCGCACGATCGAGCAAAAAGATCGAAACATTACCGAACGCGATCGGTTAATCGCTCAAAAAAATGCAGAAATATCCACGCAAGATATAGCGATCGCTCAACGAGATGAAAAAATAAATTCTCAAGATAAAACGATCGCTCAACGAGAGCAAGAAATCGCCCTTAGAGATCGCACGATTGCTAAGCGAGACCAGATAATAGCCCTGCAAGAAGGACGTTTAAAGGATTTAGAAAAACAATTGACAGACCGAGAAATCCAAATTGCCGAACGCGATAAGCAGCTAACAGAAAGAGGACAAAAATTAGCTTTCTTAGAGCAAGAAGTAGCAACCCTCGAACAAGGCTATCAGGAATTACGGCAAGGCAACGTATCTCTATTAAGAGGTCAAGTACTTGCCTACGGCGTCGTTCGCATTTTAGAGCCAGAAGCGGCTCGTCAAGCAGTAGATCAGCTGCTATCAGAAGCTAATCGAGTAGCGATACAGCGTACTAAACCAGGTAATAAAGATTTGAAGGAACAAGTAATTCAAATCAGGCAAGCAGAGGTTAGTCGATTAATCGAACAAATTGATGATGGCAAAGATTATGTAGTGAGAATTCTATCGGCGAATAACTATGTTTTAGGAGAATCTGCCATTCAAGTATTTGCTGATGTAGCGCCTAATCGAATTGTTTTCCAAGCTGGTGAAGTAATCGCGGCAACTTCTGCCGATCCCGGCTCTATGACAGAAGAAGAATTGCGGCAAAGAATTGACCTACTAATCGCGGCTTCTCAATTCCGCGCTCGTCGGGCGGGAATTGTCGCTGATAAAATCCAAATTGGCGACGATCGCATCGAAACTCTGACTCGTTTTCTAGAGCAATTAAAACAGTCTACAAAACCTTTAGACGTGCAATTGATCGCCTCAGAAGCAACTTATACATCTGGGCCAGTAAAAATGGATTTGTTAGCAATCCAAGGTGGACAAGTGATGTTTAGAACGTAAAACCTGACAATTTATTTCGTAAGAGCGTTTAAGCAAGTCCAGCAATTTGTTATATTGATATACCGATCGACTTGTTGATTATTACCGTAATTTTAGCCATTGATTATAATTAAATATTATGTCTTCTAGCCCTAATCCCGCTCCCGCTCCAGATCAGCCAGTAATTTTAGGTTTCGATCCAGGTCGTCAGAAGTGTGGTTTAGCAGTGATGGCAGTGGATCGGAAACTACATTACCATCAAGTAATTTCCTCAGAAAACGCGATCGCCACCATAGAAAGTTTAAGAAAAAAATACCCAGTGTCCGTATTGGTAATGGGGGATCAAACTACTGCCAAGCAATGGAAAAAACAATTAGAAGAAAATTTAATGCTACCACTGAGGATAATTTTAGTGGATGAACGTTACAGTACCTTAGAAGCACGCGATCGCTATTGGCAAATGTATCCTCCTTCACTGATTTATCGCTTAATTCCCCAAGGAATGCGACCTTTACCTCGTCCGATAGATGACATAGTTGCGATCTTGTTAATTGAAAGGTACTTGGAGCGTTTATCAGGAAGTAGAGAATCTTAAATCTTAAATTTATCCCGATCGATCGAGAACTTTTCTTTACCCGTATTCAGCATAAAGATACGGATTAAATATTTATACCAAATCCGGGCCTACTACCTTCTTTTTCAGCGGCAATGTTACTTCCTCTCTTAACCCCTTTTTCTCATTTCCCCGCCCGAAGGTGATTTGGAATTAGTAGTTCATTAAATTAATTTGGCGCGGTTGTCGTTTACCAAAAACCCGGTTTTATAGAAAAACCGGGTTTTTTAAATCTATTAAAACTACTTTGACTGACTAATAGCAACTTATAACTCGGCTCGAATTGTAAAAGCATAATCACCTCCAGGTTCTAACTTATAATCAGATTTTTCCAGAAATCGGCCCAGTGGTTCCTGAATTAACGCGCGTCCCAAGGATGGCTGAACGAATAACTTACCTTCTTTAAAACACCATTGGAACTGCCAGTCGTAATTACCAGCCCTCACTTCCCCTTCGATTTTGCCTTGTTGCCAAGACTGTCCCGTAATGCGGACATAAGCAGTAGTTTCTGGCAGACGTTTAGCACTCACGATTCGATGGCAAAAAACTTAAGACTTCAAATTTCATAGTAAACCTGCATACTTGTTTGCCACCAACGAACGAGGAAATATTTTGTCTCCCAATGAGAGACTAAATTCTCCCACTCAGATAGTTAGGATCTAAAAAGAGTAATAGTGGAGGTTACCCTTTGACTGCTAGAGTTCCCGATCCTCCTTCCCGTCCGAAATCTTCGCCAAATGCGCCATCTAATCCTGGCCATCAAGAACGGGAAATGGAGAGCGTAATTTTCAATTTTGCGGATATTCAGGCAGAACTGAACTACAAACAGGCGCAAACAGCCCTCAGAGAGATTGTCGCTAACTTGGATCTGACAGACCAAGAAAGAACGGGATTAGAGCCCGCGATCGAAGATTTAGAGACAATGTTGGATAAACTAGACCGTTCCGTACTTCAGATTGCCGCTTTCGGGATGGTGGGGCGAGGAAAATCTTCGCTGCTGAATGCTTTAGTGGGTGAAAAAATATTTGAAACTGGCCCGATTCACGGCGTTACTCGCAACAGCCAGCGAGTAAACTGGTGTTATAGCCGAGAAACGGTAGGCGATCGCAATTCCGAAATTTTTCGAGTAGCTTTTACAGGCAATAACAATTCTCAGATCGAATTAATTGACACCCCCGGACTCGATGAAGTAGATGGAGAAACTCGTGCTGCTTTAGCCCGCGATGTAGCCAAACAAGCAGATTTAATCCTGTTCATCATTGCTGGCGACATGACCAAAGTAGAACACGACGCCCTTTCGGAACTGCGAAAAGCAGGTAAACCGATTTTGCTGGTATTCAACAAAATCGACCAGTATCCGGAAGTAGACCGGATGGCGATTTACGAAAAAATTCGCGATGACCGGGTAAAAGAATTACTTTCCCCCAACGAAATTGTTATGGCAGCTGCTTCTCCTTTAGTAGCAGAAGCAGTGCGTCGTCCTGATGGCAGTTTGGGTGTCAAAATGAAATCCGGCAAGCCCCAAATTGAAGACCTCAAGTTGAAAATTTTAGAGATTTTGCATCGAGAAGGTAAATCTTTGGTGGCACTCAATTCAATGCTTTATGCAGATGAAGTCAACGAGCAAATTCTACAACGAAAATTGGAGATTCGAGACAGCAGCGCTAACCGGATTATTTGGAATGCTGCCATCACGAAAGCAGTTGCGATCGCACTCAATCCCCTGACTGTCATCGACTTATTCAGCGGGGCTGTCATTGATATTGCTTTGATATTAACTTTGTCTAAGCTTTACGGCATTCCCATGACTCAACAAGGGGCAGTATCTTTGTTACAAAAAATTGCTCTTTGCATGGGTGGTTTAAGCGCTAGCGAATTAGTTGCTACTCTTGGTTTGAGTTCCTTAAAAAGTTTATTTGGGATTGCAGCACCAGCAACCGGAGGCGCGTCTTTAGGTGCTTACGTATCTGTGGCAATTACTCAAGCAGGAGTGGCGGGTGTTTCTTCTTACGGGATCGGGCAAGTAACCAAAGCTTATTTAGCGAATGGGGCTGCTTGGGGCCCTGATGGGCCGAAAGCCGTGGTCGATCGAATTTTGGCTTCCCTTGATGAAACTTCTATTCTGAATCGACTTAAAGACGAACTGCGAGCCAAGCTGAATTTTTAAGCGTAAATTGGGCAGGGGCAGGGGAAAATAGCGCTTGAAGATGTTTTCCCTGGTATCAAAATGCAATATTTAATTGCTCTTTAGCTCGCCAAACTTTTTTTGTCTGGTATATCCAGATTATTGGGCTTTATTCATCATAGTTTGTTTAAAAAGAGGTTAATAATAAAAGATAAAAAGCGTTTTTGTGAGAAATTTGGTAGATTTGGTGAAAAAATCACAATTTATAGTCTAATAAATTTTAATTAATTCTCTTTTCACTGATAGCGGAACTTGGCAAGGGATCTGCTTGTCCTCAAAAATGGTTAACTGCTGTGAAATTTGTTACAACCATTCCGTTGTTTGCATCTCCGGATGATACCATTTGCCAAGCTTAAAAATATTTAGCAGAGCCTAAATTTCCTATGAAACGACAAAAGGTTTCCGATCGCGATCGAACTTCTTCTAGCAAATCTATTAAATTTTTCATACCGATTGGACTAACAGCATTACTCGTTTCTGCTGGTAGCGGACTAATATCCCATCCAGCCAGTAGCTACGATCGATCGGCATCTTTAGAAATCGCTCAAGTTCCGATCGGTGAAAATATTATTTATGTAAATTCTCGTACTGGTAGCGATAGTGCTAATGCTGGTAGCCAAGCTACTCCTTATCGGACGATTACGGCTGCTCTCGCCTCTGCCCAGCCTGGTACGATCGTTCAATTAGCTACTGGTTCTTACACAGCACAAACTGGTGAAGTGTTCCCACTGACTGTTAAACGGGGTGTTATTTTACGGGGGGAAGAATCTAGCAAGGGTCAAGGGGTAGTCATTATGGGTGGAGGTGCGTACCTCAGTCCCACCTTTGCCACTCAGAACGTTACTATCTTGGCGGAAAGAGATAGCCAAATTTTAGGTTTGACAATCACTAACCCGAATAAGCGGGGTACCGGTGTGTGGGTGGAATCTACAAATCCGGTGATTAAGAACAATACCTTTACCGACAGTAAACGAGAAGGGGTGTTTGTCACTGGTGAAGGTAATCCCAAAATTGAAAATAACTTGTTTACTCGCAATGATGGGAATGGAATTTCGGTAGCCCGTTCTGCTTCTGGCGAGATTCGCAGCAATACGTTTCAGAGTACTGGATTTGGAATTGCGATCGGTGGCAATTCTACGCCGTTAGTGGCAGAAAATCGGATTGTCCAAAATACTGATGGCCTTTATATTAACGATTCCGCTAGTCCGATCGTGCGTAATAACGTGATTCAAAACAATACTCGCGATGGAATTGTGGTAACCATCAACGCTCAACCAGATTTAGGCACGGCGACCAATCCGGGAAATAACATTATTCGTAATAACGGAAAATTAGACCTGAATAATGCGACTCGCACCAATACGATCGTTGCTGTCGGTAACGATATTAACCGCAGTCGGATTGCCGGACGAGTAGATTTTGTGGCAGCTACCGTCAGACCCCCAGCTGGTGGTAGTTCTTCAGCTTTTACAGATATCGAAGGTCATTGGGCTAAACCTTATATCGAAGCTTTGGCTAGCCGAGGAATTATTACCGGGTTTGAAGATGGCACTTTTCGTCCCCGCGAACCAGTTAACCGCGCTCAATTTGCGGTGATCGTTAATAAAGCTTTTACTCCAGCGCCCCAACGCCCCGCCATCAGTTTTGTTGATGTGGCAAGAAATTTTTGGGGTTTTCAAGCTATTCAATCTGCTTACCGGGGTGGTTTTTTGTCCGGTTACGAGGGGCGTCGTTTTCGACCCCAAGAGCAAATCACTAGAGTTCAGGCTCTAGTGTCTCTAGTGAGCGGTCTTAAATTACCTTCTGGCGATCGAAGCGTGCTTTCTCTTTATAAAGACGCTACTCAAATCCCCGGTTATGCTGCTCCTGCTATAGCAACCGCTACAAATCAGAAACTTGTTGTCAACTATCCCCAGCAAGATATTTTAAATCCCAATCAAGTAGCTACTCGCGCAGATGTAGCGGCTTTTGTTTACCAAGCACTGGTAAATAGCGGAAAAGCGGAAGCTATTGCTTCGCCCTATGTGGTGACGGTTTCTCCGTAAGTGCGATCGCGCTTGTGAAAACCCTATCTAACAGCCAAAGCGCCCAATTCTTGTTTTAGAGAACTGGGCGCTTTGGCTAAAAGTATTAAAAAGTTTGGGTTTTTTATAATTGTTAGGGTCTTTATGGGATTGACCCCATTAAAAGGTGAAAGGGGGTTGAACATTCAGGGTCTTTATATTGGCTGACCCCGTTTGACACTTTTTATTGTGCAGCAAATATTGGAGAAACCTAATTTTCCTAATCTTTTCTTTATATTTCTTTCTGAATGTGTTAAATTGTAAAGAAATATTAAATACTTTGACTATACTGTTACAGTTATGAATAGTAGCGATTGCTGCCTGGGGACGAACCAACCTACAGGTAGATTACCTAAAACCTATTTTTAAAGTGCCTGTTGAAAAGTTTTGATAGCATCAACATGATTCACCATATTGATGCAACGCAACAACAAATCAAGATCGATCCCTTTTACTTCTTCACTACTGGAAATCTTTTCATAATAAAATCTATCTCCTTCTTGCCGCAGGTGATAAACTTCTAACACCCCATCTTCCCAAAACCAAACTTCCTTGATTTTTAGCCGCTTGTATGCTTCCAGCTTGTCGATCCCGCCACTGGAAAATACAATTTCGATCGCTAAGTCGGGATACCTTCGACCAGGCGCAAGTTTATAAGATTCATCTGCCTCTCGTTTGACACCTGCTGTTTCACTTTCTAGGGTCATCGATCCTGTTGGAGTAAAATCAAACCCTGCCATCAGCAAATAAAGCTCCAACAGCGCAGCGATCCTCTTTTTAACTGTTTCGTGGGGTTCTCCAGGCATTCGTCGGATCTCCAAAACTCCTTCTAGGAAAGAAAGTCGATAACCCGGACGGTCTAACAGTTGCTCTACTGCTTTGAACTCTCGCCAGGTCAGTCCCTCAAATAAAAGGGGTAATTCTTTTGTCGGTGTTGCGATCGTTGCTGGGATCATTTGAGTCTCCAGTCTGTTTTTCGATGAGAATTTTAGAGATACGGCATCATTTATATTTTGTATGATGGAGCAAGATTTATGATGCTGTGTCCCTACTGAAAACTAGGCAGACATCTCGCCCAATTTCTGCCCCATATTTAAAATATTTTATAGTGTTTTTCAGATGATTGAGGTGCAAAGAAACCCGGTTTCTTCAAGAAACCGGGTTTCTGGGGAGAGAAAACAAAAGCTAATTTTTTGGTATGTGGTTGCGCTTTATTACTAAAGAATAACAACGTACCTACCGTAAATTATTTTAATCTAGATAAAATATGCTTACTGAACTGGAAATACCAGAAAATTTACCCTTTTTAGAGAGTTTGTGTTGGCAGAGAGAAGGGATAGCAAACCTTACACCTCTAGAGATGCTGAGACGATATGAAAGGGGATGGCATTATCGAGGCGTTTTGGCTGAATTGAATCCTCAAGAAGCTATATTCGTACAAAAATTAGCTCGATTGTATGGTTCGTGGTTAGAAATTAACGATATGTTTTTTCAAAATTTTCACCAAAAGATTATGGCGGTTCTCAATCAACTTGACGCTAACTTTTTGCAGGAATGTAAAGCTTATTTTGGCGGAGGAACTTTCGTTAGTTTGAATCACGGCGAGTATAGGTTAAGTAAAGATATTTATTTTCTTTGTTCGAGTGGAGAAGGCTATCGTTTGCTGCGTCAACAAATTGCAGATAGGGGTTATAATGCGATTTTTAGGAGTTGCGATCGCATTCGGCTTACTGGAGAAATTCAAGCTAACCAATATGGGGTAAGATTTCCCATTTTTGTTGAGGATACTTTAATTAAATTTGAGATTGTCAGGGAAGGAAGAATTCAATTGGGAGAACCAGATTATCCGAGTTGGTGCCCCGTACCTTGCTTAAATATAATTGATAGTTTTGCCGAAAAGCTGTTAGCCAATTCTGACAGGTGGCTTGATTCGTCTGTGGAGTCGAGAGATTTAATCGATTTAGCCGTTCAAAGGCTAACAAGTCCTATTCCCCAAGCAGCTATCGATAAAGCGGAAGCAGCTTATCCGGTGGTAGAACCTCTCAAAAAAGCTATCCTAAATTTTCAGGAAAAGCCCGATTATCGAGATAGATGTTTTAGCGCTTTGAGAATTGTAGAACCGAGTGTAATTATTGATGGGATTGATTTATTGACAGGTGATTTTGGTTTGGAGAAGACAGTTAGAACTTGGAAGGAAACTAGGGATAAGTTGTGATAATTTAAAGATAAAATTTTAAGCGCTATGGGGTTGGGGAGTATTATCTTTAGGAAAAATTTAACGGTGGAAGCGGCGCAGGATGAGGAAGGTTGACAGAGTGACGAAAGCACCTATGCCTAAA
Organism: Leptolyngbyaceae cyanobacterium; assembly: GCA_036703985.1. Classification (GTDB taxonomy): domain Bacteria; phylum Cyanobacteriota; class Cyanobacteriia; order Cyanobacteriales; family Aerosakkonemataceae; genus DATNQN01. The sequence goes on from DATNQN010000029.1 coordinate 321,326, forward strand.
CTGCCAAAAAAGACACCGACTGGGTGTTTAGCTAAAGGAGGTTGGGCAAGCATTACGGCTGAGGTTACTTGGCTGGTGGCGAGTCCGATACCTACGGCGGCGACGGTTTTGTTGAGGGTGCGATCGCTTGCAGTTTGGCGGATGTTGCTGGTTCCTTCTAGGGTACGAATTAGATTTTCTAGTAAGGTTAATCCGGTGCTGAGACTGGTATAATCGGCTTCTACTTGTCGCAAATAGCGTTCTTTGGCAAAATCACTAAATTCTATTAAAAAGCTTAAATCTTTTTGGGGGTTTGTATCTTTTTCTGTTAGTCGTTTTAGGCGTCGTTGATAATTTTCGATGTTAATATCTAGGGTGCGGCTTTGGGCGTTTAATTTATCTAAATCTATGGCATATTGAGCAAGGGTATTGAAAGTATTATTTAGGGTTGTTTCTAATTGTTTTAAATCGGGTTGGACGGGCTGAATTGTTTGATTAGAGGGAACGATCGCGCTGACAGAATTTTTAACTGAGAGATAATCGTTTTTCAGGGCATTTTTGGGTTTGTGGCTTTGGGCGTAAGACCAAATTATTTTATGGCGATAGCTGAATAGACGGATTAAATCTACATAAATACCTGCCATTGTTTGGCGGATGATATCGATTGGAATGTGATGGGGAAATAGCCAGATTTGCAAATGTTCGCTTTCTTCTTTCAGGTTTTCCCAATTAGAAGGAAACTGCCACAGGTCAAATACGGTTGCATCTAAATAATTGCCTTTGCCCCAGAAATCGCGATGCCAATCCGGGTTTTTAGAAAGATGATTATAACATTCTTTGGCAATATTTTCAAGCTTTGCTTCATCTTGAATATCCTGGTCAATTTGTCCCCACATCAGCCAGGTTTGACCGATTTTTCCCCTCACATTTTCGCCGCCGATATGTTGCAAAATTGTTTGTTTTCGTTGGGTTAAAATGCCGATTTCTTGGGGCGTATCATTGAGGCTTTGTTTGCCGTCGGCGTAGTCACCAGAACAATCAACTTGCAGGGCGTAAGTATCGCCTAACTGGAGGGGATAATAATAACCATCGAGGGGAAGTTCAAAACTTTCTACTTGCTGATTTTCTAGCAGTTGGACGAAACTGGCTTCGGCTTTTTCCCTTTTCGCGAGTTGTCGGAAAAATGCTTCATCTAGGTATTTTCCCGAACTATTCAGTTTAGAATCGTTATAGACTTTGTACCAAAAATCCCAGCAATTTTGGTGGATGTTTTCTTCAGATTGACCTAAACCTTCTCGCAGGTCGTAGAGAAAGAGGTCAAGAGTCGGATAAATTAATTTAATCGGTTGATTCATGGGTTATATTTTGTCGGATTGCATCGGTATTCGAGGGTGGGGCGGGTTTTGTTTATAGGTTGTTTGTGGAGTGATAAAGATTGTCTGCTAAACCCGCCCCTACAATGCCCCTACAATTAGGAAAATCCACAACCGATGTCACCAGAATTGATATTAAAGGATGGGGATTTCTGGTAGCAGATAATAAATTTCTTGGATTTCTTGTGCTGCTTCGGCTTTTGTCCAATAGAACTCAGAGGCAGCATTTTTTCGTTGGGTATAATGAGCTTTACCGATATATTGATGCAACATTCCCCAGCCTTCAGGGTGTGTTTCTTGGGGGCAATGTTTCAACCCTTCTTGATAACATAACAACGCCCCTTCATAGCCACCCTGATTTAAGGTGGGATTGGGTATCACGGCAGGAGATTGAGGAAATTGCATCTGTAAAATGACAGCAGCTTGGGGATTATATTCAGGTAAATTTTCTGCCGTAATACCTCGATAAATCCAGGCTTGATGATCGTCAGGTTGAATCGCCAAAGCTTTGTCAAAAGATGCGATCGCTTCTTCAATTCGTCCTAAGTTATCTAATGCCAATCCCCGGTTAATCCAGGCACCTGGATAGTCAGATTGTATTCCTAAAGCTTTGTTATAAGATGCGATTGCTTCTTTTAATCTTCCTAAGTAAGATAGCGCAATTCCCCGGTTATTCCAGGCTTGGTAATAGTCAGGTTGAATCGCTAAAGCTTTGTCATAAGATGCGATCGCTTCTTCAATTCGTCCTAAGTTACGTAGCTCAATTCCCCGGTTATTCCAGGCTTTGTGTTTGTCAGGTTGAATCGCCAAAGCTTTTTCATAAGATGCGATCGCTTCTTCAAATCGTCCTAAGTTACCTAACGCAATTCCCCGGTTATACCAGGCTTTATAATCGTCAGGTTGAATCGCCAAAGCTTTGTCATAAGATGCGATCTCTTCTTCAATTCGTCCTAAGTTACGTAGCGCAATTCCCCGATTATACCAGGCTTGGTGTAAATCAGGTTGAATCGCCAAAGCTTTTTCATAAGATGCGATCTCTTCTTCTAATTGTCCTAAGTCATCTAGCGCCACTCCCCGGTTATACCAGGCTTTATGTTTATCAGGTTGAATCGCCAAAGCTTTGTCAAAAGATGCGATCGCTTCTTCAAATCGTCCTAACTCACCTAGCTCCACTCCCAGCATATACCAGGCAATGTGAGCGTCAGGTTGAATCGCCAAAGCTTTGTCAAAAGATGCGATCGCACCCCAAAAATCCCCTTTCATCAATTGCTGATAACCTTGCTCAAACCATACCTCTGCATCATCTGTTGTAGCATCTGCCTCTATCACTTCACCCAAAGCAACATCATCTAATTGGGGTACTTGCGCCAGTAACCACTTACCAATTTCCCCCGCAACTTTTCCCAATTCCTTACCGTAAACTTCACCCAGCAACACCATTCGCCGCGCCAACTCCTGATGCTGTTCCGGTGTCGCCTGCAAATTTTCCGCAAAGCGATGTAACCAAGCAATTAATTCCGCATCGTCAATGCTTTTTGCAATTAAAAAGCCAAGAACATTCCCCCGACTCCACCCTTGTTTCACCCCTTCCAGCAGTTCGCTAAATATTACTTCATATTCAATATCCGTCCGCTGGGGTTTACCTCCCTTCCCTCCTACGGGAGAGAAAGAATTTTGCTGAGTCCCCGTTGGCGCAGAGGTTTGGGGAGGAGTTCTGCTCGAAATCCCCAATAATCGCCGAAAAAACCTTTGTATCGACCGCCAAAACCGCCGCAGCATTGCTGGTATCCTTGCACCGCACTTTATTGGCAATTGTAGCGAAATTCAGAAATGGCTAAGTTTCGATAAGTTAAAGCTTTTTAATAAATTGAAATGAAGATCGAAATGCGATCTACCTTTTAATTCTTATTCTAGTTATTCTCCTACCGTCTAGCTGGTCGAGAAGCAGTACACCCAGCAGCATTAAATTGTTGAGTAATTCTATTTTTAATTGCTGAAGGATAACCATTTAGTAGTTGAGGAATTGGTTTAAGAGGTTTTGGAACATGATAAGCACTAAGCATTGCTTCATTATCCTGAATGTATATTACCCCCAAGAAAGCTTTATCCCTAATAATTATTGAACCTGCGTCAGTGCGTATTTGGGAATTGGATACATAAGCTTGTGTAAAGTCTATATAATCAGGTTCATCCCAATCAAGAGTAATGATACATAGACGATTTCTCACGTTAGAGGGGTAAATAACCATCACCGTTCCCCATGTTGTCCGTTCGCCAAGGAAAGGTGCTACAGTTGGATTAACTTGCGACCAATTCCTGATAAAAGAATTTAAAGTTTCTATCTCAGATTTACTACGTTTATCTGTGATTCCTACGCCTTCGAGTGACGCGATACTTTCAGGTAAAGTCGCACTCAATCTGCGTATTTCTGCTTCGGTTGGATATCGCTGATGCTGGGCAAATCCTGGTAAAGCTATAATAGATAAAACTGATAAGCAAGCTGCAACATAAAATCCGCTTTTTTCTGGCATGAAAGTCTCTCCTAGTTTAAAAAAAATCATTTGTTTTATTTATTATTCTACCGTTTGGGTGTTGGAGAAGCCGTGCGGTATATAAGAATTATAAAGAAGTATCGATCGCCTTTTTATCACCCTTTATCCGTCTGTTAGTTTCATTAATGCAATTGGTAAAACATCGCTTTTTCATCTTAAATTAATCCTTATCAACTATAATATAAAAAACACAAATTAAGCCACCAAAAAATCAAAAAATTGGCCTACGATAACACCTGCAAATACATCGCATCTCAAAATCCAGCCAGTTTCGTGCGTTGGTTATTACCAAATGAAGAATTCACCACAGTTGAACTACTCAAAACCGAATTACCTGCCGAACCAATTAGAGCCGATTCCTTAATTTTATTACGTTTCGGCAACACAATTCTACATCTAGAATTTGAAAAATTACCCTATTCAGACCCACCACTTCCAGAACGTATGCTCAATTATTGGGTACGCCTGTACGGAAAGTATAGATGTAGGATAGAACAAGTAGCCATCTTCCTACAACGCATCAATTCCCCCCTAGTTTTCATCGACAGATTTCAAGTCGGAGACACCGTACATCCCTATCGGATAATTCGGTTATGGGAAGAAGACCCCGCACCTTTTTTAGCCGAACCCGCCTTGCTACCACTAGCACCTTTAACTCGCAGTGACTCACCGCAAGAATTGTTAGTACAAGTAGCAGCAGAGGTAGAATTAATTCAAGACCCCGCACAGCGAAGAGAAATCTTAGCTTGTACCGCAGTAATGGCGGGTTTACTGCATAAACAAAATCTGATTCGTCAGTTATTTCGGGAGGATATTATGCAAGAATCTGTGGTTTACCAAGAAATTCTGGAAAAAGGCGAACAACGAGGTTTGCAGCGAGGGTTACAGCAAGGTTTACAACAAGGTTTACAACAAGGTATAGAACAAGGACAAAAACAGCAAGCACTTCTACAAACTTTGCGCTTGCTTAGGCGGCGGGTGGGAGAAGTTACACCTAGCACGGAAGAAATAATTCGCTCTTTATCGCTTTCTAAATTGGAGGAATTGGCGGAAGCGTTGTTAGATTTTTCATCCCCAGCAGATTTAATGACTTGGTTGGATAATCTGAATTAGGCGAAATCTTAGGAATTAACACCCCATTTAACAGTTTATCTGGGGTGTTAATTTTTTGCAAATTTTTAGTATGTTGGAAAAATTATCACCATCGTTAACCCTTTATTTCAACAATTACTTAATAGTCAACTCAAACCTATATCTCGGACTACTTATTCGATAAGGCTGTCGAACGATTACCTTATAATCTCCCGTTGATTTAGCCTCAAAATAAATATTTTGCGGATCTTCATAAGTTTCTCCATCAGGTTCTATGAAAATAAAACCGGAAAGTCCTTGATCTTCCACATTATCAACTCTTTCTCCTAGCCAAGTCACATCGGTAGTTATTTCTTGACCTCTATTGGCGCGGAAAATGTAAGTATCTCTTTTACCGAGAGGAACCGAACCGTTAATGGTAGTAGATGAACGTCCGCGTGCAAATTGAACGCGGCGAGTTATGCCGCTGGTTTGTGCTGCTACTGGTAGGAGGGAAGTGACGCTGGCAAGTGCAAAACCGGAGATAAAATAAAGTAGCGATCGCCTTTTCATTATGTTGCCTTAATTATTTAGTTCTAGTAGTTAAAATTACGGAGTTAATCTATTAGCTCATCACTAAGTATCTCATACGTACTCACTAGTAATATGAATATTTGTAATATATGTGAAAGTGCTATGAATAAACCTCACCCGAACAGGTTACCCTACAAATAATTTTAGATTGCTGACAATATTTACTACAGCTTTAAAAAGAGCTTTAATTAAGATATAGCAATCCTAAATGAATTCGAACAACTAGACCCCTCCCAACCCTCACCTTACCAAGGGGAGGGCTAAGGTGGGGTTCACTACTCAAGTATGATGGCTATATATGCTTCAAGATAACATTAATAACAATAGACTAATTAAACTTGACATACCAGGAATTAGCTGTGTTTTCTTCCTTAAAGCATTTTTTTCCCGCTCCGAATCTTACAAAACTTAACCCACTGATTATAGATGCTCGGTAGTCGCTCTTTATACTATCAATTTAAAATTATATGTAAAAAATGATACATAAAATGTCTGTATTACTCTATGCTAGGGGAATTTTTCATTTTACGCGGGTTGTCACCAAGGCTGGAATCCCAGATCTCGCTCAGGGGATTTCATCTCGCACGGCATCTGTCTTAGGATAGAATCAGGCAATTAATTAGATTAGCGATGCAAGGTATTATCTCATGGAGCTAAAATCGCATCAGTTTATTTCTTATTTTGAATCACCGCAAGCAGAGGAATTATGTCAGCTAGCTATTGTGGAAAGATTCGCTGAGAATGCAATAATTTTTGAAGAAGGAGAAATTCCAGATTATTTGTATTTAGTTTTATCTGGTAAAGTAGAATTTAGAAAAAAGGTAGGTTGTGATAAATATCAAAGCATTGCTTTAGCAAAACAAAATGAGTTTTTTGGAGAATTTGGTGTAATTGACGGACAACCTCGTAGCGCACAAGCTATTGTTTGCGAGGAAGCTACTTTAGCTAAAATTCCCCGCGATATTCTCATAGAACTTTTGAATAATACAAAAGGTTCGGTTGTCCTTAAACTTCTTAATTATATCGTCAGGCATTTACGCGCTACTACCGCCCAATTCGTCAATCACATGATTCACCAAGAAAAAATGTCTTTATTGGGTGAAATGGTGAATACTATCATACATGATTTTAGAAGTCCGGTTACTAGTATTCATTTAGCAAGCGTGATGCTTAAAGAAGAGCACCCTACGGATGATGAAACAATTGAATGGTGCGATATCATTCAAGCGCAGGTGAAAAGAATGTTGGGTATGGCAGAAGAAGCTTTAGAATTTGCCAGTGGAAATGCTGTTTTTCAGTCACAAGCGGTTAACCTTTCTTCTTTAATGGCGAGATTTGAAAAGCTAAATCGCATTTATTTTCAAGAAACTAAAGTTGTATTTACTTTTAATGTAGGAGACTTGGTAGTACAAGTTGATGAAAATAAATTGATGCGTGCTTTGCAAAATTTAGTAGGTAATGCAGTAGAGGCTTTTAATGGTTCTGGTGGCAGAATAGATATTTTAGCTTGGCCAAATGATAAATGGGCCGAAATTAAGATTTGCGATAATGGTCCCGGAATTCCAGAAGCAATTCGGGAACGTTTATTCGAGCCATTTGTCACCTATGGGAAGCGAGGAGGGACTGGATTAGGAACTGCGATCGCAAAATCGATTATAGAAGCTCACAGTGGAGATATTTGTTTTGAATCCAAGTCTGGTGAAGGCACGACCTTTTTCATTCGCCTACCATTAAGTAGATAATCGCTATATGTTTCTCATACCCAGAAAGCGCAAGTATGGTAAATTATTACGTTCGCTCGTTACTTAAAAAGATATCTAACCTAACCATAGAAATAAATAAGAGTAGACAAATTTTGTCTACCCTTAGAACTGTGCAATCACACTCTTAATAACTCTATTACACGAGCCTGATGATTTTTCCGGTTTTTTTGGGTTGTTTATTTGGTTGAGACGGATCTTTCTTATCCTGTTTTGCTTCACCTTTAGATTTGACTTGCTTTTTAGCGCTAGGAGGTGGGTCTGGTTCTGGTGGCGACAGGTCTGCGACAAAAGTACCGTTATCGACAATTAAAATGTCTCCCTCTCGACTTACATCTAAATCCCAAAATTGACCTTCGACTTTTCCAGGCAAAAATCCATCTATAATTAAATTCAAAGGTTGATATTGAGATTGTTTCTCTTTTCCGGGCGGGATTTTATTGCGATGGATGCGGATGGTTAGTTTTCCTTGTTGCTCATCCTGTTTAATAATTAAACCGCGAATCGAAAAGTAGTTATTGCTTTGCAATAGTTCTTCGATCGTTTTAGGCGCTTTCGGTTCTCTCAAATCTCGAATTTCTACCCAAAGTGGAGGTAGAGACTTCGTTTCGATCGCAGCTACTTCTTCCCGATCTGGCAAAAAGGGGATGATTTTTTCAAACCAAGATGCCACTTCTGTATGAGGGTAAACCGACCAAATTTTTTCACCTTGAATAATTTCTGGCTGTGTTTTTCCTATCATTCCCGCTTTAGCGACTAACTTAGCCGGGATTAAAATGCCATCATCAGTCAACAATACACCTTTCGTAACTTTTTTAATAGTTGGAATAAAGCATCCGCGTACTTGTCCGACTGCGCGATACATTAAAGGAAACTGCGGTGGCATGAATACAGGATCGGTCATGGAAGATACCTCTAGCTTTTTGAGTCGTCCGCATTACTCAAGTAGTCAAGTACATTTGGGAAATCGGGAAACGATCGCTATCTGAAAATAGAGCTTTTTTAAATCTCGCTACAGCGCTAGCTTACGGGAAAGCCTCAATTGCGGGCAATTATCATTGTAATTAAAGTACGCGATCGCTGAAATGAACGGGTTAATACATTACTATGACAGTTAACAATAATTAGCAACTCCGATATCGATTAACTTTCATGACTCTCACCGAGCAAATTCTTTCCCAACTACCGGGGGATGTTCTAGGAGGGCTGCAAAAAGCCGATCGCCTCTGGCAATCTCTCAAAAATGACACTCTACCCATACCAACTTCCATCAAAGAAAGTCAACATCCTTTAGGAGAAGTAGATTGGGATGTGATTATCTGTGGTGGTACGTTAGGTATTTTGATAGGTGCTGCTTTGGCTCAATTAGGTTGGCGAGTAGCTTTAATTGAAAGAGGCTTTTTACGAGGAAGAGATCAAGAGTGGAATATCTCTCGCCCAGAATTAGAGAAATTTTTAGAATTAAATTTGCTTGCGGAATCAGAACTTAACCAAGCGATCGTTACCCAGTATAACCCGGCTCGTATCAGGTTTTTAGGCGGAAAAGAACATTGGGTAACAGATGTCCTGAATATCGGCGTTGACCCAGTTTTTTTGCTAGATACCTTAAAATCAAAATTTCTCAAGGCTGGTGGAGAATTATTTGAAAATACACCTTTCCAAGGAGCAGTCATTCACCCAGAGGGGGTGATGGTAGACGCTGGGAAAGGATTTAAAGGTCGGTTACTAATCGATGCAATGGGACATTTTTCCCCCATCGTCCAACAAGCTAGACAAGGGAAAAAACCAGATGGGGTTTGTTTGGTAGTGGGAAGTTGTGCGAAAGGATTTCCGAAAAATGACACCGGAGATTTGTTGGTTTCATTTACGCCCATCGAAAACCAATGCCAGTATTTCTGGGAAGCTTTCCCAGCCAAAGATGGCAGAACCACTTACTTATTTACCTACATGGACGCTCACCCGGAACGCCCCAATCTATCAGATTTATTTGAAGATTATCTGCGTTTGCTACCCCAATATCAAAATGTCGAATTGGCACAGTTGGATTTTCAAAGAGCCTTGTTTGGCTTTTTCCCCAGCTATCGCCAAAGTCCTCTCGAAATACCGTGGCATCGAATTTTAGCTGTGGGGGATAGTAGTGGCGCTCAATCACCTTTAAGTTTCGGTGGTTTTGGTGCGATGGTGCGTCATTTAAAACGGTTAACTAATGGCATTCACGAAGCTTTACAAAGCGAGCAATTAAGCCGAAATTCTTTGGCAATGCTTCAACCGTATCAGCCTAATATAGCGGTTACTTGGTTGTTTCAAAAAGCCATGAGCGTGGGGGTAAATGACAAAGTAAATCCTGCACAAATAAATCAACTTTTGTCTGCGGTTTTTCTGGAAATGGAACAGCTAGGAGAATCCGTGCTAAAGCCTTTTTTGCAAGATGTCGTTCAGTTTCCGGCTTTGTCGCAAACTCTCTTAAAAACACAGATATCTCATCCGAGATTAGTAATGAAGATTATTCCTCAAGTTGGTCTAGGGATTTTACTGGCTTGGATATTTCATTATCTTAACTTGGCGGCTTACTCTGGTTTGTATCAATTGGGAAAAATCGTGCAACCTGGATTGAAAAATTTACCGCTAGGAGCGCAATACCACAGTCAACGGTGGATTGATGCGTGGAAATATGGTTCTGGAGGCGACTATTTCCATTGATATCTTAAATTTTAATAACATTGTGAGGAGAAAATGATCGATCGTCAATCTCAAGGCATAAAATACTTTACGGTACTAATTAGTTTACTGCGCGATCGCCAAATATTTTTAGAGGAAATTCGTCAAGGAGTGAGAATACCGAATAAAGTTTTCTCTTTGTTAATTTGCAGTTCCATATTTCTTGCCATCTATGGTGGCATTATCGGTATATCTCATAGCTGGATGCAAGCTTTGGCTTCTGCTGTTAAACTGCCAGCGCTTTACTTAATTACTTTGCTGATTTGTCTGCCAACTTTGTACTTTGCTAATATCATTTTTGGTTCCAAGCGCACTTTGGGTCAACATTTGGCTTTGGTGCTGACTGCGGTGGCATTAACTAGCGTCCTTTTGTTTAGTTTTGCACCGATTTCCCTGTTTTTCTTACTCAGTACCAACAGTTACCAATTTTTAATTTTACTGAATGTTATCATTTTTGCTTTGACAGGATTCATTGGCATTTCTTTTTTATATAAAGGAGCTAATTTAGTTCTAGAACAAAATACGGAAGGTTGGGATACTCGGCAGAAAATCTTAAAATTTTGGCTATTTCTTTATGGTTTTGTCGGTATGCAGTTAGGTTGGACGCTTAGACCTTTTTTCGGTACTCCTGATTCTCCGTTTTCATTGTTTAGAGAGAGAGAAGGAAACTTTTACGTTAGTGTCGTTCAATCTTTAGTTTACCTGTTAGGCTTTCGTTAAAATTGTCGATTAAATATCGTTTGGAGATAAAGCAATGAACGCTAAGGAATTTCAAACCCAAAATTATTTTATAGTATTAATTGATTTGTTGCGCGATCGCCAAAGTTTTCTCGAAGAAATTCGCCAAGGAGTCAGGTTAAAAAGCAAGATTATTGCGTTGTTAGTTTGTAGTTCTTTATGCTTTGCTATTTACGGTGCAATCATCGGTTTGTATCACAGCGTACCTCAATCATTATCGGCGGCAATTAAACTGCCTTGTCTCTATTTGCTCACGCTTTTGATTTGTTTGCCAACCTTATATATTTTTAATATATTTTTTGGTTCCGATCGCAGCCTTACCCAACACTTTATTATCGTTTTGACTGCGGCTTCTGTAATTAGCGCTCTTTTATTGGGGTTTGCACCAGTCACTTTGTTTTTTTTAATTACTACTGACAATTACCAATTTTTTAAACTGTTAAATGTAGCGATATTTGTTTTAACAGGTGTAATTGGCATTCAGTTTCTTTATCAAGGAATGCAACTGGTTTCCGAACAAGATACAGAAGGAAAATTAGCTCGTACTCGTATTTTAAAATTTTGGCTATTGCTCTACGGTTTTGTGGGTAGCCAACTGGGATGGATCATCAGACCGATTTTCGGTACGCCCACTCAACCTTTTCAATTATTTCGAGAAATGCAGGGTAACGTTTACTTAGATATAGTAAATGCGATCGCGGAAATTTTGGGATTTAAGTAACTTCATTAATAGTGATAGGTAACGGGCGTTACCTATCCTTTATAAAAAAAGGAATTAAAAATTATAAATTGAGAATAGTTCATCTAAATCAACCTAATTTATACCTATTTACTCTAAATTAAATCTTCTAATTTTTGAATCCTGTTTGGATCGGGTTCATAATATATATGTAAGCTTTAAGCATCTGCATTTAATTTAGTACTATGAACTTTCCTTTAGCAAGGCAATATTTCTACCAAGAAATTCATCAGTCCGATCGAGATGTAAATCTGGCTAAAGCAGCTTTATATATTGCCCAAGAAGAATACCCCAATCTAGATCCGGACGAATATCTTAATGCTTTAGATACAATGGCATCTGAAATAGAAGAACGTTTGCCAGTAGAACGCTATCCGTTGCGAATCATTCAAACGATCAATCAATATCTTTATGAAGATTTAAGTTTTACGGGCAATACAGAGGATTACTACGATCCCCGAAACAGCTTTTTGAATGAAGTGATCGATCGACGAACTGGTATTCCGATCGCTCTTTCACTAGTATATCTAGAGATCGCTCAACGCCTAGATTTTCCTATGGTCGGGATCGGAATGCCGGGACATTTTCTGATTCGTCCAAACTTACCAGATATGAGTATCTATGTAGATGCGTTCAATCAGGGAGAGATTCTGTTCGAGCAAGATTGCCAAGAAAGACTTTCCGAAATTTATCAGCAACCTATAGATTTAAAACCCTCCTTTGTAGAGCCAGTCAGTAACCGACGTTTTTTAGCACGGATGCTGATGAATCTGAAATTAATTTATCTTAACCGTAACGATCTGACTAGAGCATTAGCAGTAATCGAACGCTTGTTACTTTTATATCCCGGTGCGCCAGTAGAATTGCGCGATCGCGGACTTTTATTTTACCAATTAGGAGAGTGGGTGTCTGCGTGTCAAGATTTAGAAAGTTACTTATTTCAAGTCCCTAGTGCCGAGGACACAGATGTAATTCGCCAATTGGTCGCACAAATGCGTCAGCATTTATAGAAAAAAGAATTTACAATTCAGGAGTCGAAGTAATTTATTTACCTAACGATCGATCCAAATATATATCTGCGTACCCTATGCGCTACGCGCAGGCTATGCCAACGGAAAAGCTTTGCTTACATCTGCGGTTAGCTGTAGAGATCTGCGGTAAAAATACTTCTCTCACTACTTTTCGGATCGGCTCATTAGATAAGAACATGAATTTTTAACGCCATAGATCTTAAACTAGAAATAAGCCGAGCGTTTAACATGAATTAACGGTCAGGGAATTCAATCAAATTTTGGCGTGAAGATGAATCAAACTACTGAAACCATCACAGCGATTGATGAAAAGCTTTCCAATCGCGAAATCCAACTCGACCCAGCGGGATATTTTATTATTTATCTAGACCGGAATGCCGAACTAATTTGTGCCAAGCATTATACGAATGTAATTAACGATCGAGGTTTAGCAGTCGATCCGGAAACTGGAAAAGTAATTCCAGCCAAAGGAAAAGTAGAAAGAACAGCTACAACTCTTTTTACTGGCAGAACCGCCAAAGAACTTTGCGTAAAAATTTTGGAAGAAACTCAGCCCTGTCCGGTTAGCCTTCTAGATCATGCCGCTTATTTAGGACGAGAATTCGTGCGGGCTGAGATAGCTTTAATTAATGGGCAAGAATACGTGCAGGACTAAGAACCCATTGACTGATACCAATAGTAAGTTGCCATTGGGATCACAGTGGCAGCAATTAACAAACCAATTACCCAAACAGTAGAACTACCGCGTTCGGTTTTGGTTTCTTCCGCCTTGGCAAAAGTACCTTCCACCTGAAGGTTGTCAGCTACTTGTGGTGGGCCGGGATCGGGCTGACCGGATAATACGGCAACCAAGCGATCGCTCGCATCAGAAAAGGCTTGGTTGTATTTGTCACCTTGTTTTAGCGGTACTAAGACGGTTTCGGAAGCTACGCTCTGGGCAATTTCATCTGGCATAATGGACTTTACCTTGCCGCCAGTATGAATAGCAGAGGCATTAGTCACCGTATCGATCGCTAGCAAAGTTTGATTAGCTTGTGCTTCGGGGGTGGGAAACCATTTTTCAAAGAGTTTATCGGTAAAACTTTGAATTGTTTCATCGTAATCGAGGTGACGAATAGTAACTATCCGCACTTGATTATTGGTTTGATTTGCTAAATTTTCGAGAGAACTACTAATTTTCCCTTCGGTAGCGCGACTGAGAACCTCAGCTTTGTCAATTATCCAAGTGCGATCGCCAGCTGGGAGAGTCGGCATTTCATAGATACTCGTCGCCCAAGCCGGTGCGGTAAATATCTGAGTTGCCAGTAACATTAACCCTACTGACAAAATCAAATGATGGAGAAATTTTCTCCCATTGGTAATGTGGTATAAGTACTGTTTCATAGAACGAACCGAAAAAAGGCTTTTTTCCAAAATACTACGATCGTCATTCGATTTTAGATTTTAGATTTTAGATTTTAGATGGAATCTCACCCATATGAAGGCAGATAAAGTCGATCGCTGATGAAAGTCCTTCTCGTTTCTTTAAATTGGTAAAAATAAAAGGTCGATCGCCGCGCATCTTTTTGGCGTCTCGTTCCATCACCGCCAAATCTGCCCCCACCATTGGCGCTAAGTCTATTTTGTTAATCACCAGTAAATCGGATTTGGTAATGCCGGGGCCGCCTTTACGGGGAATTTTATCACCTGCGGCTACATCGATCACGTAAATGGTTAAATCTACTAATTCCGGGCTAAAAGTAGAAGCGAGGTTATCGCCGCCGCTTTCGACAAAAATTAAGTCGAGATCGCTAAATTTTTCTTCCATTTGTTCGATCGCAACTAAATTCATCGAAGCGTCTTCGCGGATCGCCGTATGGGGACAACCGCCAGTTTCTACTCCCAGAATGCGATCGCTACCCAACGCCTGCGATCGGACTAAAAACTGAGCATCTTCCTGAGTATAAATATCATTAGTTACCACCGCAATACTGTAGCGATCGCGCATTGCTTTACACAACGCATCAACTAACGCCGTCTTTCCCGACCCCACTGGGCCAGCAATTCCCACCCGGAAAGCATTCATACCATTCACTCCAGCGCTATCACATTTACTATTTTGGCAGGGGGCAGGGGGCAGGGGAAAAGGAAAGGGAAATTTGTTAACTATAACTCCTGAATTCTGAATTCTGACTCCTGAATTCTGCCTCCTTCTTCAACTCCGAAATAAACGACTGTACTGATTTTCATGAGTCATACTTGCCAAAGATAATCCCCATCCACAAGTACCGATTTGGTCATCATCCAAAACGAGAAGTTTTTCTGTGGTGCTAATTATATAAGGATGTAAATCTAAAAGTAGCTGTTGACCCGCAGTTTGCCCTAAAGGAATCAATTTGACGCCAGCATTCACCAAATTGGTCGCCCAACTGTGTAAATAACCAATTGCAGCTACATCAGGAGAAATCTGCCAATGAACGGCGGCGATCGCAAAAGCGATCGCGTAATTACAATTTTGATTAAGCTGGGAAAATACAGAACTCAGTTCAGGCTGCAACTTTTGCAACAAACGAGATAAAGCCCTACCCATTTGCCAACTTTGTTCCCGCAATTCTTCAGTCTCCCTAGCTGCGGAAGCCCAAGCATTCCAATATTCTAAAGTATGCAAATCAATTAACTTAGCAGACTGATAACCGCGTAACATCAGCCACGTCTCCAGCCTAATCGCACCGTAGCGAAGTTCCTCCTCCAGCCAATGTTGCAGACTTTGCCGATCGGAAATTACACCTTTTTCCACTAAACTTTCTATACCTTCCGAATAGCTATATGCCCCCACTGGTAAAGCAGAATTAGTTAGTTGCAGTAAACTTAAAAGCGCCAAATTATCAACCATAAGAGAATGATTAGCTCGATTTAGCCGATATTTCTACCAATTTCCCGGTTAGTCTCTATTTAATTTTGACTTTTTACCGATCAATGGCTGTGTCCGTAAGCACCTGCTTCTGGCTGAAACGGGACAACTTCCTCTTGTACTTGTACCCCCAAATGGTCTAGCATATCCTTCAATACCGAATCGGGAGATAAGCGTAAGTAGGTGGGTGCAATTTCTAAGGGTACGTGACGATTTCCCAAATGATAAGCAGCCCGCAATAGCATTAGAGGTGTATCCGCTCTCACTGTTAAAACAGGTTCCGGTTTAGCAGCTATCCTTACCAGCGTACCGTCCTCGGATTTTAACAAATCGCGATCGCGCAAAACCGTTCCTCTAGGTAAACGGAGGAACAACTCTTCTCCTTCAGGGGTCTGCAAGCGATAACGGCTGCGCGTGCGCTCAAAAGCTGTCAGTGCAAGAGTAAAACTGGCTGCCAAATGAGAATCTGCTGGTAAAATTTCCGTCAAAACTAACATGATTTTAGAGAAAGAGAAAGAAACGGAGAAAAAAAGGAGAAAGAAAATAGTAAGTATTATATATTTTCCCCATCCTCCTATCCTCCCATCCTTCTTTCCCTTCTTTCCCTATTTCCTCTTCTCCAAATGGACAGTTCAAAAATTGGCTGAGAATCCGTGTTTACACCACCCGTCAAGCTTAGATAGCGATCGCGGTTTTCGGATTCAGTTCGCAAACTGTCCTCAAATCCGTATATTCACCAGGATGGGTGATTTGAAATAGAAATCAAATGATTTATTACTAGATCATAAATACGTGAGATCACTGGGGTGCATTTTTCAGAGACTTATCTGATTTATCAGTCGTGAAGGGAATTATGAGTTTAACCATGAATGCCGCAACAACTGCCCCAGCTACTAAATTCAACAATCAAATTAAGCAACTAAAAGAAGTTACATTTTTACCGAATGTTGAATCTACTTACTTTTTACAAGGAGTGCTAGAAGGATTTATTGATGGGATTTTAATATTAACCGAACAGAAAGAGTTAGTCCATGCAAATCAAGCTGCTACAAGAATTTGTAATCAATTTGCCGAATTGGAACACCAAGAAACTTTAATACCTGCGGAAATTTGGCGAATTTGCGAATCTTTAATCGAAAGTCGCGATCTGTTTTTCAATCAAAAAATCGTGCTAGAGTCCGAATTTTCCCCCAATAACTCGATTAATTTACGGATACGCGCCCGCTGGCTAAAATTAGAACAAATCAGGCGTCCTTGCTTGTTAGTAACTCTAGAAGATCGCTATCAATCACTTCAGAGAATGGTCAATAACGACACTCAGCAATTCAATTTAACCCCTCGGGAAGCAGAAGTTTGGTTACTTTATCGTACTAACCATTCCTATAAAGAGATTGCAGATAAATTGTATATTACCCTCAATACAGTCAAGAAACATATGAAAAACATTCATGCCAAAAGAAAAGCAATTTGTGAGGAAGAAATCTAAATATACTAGCAGATAAACGCTAGGAACCAGACTGAATACGCAGCAATTCTCGATCGATCCTTTCTTGAAGTGCCGCATCGGAATTGCGGCTCTTATTGATCTGAAAGAAGCGAGTAACAGATAACTGATTAGCTTGTATAGTTACTCTGGAAAAATCACAAAAATTCTTCACATCATTTCGGATGTTAATATCGAGATCTTCTAATTGTTGTGGTACATCGCAAGTAATATCAGGTATATTTCCACCAGTTCTATTCTTAATTTCTCCTACTAAAGCTTGCCGTCTTTTTTCAATGGTAAAAGCAGCCCTAGCAAATCTTACCACTTCTTCATCGCTGACAGCTTGCGCGTAAGCAGAAGAACTGAACATCATATTAGGTGAATTTGCCGATAGATCGGGAACTACTCCACATAGCAAACCGAGCGAAGAAAGTAAAGTAACCAAAAAAGATCGCGACAGCATCCCATAGGGGAAAGAGCGAGAAATATCAAAGTATAATTTCATCATGCTGGAATAGTTTTAAGAACTAACACGCTAAATTGTTTCAATAGTTTTGAACTATTTTAGGAGTGTTAAGTTCCTCCATTTGGGTGATGACTGACTACTTGCATAGATGACAAAGTGCGATCGCACTCGTTTGCAGAGCAGCAGTAGGGTCTGCCCCTTGTTTCAAGCTAATCTCTAAGTCTAGCAGGATCGGTAAAGTAGCAGAAAGTTTTGAGAGTTGGAGATTTTTCACTTCTTGTTGCAAAAAGTAAATTCGTTTGGGGTTAGCAACTTCAGCTTGGGCGGCGATAACTTTCTCATCTCGTTCCCCAGCGTCCATCATCAGCCTTACCCACAACCAAGTGCGAAACTGTCCCACCAGAGTAGCAACAATTTTTAAAGCTGGTTCGTTGCGATCGATCAAATCCGCAACTAATCCTAAAGCTTTCCCAGTGTCACCCGATCGAATCGCACTGGCCAGTTGCAAGCTATTTTGAGTATTCGCTGTTACTAGTGTAGCAACGCGCTCCGCATTTAATGGTTGGTTAACACTCAGTCCGAACAACTGTAATTTTTTCAATTCCCCAAACAACAAGCGAGTATCGTTACCCACCGATTCAGCTAAAACTTCCACACCATCGTTAGTTAACCTAACTCCCATTTCTTGCGCTACTTCCTTGACTCGCTGTACGATCGAGTCGGTCTTCCAAGGCGGAATCGGTGAAAACTCTCGAACATCAGCATATTTTTGGATTAACTTAGTGGATTTCAGACGCCCATCCGGTTTATGGCGGCTGGTCATCAACAAAACCGAAGATTCGGGTATAACTGGTAAAGTACGTTGTAACTCTGCTAATAAATCTTCTGGACATTGCTGACAGATATTTGTATCTACCAACCAGACTAAACGCCTACCCGTGCCAAAAATTGGCGTCATAGCTTGATTTAATCCTTCAATTATGGCCTCTGGTTGTTCAGGAGATATTTTGTCATAGTTAAAGCTAGCCCAGTCGGGATCGAGTACTGATTCCCGTAAATTAGCAACCGCTTGTTGGAGTGCAAAGTCATCCTCTCCCCAGAAGAGGTAAATTGGCATAAACAGTACCTTGTTGATGTTTCATGGTTTATAGTTCGTTATTCATTGTCAATCGTTAATAGCAATGAGTCGATGAGCGATCAATTATAAACTTAGAGGTAAAGCTTACCTCCACTATTCAAGTTAAGATGCGAGGCTATCAAGGTTGGACGAGAACTATCAAACTTACTTAAATCGGGTAGCACGGATGATGCTACCAGAAACATACAGATCCCAAGTACAGTACATTCACGAATCGCCCAAGTTTCAGACCCGTCCAGAAGGTGGCTTCCAAGCTGTACCATTTCCGGGGTATACGGTAATTACCCCGCCAGCAGAAGAAGATGGAGAAAATTTACCTTTTTATACGCATTTGAAGGATTGTCAAGCGCAACTCATACAGGTGCTAGGCTCCGATTTTCTTGTACCCATCCCACCTTCTAGCTTTCATTTAACCTTAGCAGACTTGATTTGGGACAGTGCTTATCGGGATGTGACAAGCGATAATCACCAGTTTGACGAACAATTGCGCGATCGCATGGGACAAATCTTTCAACAGTGCCAGCCTTTGCTCAGTGGGGGTATTCCCATTCGATGGCAAATCCTGGGATTGATGGTGATGCCCAGAGCATTAGCGGTTTACGTCTTGCCCACAGAAGAATCTTCTTACGATCGCATTCTGAAATTCCGCCAAATGATATACCAAAATGGCAATTTGATCGCTTTGGGTATCGAACAGCAATATAATTTTACAGCCCACATCACTCTGGGATATTTTGGCAATATATCCCCGGATCTCGATCGCGATCGTCTCAGCGCTACCTTGTCTGAGTTTAACCAGCGATGGTTGGACAATACACCGGAACTTTTCGTAAAACGGGCAGAACTCAGAAAATTCGACGATATGACTCGTTATTATCGTCAATCTGATTGGCCGATCTTGGAATTTTAGATTTGAGATTTTAGATTTTAGATTGGTAAAGTTAGCCAAACTCCGATAATCTAAGGAAATTAATTGCTTACCAAATGATCGAAAATCTAAAATCGCAAGTCTAAAATCGGATGAATTTGCCTATCCATCCCATCATGGAACAAAGTTTCGCCGTCATCGATCGAGAATTCGGCGAACACAGTTTCAATTCATCAGAATATGCAATTGTCCGGCGAGTAATTCACACGACAGCTGACTTTGAATTCAAACAACTAATTAAATTTAGTTCTGGAGCGATCGAAGCGGGAATTGCTGCCATTCGGCGTCGCACGCCAATTGTCATTGATGTGGGTATGGTCAAACAAGGGGTTGCTGGATTAGTATCCCAAACTTTTGGCAACCCCCTAATTGTAGCTGTGGAGCAGGCAAAAGAAGCACTCCCCGGCAAAACACGCACGGAAACAGGTTTACTTGAATGTTGGCGACAATTTCCCGATGCTATTTTTGCGATCGGTAATGCGCCAACTGCTTTACTAGCTCTTTGTGCTGAGTTACCATCCTCATCAGTAAAACCAGCATTAATCATCGGCGCACCCGTCGGTTTCATCTCGGTGGTAGAATCTAAAGCCGCTCTTGCTTCTCTCAATGTTCCCCAAATTCGCGTCGATAGCCGCAAAGGAGGTTCTCCCGTTGCAGCTGCGATCGTTAATGCTTTAATCGTACTCGCTTGGGAAGAAGAGAATGGGCTAGGGACTAGGGGCTAGGGAAAGGGAAAGGGAAAGGGAAAGGGAGAAAAATCACTGAAATTTCTAACCTTTACGCTTAATCCTTTATACTTCATCCTTTATATTTCAGACTTCATCCTTAATCCCAATCTAAAATCGAAAATCTAAAATCGAAAATAAAAATGTCTGTTCATGTGGTTGGAATAGGGTTGGATGGTGCATCTGGGCTTACCGAATCGGTAAAGCAAATTGTGGAAAGAGCTACCTTATTAGTAGGAAGCGATCGCCACTTGAATTATTTTCCCAACCACCCAGCAGAACGAATTTACTTTGGCGATATCACATCGGCAATTCGGCAAATTTCCCGCCGTTTGTCTGGGAATGAAATAATAGTAATTTTGGTGACGGGCGATCCTTTATTTTTTGGGTTAGGGCGTCTGCTACTGGCGGAACTTCCACCAGATGAATTAACTTTTCATCCTCATATCAGTTCTATTCAACTAGCTTTCAATCGAATCAAATTACCTTGGCAAGATGCGCGGGTAATTAGCGCTCACGGACGTTCTTTTGATGAGCTTACCGAAGTATTGCAGCAAGGTGCAAGCAAAATAGCCGTGCTGACGGATGAAATTCATTCTCCCCACGCCATAGCACGCCTGCTACTATCTTTAGATTTACCCAGTCAATACCAATTTTGGATTTGCGAAAACTTAGGCGGTATGGATGAACGGGTAGAGTGTTTGCCAATGGCAGATGTGCTAGATCGCACCTTTGCCCCCTTAAATGTAGTGGTATTACTGCGGCAAACTAACTCATCTGTAGAGGAAATAAATTTAGAAACCCTACCG
Organism: Leptolyngbyaceae cyanobacterium; assembly: GCA_036703985.1. Classification (GTDB taxonomy): domain Bacteria; phylum Cyanobacteriota; class Cyanobacteriia; order Cyanobacteriales; family Aerosakkonemataceae; genus DATNQN01. The sequence continues at coordinate 342,323 of DATNQN010000029.1, forward strand.
ACAATTGGGTTACCCGATTCTAGCTTTCTTTGTTTTAGCGATCGTCCTGGCTTGATGACCAAGCGAGAAATTCGCATCTTAATTTTAGGAGAACTAGCATTAAAAGACGGTCAAACCATCTGGGATGTGGGTGCAGGGACTGGTTCGGTTTCCATTGAAATTGCTCGACTATTTCCCACCTCATCAGTGTACGCGATCGAAAAAACCTCTGCCGGTACCGCCTTGATCGAGCAAAATTGTCGCCGCTTACAAGTAAACAACGTGATTTCCATTCACGGTAATGCTCCTAGCATTTTATATCAGCTAGCCCAGCCCGATCGCATTTTCATCGGTGGTAGTGGTGGCAATTTAAGAGAAATTTTAAATATCTGTGGCGTTCAACTAGTTTCTAGCGGCGTATTAGTGTTAGCTCTTGCCACTTTAGAACATCTTAATATCGCTCTCGACTGGTTGAGCGAAAGAGAATGGAATTACCAATTATTACAAGTTAACTTATCTCGCTCTGTACCAGTCGGATCTTTAACCCGGTTTTCTCCCCTCAATCCCGTGACGATTTTGACTGCCAGTAAAAAATAATGGCAGGGGCTAGGGGTTATGGGGTAGACAGAAAGGGGAAAGAGAATAGTAGAATTTTAGTTTCTAAGTTACGCGATCGGTAATATCTTAGTCTCTTGAATTAAAAAACTTCTGCCTATAACCGTGAAAAGTATAATAAAACTCCGATTGTTGCCAATAAACAGAAAATTCCCGATGCGCCAGCTAAAGGTTTCTCAGCTAAACCAGTCATCCAGGGAGAAACTTTCCCCGTATACTTAATCAATTGTGCCGTATCGGTAGTGGCAATACCCCAAATCCAACCGGCGTGTAAACCCCAAGCCAAACCTAAGTAACCATTATCAATCCAACGAGCCAATACTAACACCATTCCCATCAACCAAAGCCCTGGTAATTGCGGCAAAGTTTCGCGAATTTCCCAAACTAGGTGTAATACGGCAAAAATCAAACTAGAAACGATCGCTGTTACCCAGATAGAATAATCCTGCTGAAGTTCGGTTACTAAGAAGCCTCGAAAAATTAACTCCTCTGTCCCGCTAATCCATAACCCTAATAATAAAGTTGTTGCCAAAGTCGGCAAAAGTTGGCTGGCATTTTTCCAGCGCCAACTAATCCAACCCAGCGCCCATTCAATGGTAAATATACCAATAATACTAATTACCCCTAAAGCTAATCCCAGCAAGAGAGAAATTAAAATAGAGGGTTGCCAATTTAATCCATAACTTGAGAAAGACACTCCCTCCAGCCTGGCGATTCCCCACAATAAAAGGGGTGCAATCAGATAAAGAGGTGCCAATAAAGGCAGCTTTTGTGCTGCCTCCAAAGGCTTTGGCGGATGCCAATTAAGGGCAATTGCCACGGGAATACCTACGGGCAACCAACATCCAATCCAAGCTAAAAAAAAAGCGATCGCTCTCAAGAATGCTGGAGCTTCAGCAAAAAACAACCGCATCTAGCTAATTGTTCCTCGTGCGTTCAACGTGATTTGTACCATTTGTCAATAGTCATTAGTCATTTAACTTTTTCCATGACCAATGACCTTTTGACTAACGATCTTTTAGATTTTATTCCTCGTCGTCGGATTCATCAGAGGAGGCAGATCCCTTACCATTTGTCGAACCATTTTTATCAGCGTCAACTTGGATCAAGTGAATGTGCTTGTAGCCCAACTTGATTTCAAATTCATCGCCTGGTTTTAATCCCATTGCCTCTGTATAGGTAGAACCTATCACGATTTGGCCGTTTTTATGGACGCTTACCCGATAAGTAGCTTCCCGACCGCGACCGTCTTTTGAAGAGTCTGGGTCGAGAGGAATACCCCGTGCTGCTAGCAAAGCGTCATAAAAATCTGTTAAGTTAACGCGAGTCTCATTATTTTTAGTAACGCTATAGTAGCCACAAGCCTTAGCGGTTTCCCGGCGCGATAAATGGGAAAGTTCTTTGACTTTTTGAAGTAGTGCCTTTCCTGTTAGTGGTGCTGTTACAGTTTCAGTCATCGGTTTGCGAAATATCCAGTCTTTAACTTAGTTAATCGAGTGGGTCCTCAGCAGAACCCTACTAATGAATATATCGTTAAATGGGGTAAGTTTGGCAACTATTTTTATTAACTTATCTGAAAAATAAAATATTTATTTTCCCCGCGACAACTTTTAGCTAGATCGGAAAGGCTTAGGTGACTAATTAACAAGGGTAACCAGCGAGATTTTCTCTCAAAAATATACATTATGCTACATATTTTAGAGTAAATGTCTACAAAGATCGAAGTTTTGACTCGGAATGATGCTGCTCGATTGCATATTTATAAGGTATGCAAACTTGGTATCGAAGATATCAGGGCCATATTTAAAAGAAAAATCTATCTTTGAGAACATTTACTGAAAGACACACATATATGTTTCTGGTATAAGGCTACGAGCTAAGAAAACAAAAAACAGCATCAGATTGCCAACAAAGCCTTACTATACTGTGCTTGGCAATAGAACAGATATTCAGCCTTAAACTAGAAAGAGTAACGCTTTAATCTTTGTCAGATCGGGACACCAGATCGAGCGTGACACCCCTGAGTAGAAAAAAGTGCTTTTTCTAGTGCGGGTTTAAATATTGACATGAAGGTTCAAAACGATGCAAGTCCTATTTAAAATTTTTAGGCAAAGTCAAAATACGCCTTATCGCTTTCAGACTTATATTTTGGATGTTCAGCCTGGAAATACGATTCTAGAGTGTCTAAATCGCATCAAATGGGAGCAAGATGGGACTTTAGCTTTTCGGAAAAATTGCCGCAATACTATTTGTGGGAGTTGCGCGATGCGGATCGATGGTCGCTCGGCGTTAGCTTGCAAAGAAAATGTGGGGGATGAACTAGCTAGACTAAAAAAATCAGCTACTAATGATATACCTTCTCAATCTTTACCAGAAATTACCATTGAGCCGATGGGAAATATGCCAGTACTGAAAGATTTGGTAGTGGATATGAAGAGTTTCTGGGACAATCTAGAGGCTGTCGAGCCTTATGTTAGTACTGGCGCAAGGAAAATCCCAGAACGAGAATTTCTACAAACTCCGGAAGAAAGAGCCAAGCTAGACCAAACTGGTAATTGTATTCTTTGCGGTGCTTGTTATTCGGAATGCAATGCTCGCGAGGTTAACTCTGATTTTGTCGGGCCTCATGCGTTGGCAAAAGCTTATCGCATGGTAGCAGATTCTCGCGATGGGGAAACCGAAACTCGATTAGAAAAATACAATCGAGGTACTCAAGGAGTATGGGGTTGCACTCGCTGCTTTTACTGTAATGCGGTTTGCCCGATGGATGTCGCGCCGATGGATCAGATTGGCAAAATTAAGGGGGAAATTCTCGATCGCAAAAACGAACAAGCCAGTCGGTCAATTCGCCACCGCAAGGTATTGATCGACCTGGTAAAAGAAGGAGGCTGGATCGACGAACGGAAATTTGGCCTACAAGTGGTTGGTAACTATTTAAAAGATATAAAAGGTTTGGTTAGCTTGGGGCCATTAGGATTGAGGATGCTGATGCGCGGGAAATTCCCACTGGATTTTCATCCTTCCGAAGGAACCGAACAAGTGCGAGCGCTCATCGAATCCGTTCGAGATGTGAACTACCTACGCTGACTCTTCGAGTACAGCGCAGGCTTCTGACTTCACGGGGGATTGCCTTAGCTTAGACTTACGTCCTCGCTTCGGACTCACATCCCCTCCATCAGCAGCAGTCCTGGTTCCCAAGACCGATAACATTCCGATTCCCTCTGCTCTGATATTGATGGCAGCATTACCGTCTCGATCGTGATGAGTACCGCAACTCGGACAAATCCAAGTCCTGACATCTAGGGGCATTTCCCCCACCTGATAGTGACAATTAGAGCAGAGTTTAGAACTGGGAAACCATCGGTCAATTTCTACCAGCACCTTACCTTCACGGTCTAGCTTGTATGAGAGGAAATAAAATATCGGGCGCAACAACTGCGTTGTTTTAAATCGCCCCGATCTATAGCGGGGGATTTATCCACCCCCAAACCCCCATCAGTTAAAAACTCGGTTTCTTTTCTTTGAGATATATTTTTCGGTGCGGGTCTCAGAGATATAATCAGTTATTTCTATGTTAAATTTCCGCCTTTAGCTAAAATTCCCCGTAACCAGTCCGGCGACGAGTAGCACTAGCCAAAGCTCGTAAAGCGTAAGTACCGGATTCGCCTGCCTGATATGAATTGGCAAGTAAAAAATAAGTGCCTGAAATCGGTAAAGTGGCTACAATCCTGGCATTTTTACCACCTCCGGAGTCGTCATCTTGGGCAAGTTCGCGACCATTGGGTGCTACTAAAATCAAAAATGGGTCGATTTCCTGGCTTCTCATATCAATCACCACCTGTTGACCGGCACTTCCTTCAAACCTGTAAACTTTGAAAAAGCTGTTATCTACAGGTAAAACGTTATCGCCAGGGCCAAGTCGGTCGTTGATGATGCGTCCGTTCAATACTATTTGTTGAGCTTCTCTTACCCCAGTTGGTCTTGATTGCCGAGTAGCTACTCTCGAAGCGCGACCGGAACGCACGGCGGTTAGAAAAGGTTGAATGCGGTCTACACCGATCGCAAATCCAATGCCAATATTGCCACCAGCCCGACTGTTAGTAAAAATGGCCGTATTGACGCCGATTAATTCTCCTTGGCTGTTGAGGAGTGGCCCTCCCGAATTGCCGGGATTGATGGCAGCATCGGTTTGAATTAGACCGCGATCGCGATCGATGCGACTGACAATCCCAACCGTAAAAGTCCCGGCAAATCTGCCGAATGGATTGCCGATCGCGAAGGCTCGCTGACCCACCTGCACTCCACCCGAACGGGCTAACCGAACGGTAGGCAAATTACTCGCACCGCGAATTTTCACTACTGCTAAGTCAACGCCGTTATTAGCAAAGGCAAGCACATCGGCGGGAAATCGTCTCCCATCAGCTAAACTAACGGTGAGATTCCGACGGATGTTTTGTACTACGTGGGCATTTGTCAAAACTAAACCATCTGGGCTAATAATGCTGCCACTTCCGGTGATATTACCGACGCCGATCGATACTACTGCCGGACTAGCTCGTTGATAAACCCGCACGTTTGTTTGTTCGTCAACATCTTGAGCATACGCAGTAGTTGAATAGAGCGGTACTAGACTGGATATGGCGATAGCGCTAATCCCAGTCAAACCAATGACCGCTCTAGCAGCTAATATAGTTGAAGCAAATAAAGGTAGTAGTTTGGTGTTCATCCTTCAACTAGGATGTAATAGTTGTGTGTTGTTGTGATATTTGAATAGATAAATTGCCTGTTGTGTTCCTTGTCTTCAGTTCCTTTTTTATATTTTATAATTTAACGGATCGCGTTAACTTTTATTTCTATAATATCTGCTTCTATAATATCTGCTGAAAAAGCGATTTTTAACGAGGGTCGATCGGTAAGTTCAACCGTCTGCCAAAGCGATCGTATACTAAAATATCCCATTGACCCCGGATACTCGATTCAAAAGCAACTATATTGCCGTCGGCACTAATGGTGGGATTTCTGACTTCTGCTGGCAGATTAGCGGTTAAGTTTCGTAATTGACGGGTTTGTCGATCGTAAAGAGCAATACCGGATCTACCTTGGCGAGTAGTAGCGAAGACGATGTAACGACCATCTTGAGAAGCTGATGGATGAGATGCGATCGCATCTGGTGCGTTTAATCCCGGCAAATCGATCAACCGCTTTTCTACTACATCATAAAGATAAATATTTTGACGCCGCCGACGGTCAGAACTAAACACGATGTAACGACCGCTAATTTGCGGTTCCACATCCCCGCCCGGACTGTTAATCGAGTTTTCTCCTACATCAAAAGGAAGTGGTTGCGCGATCGGATAACCGCTACAACCATTCAAGTTAACGGTAGCAATAGCAGTAATTAGCACGAACAGACAAGATTTTGATTTTTTAAGTACCATCAATTCTGCAATCTAAAATCTAAAATCTAAAATTGATTAACTGGTGGACTACTCGGTGTGTCCAATTCAATATCCGGCCCTCGATCGATTAATTCAATATCCCATTCACCGCGCCTACCGCTTTCAAACACGATATAACGACCGTCAGGACTGATATTGGGATTTCTCACTTGTCCTCGATACCATAGCGTGAGGGGTTGGGAATGTCGGGTAGTGCGATCGTAAACAGCAATGGCTGGTTTACCGTTGCGATCGGCCAGATAAGCGATGTAGCGCCCGGTATAACTGAGGCTGGGACTTTGAGCGATCGAACCCGAACGATTTAAACCAGGTAAATCAGATAGCCTTTGTTCTTGCAAATCGTACAACAAAATCCGCCGCCGACCATTTCGATTAGAAACAAAAGCTAAAAACCGACCGTTGCCACTCAACGTCGGTTGTTCCTCATTGTAAAAACTATTCAAGGATGTTGAACCAAGAGGGATTTGAATCTCGCTACATCCTACGGCTAAGAAAGTCATAAATAAGCCTATAGCCCCCCTTTGCCAACCGTGGGGGAAGGATACGGCCATTTATTTTCTCACCTCAGTACTCAAACGCCAGCTTGTCACCATTTAGTAATCGAAATTACTGGAGTTATCTTCTTCTTCATTAGGATTGATGGGCTGATAATCAACATAGTCCCCTGTTGGTTTAGTCTCTGTGCTTCTGGTTGGGCGTTCGGAAGAGACATCCGTAGCAGAACGACGGCGGGGACGAGAAGAAGTTGTTTCCGGTCTGCGGTTGTCGGAGCGAGGAGGACGGTTAGAAGGACGGCGAGCAGATACTTCTTCATCATTGCTGGTATCTTCTCTCACATCTCCCCAATCATCTTTCAGTTCCGGCGGAATTTCCGGACGGGGACGACGTTTGCGGCGGACTTCCCCTTCCGATCCGATTCTATCTAAATCCGACCCCCGACTAGAAGGCCGACGACGGTTTTGGCTATCATAACCGTTGCGCGAGGAGCGGCTATCTTGACTACCTCGAATGCGGGGACGGCTGATATCAATATCTTCTTCTGGAGGAGCTAATTCTTCTAGGTCAGCCCGATAAACTTTATATTCTCTACTAACACGGCGTTCGTCATCCACAATAGGTGTATTGCGTTTTGCTTGTTCTGTGGAAACTTTCCGCAAACGAACATTTTCGACAGCGAAGAAAATGGTAGCTCCTGTCAGCAAAACCTGACCGAACTGCATGATCGGATCGAACCGCCATCCATATACCAGCAAAATACCGCCGCAGAGTAAAGAGACGGCTGAAAAAAAGATGTCGTGATCTCTGGATAGTTCTGGACGCCAGGATCTCATAGCGTATAAGGCTGTTCCGGCTACTGCCAGAACAATACCAGACATACTCGCTAAATTAAAATTAACGTTGATCATTGTCTTAAGCCTCAGTCAGTCCTATGGTAGCGAGCGAACAGCCACAATTCCACTCTAGCGTGACATATTTTATTTTATGTTTTTGCTTTATTAGCTTTTAATCAAGCTTGTTGATTCGATCGATTTTTGATGCTAGCAAAAAGTTTGCCGAAAACAGACAGCGATCCAAATATGCGATCGATTTGAGAAAAACCGTGACGATCGGTAATCCAGTCGCACAATGGCAGTAAATGATGATTCTGCTATGTAGCATTCCTAAATTTGCAACGGGAAAATTTAAGATTGATACTTTTCTGCTTGATTTGCTTCGTTTCAGATGGCCTGTCAGTGATTTATCAAGCAAAATGGACGCTTTTTCTATAATTTTTAAGCGTCCGGTTGCTATATTCTATTTTTTTGATTCAAATTGAAAAGATCCTGAAGGCGATCTTTGGGATTGCTAAGACAATAGGCTCGGACTAGGAACGCTGAATTTTATCTTTTTGGCTAATAAATACTAAGCCAACTACTACAGGAATCACGACAATTAATAAACCAGCGAGCAAGCTGTACAGGAAATTTGCTAATGAAGGTGTCATAGGTTTTGGCCCTCTGTATAGAAGAATATCGTTTTCTAATTTTAGCGATCGGGTGTCCCCTTGAAAAGCTAGGTGCAACAGCACTTACTAGTAAGGGATAGGATCTAAACGGACTAGTTTAATGAGAGAAGTAGATCGATTTTGTCATGAATCTTAAAATTAAGCTAGTGCGATCGTTTTAGAAAAAGCTTCCGATATCAAACATCAATCAGTTATGACAAGTACCTTCGTTGTTAGTTTCATTCTCGGTTCCCTGCTGGGAATCATGACTCTCCTGTTTATCTTGCGGATCGTACTAACTTGGTATCCCCAAATCAATCTCAATCAATTTCCTTGGAACGCGATCGCTTGGCCAACAGAACCTTTTCTCGCCATCACTAGAAAAGTTATCCCACCTTTAGGAGGCGTGGACATTACTCCCATTATCTGGGTGGGAATTTGTAGCCTGTTGCGGGAAATCCTGATCGGGCAGCAAGGACTATTAACCATGATGGCCAATCGCTGAAGGATGAAGGATGAAGGGTAAAGGATGAAGGATGAAGGGTAAAAACTAGTTTATTTTTTCTATCTCCCCATCCCCCATCCTCCCATCTCCCCATCCCCCCATCTCCCATCTCCCCATCCCCCCATCTCCCACCTCCCTCTCATCCCTTCTTCTGCCCTCCTTCGTTTTGCAGCATCATTTGCTCGACGAAATTGGTATAAACTTCACCTTTGAGAAAGGCGGGGTTTTCCAGAATTTTTTGATGGAAACTAATTGTAGTGGGTAATCCAGTGATCGCGCACTCCCGCAGGGCGCGTTTCATACGGCTGATCGCGCCAGCGCGATCGGGTGCCCACACGACTAATTTACCGATCAGAGAATCGTAATAAGCCGGAATATCGTAATCGGTATAAACGTGGGAGTCCATGCGGACACCGGTGCCACCAGGAGGCAGATAGCCGCTTATTCTACCGGGACAAGGACGGAAATTGCGATCGGGGTCTTCTGCATTGACGCGGCATTCGATCGAATGACCCCGCAGCACTACCCGATCTTGAGTTAAGCAGAGTTTCTCCCCTTGAGCAACTCTGATTTGTTCTGCAATCAAATCTAAACCCGTAATCATTTCGGTGACGGGATGTTCTACTTGGATGCGAGTATTCATTTCCATAAAGTAGAAGTTACCCGACTTATCCAAGAGAAACTCAACCGTACCTGCACCCACGTAATTAATTGATTTAGCTGCCATCACCGCCGCCGCCCCCATTTTTTCCCGCAATTCAGGGCTAAGGGCGGGACTAGGCGCCTCTTCCAACAATTTTTGATGGCGACGCTGGATAGAACAGTCTCTTTCTCCCAAGTGGATTACATTACCGTAACTATCCGCCATGATTTGAAATTCGATGTGGCGGGGGCGTTCGATAAATTTTTCTAGATAAACTCCTGAGTTGCCAAAAGCGGCTTCTGCTTCTCCTTGGGCGGCTTGAAATAGTTTGAGGAAGTCCGATTCTTCTTTTACCAAGCGCATCCCCCTTCCGCCACCTCCAGCAGTAGCTTTGATCATGACGGGATAGCCGATTTCGCTAGCTACAATGAGGGCTTCTTTCTCATCAGTGATTAACCCATCGCTACCGGGAACGGTGGGAACGCCCACCCGCTTCATCGTGTCTTTGGCAGTTGATTTATCTCCCATTGCCCGGATCGCTTCTGGTGATGGCCCAATAAAGGCAATCTGGTGATCGGCACAAATTTCGGCAAATCGAGCATTTTCTGCCAAAAAACCATAACCTGGGTGAATTGCCGTGGCATTGCGCGTTAGGGCTGCTGCAATGATGTTAGGAATATTGAGATAACTTTTGCTGCTGGGGGGTTCGCCGATACAAACAGCTTCGTCTGCCAGCTGGACGTGCAAAGCGTGGCGATCGATGGTAGAGTGAACGGCAACAGTAGCTATCCCCATTTCTTCGCAGGTGCGGAGAATGCGAAGGGCAATTTCCCCACGATTAGCAATTAAAATCTTAGAAAAACGCATTTCTAGCTTTTGTCTCAAGCAATAGCAGTAAGTCTTTGATTGAATTTATGAAGCAACTTGGAAGGCTTCTGGATGGCAACACCTAGCCTGGAGGTAACTACCTTTTAGGCTTCGGCTGTTAATCCTATCATGGTGCCGAGTATTACTTGTTTGTCAGTTGTGAGAGTCTACCCTTTGGGGTGCGATCGTTTAATTAATCGCAACATTATGGAGTAATCCGCGACGGGTAGCGAATCGTCGGAAAAACTTTGTACCAATGCCGCTGTTATAGGTTATGATTGCAAAGGCGAACGAAAGTAAGCTATCATAAACTTCGGTGGATTAAATTCACCAAGCAAGCGCGGATGTGGCGGAATTGGTATACGCGCACGCTTGAGGTGCGTGTGGCTTTGCCTTGCGAGTTCGAGTCTCGCCATCCGCATAATCTTTTAAACTGTGGCAGATTAAATTGACGTTTTATCGTCTAAAAACCTAGAAGTAATTTTTTATATCACTTCTAGGTTTCCTTTTTAAAAGGTATTGAATAATTAATACTATAGTTCGTTTACTTTCCCCCTACTTGCTCGGAAATCCACCCTAGATAAGGTGCAAAACCAGCAACTAAAGGCAAAGCAATAATTTCCGGGACTTCATAAGAATGCAACTCTTTTATTCTGGCTGCCAGAGATTCAAATTTACTCAAATCCGTTTTAATTAGCAATTGCCATTCCTCATCTTTATTCACTTTTCCTTGCCAAGTGTAAATTGAATTAATAGGCATGAAGCTGACACAAGCTGCTAGTTTTGATTCTACCAAATTTTGCGCGATCGTTTCCGCTTCTTCCCGGTCAGGAGTCGTTACCAATACCACTGTGCAACTTATTTTTTCTAATCTATTTTCCATTACAAGATACCATTTTGAAAATACTTATGGTTCTCAAGATTACAGATAGGTTTACTATCGGATTAATTAGCATTTAAATATAAAAAATTTTTGCTATCCGTCGGTAGAATCGATTTGGCAAATTGAGTACCTTCAACATTTGCACCAATTAAACTTGCATCTGTCAAGTCAGCATCTGTCAAATCTGCTTCATTTAATCTCGTCCATTTTAGATTTGCCTTTTCCAAACAAGCTTTTGTTAAATTTGCACCTGTCAAATCTGCACCTGTCAAATTCGCGCTACGAAGCAACGCTTCCCTGAGATTCGCGCCAATTAAATTAGCACCTTCTAGATTTACTCCACTCAATTTAGCATAGCTAAAATCTATTCTTTCTAATTCAACACCACTTAAATCTACACCATTCAACAATGCCTTACTAAACTGAACACCATTTAACAAGCATCCGTAAAGCATCGCACCACTCAGTCTTGCACCGCGTAAATTTGCCCAGTTCAAATTAGCCCCGCTGAGATTTGCACTCCGCAGATTTATTCTCTCCAAATTTGCCCCGCATAGATTTGCACCCCAAAGATTAGCACCTCGAAAATTAGCACCTTTGAGATTGGCGCCGCTGAGGTTTGCTCCTGGTAATTTTGATTTAACAAAAAAAGCTCCATTAAGTTGAGCTTTCATTAAATCTGCTTCTACTAGTTTAGTGTCTCCCATTTTAGCAAAAGTCAGATTAGCCCAATTTAAGTAAGCTCCACTTAAATCTGATTTTATTAAATAAGCTCGACAAAGATTAGCCCCTCTGAGATTCGCACCTGTAAGGTTTACACCTGTTAAGACGATTCCTGATAAATCAGAGCCACTTAAATCTACATCAGCAAAATTTCTATTTCCTTGTTCGTAAAGACTGATGAGTTCGCTAACTTCCATATCGTTTTTACCTGTGGTTATGGGAAATTGTATAAAAAATAAAGGTTATTCCTAGATTGTCTAATAAGAAACTTGATTAATTTTTTTATATTAAATATGGAATATCATACAACATTACTTTTGATTATAATTTTTAGAGAAATTTTATGTTGATAAATTAATTAAACTTTTAAAAAAATTTTTATAATTACAATTTTGTTGATTGTTAGCCTTATAGCGACCTTAACAGTTTCGCTTTTTTAAAATATAAATAAATTATAAAACAAATATGAGCATTCTGCGCTAATCAAATTAAATAGTTTTCTTTACAATTATTAAACAAAAATTTTCTTAAGTTTATTCTAAGAGAGCTAAATACCTTGTTTTTATAAGATATTTCTTCAAAAATTAATTAGTATTTTACAATTACAGCTTATTAAAGGTATTACCTATTAGCCTAAAGACAGGCTAATAGGCTTGAATTTAATTGGTTGACAAGGAGTAAACTTGTCCGTCTATCAACAACCGCGTAATTCCTTTCGCCTTTAAATAGGGAGAAACTTTTTGGAGCATCCTACCATCCGGTACTTTGATTACTCGTTGAGCGCGGTTAGAGAAACGACGAGCCACTCGGTGATTATCAAAAACTGGCAAAGTTTTCTGTTGCACTTCCTCTTTAGGAATTTGACCTAAATCACCGAAATCCTTAAGCGGTCGGGTAATTAGTTCTGCGGCACGGTCTACCACTAGATAACAAGTTTTCGGTAAAGATGCCTCCGATAAAGGCAAAACCTGAACTAGCGCATCAGATGGAAAGCGCCTTCTAGGAAGAATAATTTCCTCATCCAGGTCATCCTCATCCTCATATTCATCTTCCAAATCGTCATCATCGTCTTCTAAATCTGCCAGCGCTTCATCGGTATCTAGCAATTCTTCTCCCAGCATTTCTCTGAGAGTGCTAGCTTCTGCACTATATGTTTCTTCCAGCAAATCCTCACTAACGACAGCCGTTTCTTCAGGAATATCTAAATATTCTTGTTCGGCAATTTCCCTCTTTCTTAGAGAAGGCAAAGGGGCAGAAGAACGCCTTTTCAGGCGCCTACTATTAGAGGCTGCTGTTTCAGATGTCTCTATTGATTCTTCTTCTAACGCTGGTGAGTCGGTAGGTTTTGGCTTTTCTTTTTCTACTTCCGCAGTACTACTATGGGGGCGCATGGAGCGTTTTTGCTGAATTAGCCCCTCATAGTCATTAGGTTCCAGCGTACTTTTGAGCAACCTACTAATAGTCGAATGGCTTACGTCATACCGACGAGCCAGAGTAGATGTAGTTTCTTCTGGATTTCGGTAAAGTTTTAGAATTTCGACTTTATCAGATTCAGTTAATTTTTTAGCACTCATAACCCTTTTTTACTTCCCCTAAGCTCTTCTACGGCTACCACCACGGCGCGAACGGCTGGATGTGTCGTATTCTAGAGCGGCTCCAATGGCGAATAGAACTCCACTAAAAACCCAAAAAACTTCTGGTAAAGAACCGCTTTGGTAATTTTCTAGATTTCTTTCGGCCCATTTCAACCACATATCAGCTATGTAAAGTGACAAAGCTGCTCCTGCAATCATTCGCCAAGATTGAGAAAACCTTCCTCCCCAAAAGGCTAGTAATAACATTGTGGCAAGAATTAACAGAACAACGTCAGAAATTACATAGAACAAATTCAGCCAAGGTACCAAAAACTTGAATTGTTCGTCTAATGCTTCAATCCAAGATGGTGCTGTATCTGCTTGTGGGGATGGGGTAGCTTTGGGCTGGACAGATGGTTTTGCGGTAGCTGCTGGCTTGGGTTTGGGGGCTTGCTGAGCAGCAGGGGGTTTTGGAGCGGGTTTAGCTGCTGGTGAAGCTTGAGCAACTATAGATGATGTTGGTGCTGGTGCTGCTTGGGCTTGGGCAGAAAAGTCAGGAGGAGCGATCGTATATGCTAAAACAAAACCAATGGCAGCAATCCCAGCTACTACACCCCATTGCCACTTTTCTAAATTGAGCCGTCTAGAGGTAACTGCTTGAATCATCCCCCAGCCCAGACAAATGTAAGTGGCAATGAAAAATGGGTCAGCAAGAGATATATCTGGCTCTAGCTTTAAAGCTAACTCCCAATAGCCAAACATTAAATTCCCTATGAAATAAAAGAGCATACCCAGCCCAAATGCTAGCCAGACATTTCGCCCACTGACAATCTGAGGACTGCGCCAATTTCTAAAACACAATATGGCTGCTGACACGTAAGCTAGCTGTTCAAAAACGTAAGTGCCAACTATATACCAAACTGGACGCTCTTGTTCTGTGGTAAAGCTAAACAGCAAAAAAAACAACAGTGCTAAGACTGCCCAACCGATTCCAGCGAGGACAATAGTCCGAACGGGCAAAAGGGTTTTAGGACTGGATGATTTATCCGAAGGGTTGCTCATAGGGATTCATACGGGGAATAGCTAGCGATGGAAAGCATTAATTGCTATCAGTGCTTAACCGATCGAGGAATACTTTCGTTCGGCAAGAAGATTCGCACCTTCACTCTATACAACTCATTGCACCTTTTGGGCATCTTTTCAAGATTATGGTTGCCACAACTTTCCAAGTGGAGATTGATTCAACCAATCCATAAACTGATTTTGGTCAGTTTCCGGTAGATCTTGTAAGGTGTCAAGGGAGCGACTCACAAAGCTAGTATTGCCAAAATACTCTTTACCAAGACGATGAAGTTCTTGCAATAAAGTAATTAGATGGTGTTCTTCCCAAGAAGGAAGCTGGTTAGCATTAAGTGGGTCAACTTTAAGTATGTTGCGAACAGCTGATGCCGAGTCTGCTTGGGGAAAGCGCCATTGTTGAAAGATATCGGTAAGATTTTTTTCAAACAATCCGGCTTGTCTGCCTCCTAAAAGGTCTTCTATGTCTATATAAACTCCTTGGAGCAGCAAAAGACAGGCTTGTGTAAGCGCAACTGTCTTGGCGTCACCAGGAACATCACTCGTTAGCTGGTCTAAACGGATTTTTCCCCAAACGCTATAGCGTTCTGGTTCCTCTAATAAGACACAAGCTTTCCCTCGGTTATCCGTCAGATCCCGCCAGAAGGCTTTAGCTTCTTCTTCTTGGTTCGCTCTGAACACACTGATTAAGCGAAACGTTTGCCCCTGATAATTGAGAATGGGAATCTGTTGGTCCCGCTTTGGGTGCTGAACGCTAGTTATTTCAACATCCTGCCGTTTCAAAATAAACATGACACTGGCAATTGACTCCTGTCAGGACCTCCGGGTGCAGCTCTTAGCTTGTGTGTAATCACGCCTGCGGCACTTTAATAGATTTGCAGAATGCTGGATTACCAGGTGCGGCTGAACTGCGATCGCTTTCTTAGTAACACACTATCTTATCCAAGGTGCATTCTCTTGGATTTTAGTGTACATCTAGTAGGTGGGTATTCCACTATCCATCTCCTCAAAAATTTATACTGGGGGTTAGATTAAAACTAATACACCACAAAGTGCATTAATTTTGATAATATAGGCACACGGACTGTTGGGTGCGTAACTCAGTCGGATAGAGTAGCAGCCTTCTAAGCTGCGAGTCGCAGGTTCGAATCCTGCCGCACCCGTTTTTCATTCAGTTAATTTCACTGCTCGATATAGCCCTGACTTTCGAGCCAGGGTGGATCTAAGAGGCTTCTCAACACTCATCACGTCTTACCACCTAATAGATTCGGCTTTTATGTACATTTATATAAAATTACAATTTTTCCTCCTATTCCCAAATAGCCGAACTATCCCAAAAAAGCTAGGGAATAGCTTCTCTAGCAGAATTTTGTTTTTCTCGATCGCAGACAAGCCGATCGCGTGGATCGAACTCTTAAAACGTTTCCAGGTAAATGTGGTACATAGAAACCCGCTTTCTTGAAGAAACCGGGTTTCTATTCTGTGCTTCAGGTAACTGTTGCCAAAAATACCAAATACAGGATGAAGTTTTTAAAAGGTGTTTCAGCGAGATTGTTGTACTCGGTTATAAGGTTCGTGAAAACTACGAATTAATTTTGCCTCTTCCATAAAATGTGGATTCTCAAGTACGATAGTGTTGCCTAAGTCGGGAGATAAATTTTTTCTAAATAGAGTCAAGCAGTCTATACATTCCGATGAACCCCAGTTAATTTTTTCTTGGATTATGACTTGACCACCAGATTTTTCAATAATACTTCTAACTTCCTGTGCAGAAACGCTTTTACCTCGATTATGGGTGTTTTGATAATCTTTTTCGGTTTCTTTCCAATTAGAATGATGGATAAAAGCTACACCGTTGGAATTAATAATTCTCAGAATTTCTTCAATATATTTAGAGATAATATCTATTTCGACGTGAACCAAAGAATCAAAAGAAAATACGAAATCACAGTGATTGTCTGGGATGGGTTTGAGAGAAGTTCCGTCATTTAAGTAAAACTGAGCATACTTAACTTGACTAAAATTTTCTTGACAGAATTTAATACATTGTTCTGAAATATCAAAACCGCGATAATCTTGGCAGTAAGAAAGTAGAAATTTAGTCCAGCGGCCAAATCCCGGGGCAATTTCAACCACCATTTTATCAGAGCCAAGAAAATTATGAATTCTTGGATAAATTGAACTGAACCATTGAGAAATACTGCTTCCCCATTCATAACTCCACTCTTCACCATATTGCGACCAATCATAGGTTGAATTCCAAGTGTCAATGTTCCAATTCAAGTCAGGCATAGTTTATGAATTCCTTAGTCGCAAAAAGTTGTTGAAGTACGTTATTATAGCATACAGCATTTCTAGTAACAGAAAAAACAACGATCTGCTAACTCTCGTTTAAGCTTCAAAAAGCTTTTTATGCCTAATATAGAGCGTACTTGCGCGATGTAATAAGTGTTGTAATTCTTTAAAAACTATAGAAAAAACTCTAAAATGAGCTATTTAAATTTACCTTAAAATAAATTTGCATAAATAGCCGTTTATTTTTGGATAAGTAATTTAGTCTATAAGCGCATCACTATATAACAAGCTAAATTATTGAGTAATTTGCTTTCAAACCACTGTTTTTTTGTCCTCAATTAAACAGACACAAATAAAAAAATATGTAACAAAAGTAAAATTAGCTAAAACCCTCTTCTGTTTTGCTTTTATCACAATGATATGCAAACCATAGGGCAAACCAATTAATAACCGATTTAAATGGTGTACTTAATTAGTGGAGGTTTTAGGTGAAACGTGAAATGATTAGGTGACAGGCAAGTAAGGTAATTTGCTGAAACCTTTATTTATTAAGCCCGTGACGAGGATTGAACTCGTGACCTCACCCTTACCAAGGGTGTGCTCTACCACTGAGCTACACGGGCAGTCGTGTGAGAGGTGGGCCGGGCTGGATTTGAACCAGCGTAGGCATAGCCAGCGGATTTACAGTCCGCCCCCATTAACCACTCGGGCACCGACCCTTTTTAACCCACGATTATTCATAATAGCATAACGGTTTTAATATGCAAGAGGGTTTGCCAAATTTTTTGGTGAGTGTTGTAAGACAGAAGAAAAAAGGGGAATGAGGCGCACAGGACTTACACAGGGCGAGACTAGAAACCCGGTTTTTGCTTAAATCTCTGGTTGCTAAACTCACGATTTTTCAGAGAAAGCGGGAATATGGGCGTAAGTCCTGAAGCGGAAAAGCATTTTGTAATCATTTTTCCCTTTTCCCTCTTATTCCCTTCCCGATGCAAGATTATGTATTTTTCGGTCTATCCCTTCATTCCCCCATTTCCTCACTTCCTCAATACATAATCTTTGAATGGGAAGGGAGTAATCTTCCTACCCTGTACCGATGCGAGCGCGGTTTCGGGATGCCACCAGATTTTTGCTGGAATTAGTTCTAGCAGGGAAATCGCTTTCATCGTAGATTTCGCCCACCAGTTCTTCCAAAATATCTTCCAAGGTAACTAGTCCAACCGTTCCCCCATATTCATCTACTACGATCGCGATATGCAGGCGTGACTGAAGCATCTCCTTGAGCAAATTGGTGATACGCTTGGTTTCTGGGATGTAAACAGGAGAATCCATTGCCTCTGTCACTGATACTTGAGTAGAACCCTCTTTTTGCCAATAATTAAGTTGTTGGAGCGCTCTTTTCAAGTGAACAACTCCCACGATGCGATCTTTAGACTCTTCCTGTACCGGAATACGGGAGTATCCCGTCTCCAGACAAAGACTAACTAAATCTTCTAAAGTTGCTTCGTGAGAGATTGTCCGCATCTCAATCCGAGGTTTGACCAAATCGCGGGCGCTTAAGCTATCCAACATGAGAGCTTTTTTCAACAACTGATGTTTATCCAAATCTAGATGACCTTTGCCACCCAGAACTTCGATCATCAATTGCAAATCTCTCAGAGACTCTCCCTCTTGCACGCCACCGCCCTCAAACAAGCGAATCACGCTCTGGGCAATATTTTGAAAGACGTAGGTCACTGGTGATAAAACGATCGATAACCAGTAAACTGGACGCACTGCAAATCTAAAAAATGGCATCGCATGAATAATTGCCAAAGATTTAGGCGTCACTTCGCCAAAAATCAGCACTAGAAACGTGATGACCGCAGTTGCCACCCCCAGTCCTGCATTACCTAACCACAAGGCAAATAAGTTACTGGTAAGAATGGCAGAAAAGTTATTCACCAGGTTATTACCGACCAAGAGAGTGGTAATAAAGCGAGTGCGGTTCTCCAGTACTAGCGTAAAAATTCGGCGGGGATCTCCTTGCTCTTTGATCAACGCCCGCAGTTTAAAATTGTCAAGTCCGGTAATTGCGGTTTCTGCGCCTGAGAAAAATGCGGAAAGCAACAGCATAAATCCCAATACCGCAATATCGAGCCAAATATTACCTAATAGAGGACTGCTTTCAGAGATAGCTAGAAGGTACAACTGAGTTGGTAAAAAAATCACGGGTTTTAAGAAACAGGCAAGCGATAGCCCTTGATTCCCTGATGCCAGCCAAAACTGGAATGGGGAAGAAGGGCAAAAGGTAAAAAGTATTTTTTACCTTTCTACTTTTATCTTTTAACTTTAAATTAATTCGCCAGTTTCTTGCAGTGAATGAAGACGCCGATAAATTCCTTCTCTGCCTAATAATTCCCCATGAGTACCTACCTCTGCGATCGCACCTCGATCGAGAACGACAATTTTATCAGCTTCCCGCACTGTGCTGAGACGATGAGCAATGATTATTGTGGTACGAGTACCGAGAATATTTGCCATCGCTCGTTGAATTGCTCGCTCTGATTCGTAATCTAAGCTAGAGGTGGCTTCGTCGAAGATGAGGATATCCGGATCGACTAGCAACGCTCTGGCAATTCCCATTCTCTGCCTTTGTCCGCCAGATAGCCTGACTCCCCGTTCGCCAACTAGGGTGTAGTAACCTTGAGGCATTTGCTGAATTACTTCATCTAGTCTGGCAATTTGACAAGCTTCCTGTACTTGCTCGAAAGTGGCATTTGGATTGCCATATTTTAGGTTGTCCAGCAAAGTGCCATTAAATATATCTACATCTTGATGGACAATTGCTAATCGACGCCGATAAGCGGTGATATCCAAGTTACGAATATCTTCACCATCAATTAAGATGCGTCCTTCCGTAGGTTCAAAATAACGGAACAACAATTTAACTAATGTGGATTTGCCAGAACCAGAACGTCCAACTAATGCTACTGTCTGATAAGGTTCGATTAACAAATTAATCTTCTGCAAAACCAAACGATTAGAATCGTAGCCAAAATTGACTTGACAAAATTCTACCTTACCCGTAAATCGATAATTATTGCTGGTAGATAAGGTAAAGTTTGATTGTAAAAGATTTGCAGAATAAACTCCAGGCGGTTTCTGAAAAAATTGGTGTAACCGCATCATGGAAGCATAGCGACGAGCAAAAATTTCTGCCAAATTACTAATCGGTTCTAACTCTGAATAAGCCATGCTAGAAACCGTTAAAGTGGTGATAAAGTGACCGAGAGTAATTTGACCCCCTAATGTGGCAGCTAAGGTTAAGCCCAGCACCATAAAAACACAAAATTGAATCACCGTTCGCTGCCAAGTACTGAGCTTGACATAACCTTTGTGAAGGCGGTAGTCAACAACTTTCAACTCTCGCTCAAGTCTTTGATTTTGCCGTTTTAATTCAACATCTTCAGTAGCAAAGGCTTTAACTGTTTTAATGTTAGTGATGATTTCAGATGTGCGACTCTCGGTATTTTCCATGTATTTATCTAGTCGATCTTCTAGCTTGATTAGCTTTTGAAGATTTTTCAGAGTAAAGCTGAGAATAAATACAAAGGAAAGCAGAAATAAAATGGCAATTCGCCACTCGATGAGTAAAATCATTGCAAAAATTCCTAAAATTCGGAAAAGTTTAGGAATTAATTGTCCGGCGATTTCAGGATATCCCCAAGTGTGATTGGAAATCCCTCTGGCAACTTTTCCAGCAATTCGTCCTGGGTTATTTTCGTCGTAAAATTCTATGGGCAGGGTCAGGATTTTTTCCAGTGCTTTTTTGAAGTTATCTCGGCGGGAACGAAGGGCGATATCCCAGTGAAACCAAGAACTTAACCAAGGTTGAACGGGCGCTCTTACGACGGTTACTACAAAAATTAAACTTAATAAAACGCCCAAAGATAAGGTTTGATTGGCGGGTATTCCAGTAAGGGCTGATGTAAGACCGATCCCTTTTTGTACTAGCCCATCTAGGGGTTGGCCGGATAAAATGTTTAAAATCTGCCCTATGGCATAGGGAACGACCAGATCGATGATTTCAAACCAACTGGTGGTTGTAATACTAAAGATAGCGATCGGCCAATAAGGACTGTAGTATTTGAGAATGTCTTTAAAGTTAGCCATGCGGCGGTCTATGAAAAAAGATCGGCCCCAGTTTTTGAGAGTTAAGTATCGCTGGGACTTTTTGTATTATATATGTAGTATGTAATTTTCGCTCTGCTGAAGCCTTGATTTGAAAAAAATATGGTTAACCAAGGCAGTTTTAATTGTAAAATTTGACACCTATGAATGAACCAAAGCAGAAAAAAAATCCTGTTCTTCCCGATGCGATCGCACCTGAAATATACGCCAAATTAAAAGCGGAAGCAGCCTCTCCTTATCGCGGTTTGCGGCAATTTGTTTACATAGCTTTTGGTGCTTCTGGATTTATCGGCGCACTGATTTTTTTGGCTCAGCTAGCTGCTGGTAACGAAATTAACTCGGCTTTACCTAATTTTGCCCTTCAGGTGGGAGTGATAGCGCTGATGGTTTGGTTGTTTCGATGGGAGCAACGAGCGGCTAAAAAGTCAAGTAAAAAGAAAAGTTCATCAAATTAATTTCGATCGGCTATTGTTTGCCAGAAACCCGGTTTTTCTAAAAAACCGGGTTTCTTAAATTAGCAGGTCTTTCTCAATGCCATTACTGCATTTTGTCCGCCAAATCCAAAACTAAAACAAAGCAAATTCCGAAGATTACTGGAACGCGCCTCCGTTACTAAATCTAAATCAAACTCGGATTCTCTCAATCCGACACAAGGGGGTAAAGTTTGAAGTTGCAACGCCATCAAACAAAAAGCTGCTCCCAAGGCTCCGGATGCGCCCAGTGTATGTCCCGTCGCTCCTTTGGTGGAACTGACGGGAACGCCTTGGGGAAATAAATGCTGAATTATT
Source organism: Leptolyngbyaceae cyanobacterium (assembly GCA_036703985.1). GTDB lineage: Bacteria > Cyanobacteriota > Cyanobacteriia > Cyanobacteriales > Aerosakkonemataceae > DATNQN01. Next base: position 363,888 of record DATNQN010000029.1, read on the forward strand.
CGTGCCTCGTTTTGGTCATTTAGCTGAGTAGCAGTACCGTGGGCGTGAATATAATCGATGTCTTTTGGAAAAAGATGACTGCGTTTGAGACATTGTTCGATCGCATTTATGGCACTTTTTCCACCAAGCTGAGGTGAGTTTGCATGATATGCGTCGGATGTCAAGCCAAAACCCAAAACTTCGCCATAAATCTTGGCTTTTCGACGGAGGGCTGATTCAGCAGATTCTAGCAGCAATATGCTTGCTCCTTCTCCCAATACCAAACCTTCTCGATATCGATCGAACGGATAAGCACCTGTTTCGGCTAAAGCCCCCATTTGTCTAAAGCCTGCTAATGTCAACGGTGTAATGGGTGCTTCTACTGCACCTGCAATTACCTGTTGACATTGCCCGGTTTGAATTAATTCAAAACCTTGTGCGATCGACCAGATTCCGGTGGCGCACGCTGCCATCGGTGCTAAAACCGGCCCAGTTGCACCAATTTGACGGGCAGTTGCGATCGCGCTAGCGTGCGGTAAACTTGCTAACCAATTTCCTAATTTTTCGCTACATAAGTAATCAGACTCGTACATTTGCCGCGCTAGCTTTTCCCACAATGCTTGTTGGCTGCGACTAGATCCGATTACTACTCCGCAATTTAACAAAGGTGGCTCTAACTCAGCATCTTGGAGAGCCAACCTTACTACAGTTTGACAAAGGCTGATTAACTCAGCGGGTCTTTCACCAATTAATGCCAGAGGAAGCCTTTCTATCTGGGGGAAAGGTTGCCAAAGTCGAACACCGGACTTACCAGCCATTAAATGCTGCCAAGCGGTGGCCAAACTGCCCAAAGATGAGAGAAAACCAATTCCAGTGACAAAAATCTTCACAATTATTAAGCCATTGGTCATTGGTCAATTGTCATCGGTCATTTGTTAGGAGTTGGCAAGAAAATCCCATCTGTTTTTTAGTAAGGACTTTAACAATGACTAATGACCAATGACTAATGACTAATGACCGATGACTATTGACTATTTTTTGAGATTTTCAGCGCCTTCAGTTACTTTTGCCGATTCAATGCGATCGCCTTGTTTAATCTTGTCAACTACATCCATTCCTTGGGTAACATTCCCAAAAACGGCATAGCTACCATCCAAAAAAGGCAGATCGGCTAAAGCAAAGTAAAACTGAGAAGAAGCCGAATCGGGAGATTGAGAACGAGCCATTGCAACAGCACCGCGCTTGTGCTGCAAAACGGGCTTTTGAGTGATTGTTTTGCTGTAAACCGGGGTTTCTGCGCCAGTGGGCTTAATTTCTAAGGGAATGCGCCGTTCTGTAGAAGTTCCTGGCTCGATAAATCCACCAGTACCCCACCGATTTTGTAAGTTGGGGTCTTTACTCAAAGGATCGCCGCCTTGGGCTACAAATGGTTGGGGTTCGCGCACGACCCGGTGAAATACTAAACCATCGTAGACGCCTCGCTGGACGAGATCTACGAAATTACCAGCGGTGATGGGAGCATTAGTTCCATCCACTTCGATGGTAATTGGCGATCCGTTGACCACCATCACTACTGTGGCTTTTCCTTCCAGCCGAGGTAAATTAGTCATTTGAGGATTGCTTGCTTCGGTAACAGGTGCAGGAGTTTCTGTTGCAACGGGAGTTTGAGATGCTTCGGTAGTATTCTCTACCTGGGTGCATCCTCCCAGCAGCAACGCACCAAACAGTATAAAGGACACGAAGCAACGAGTTAATTTTATTTGCATTTCTAAATACGGCCAGTAGTTACCCAGCCGATCATAAACCTTCTAGAGGTACTCCCAGGAAACGAGCTAACTGAGCGCCTTGATTTTCCAGGTCAGATAAAGACATGGGCTGTCCGACTTGGGTGAGGGGAATATCTCGGCGACCCTTTATCCGCAAGTATAAAGAACGGCGCGGATTCAAACCTTCTTTGATTTCGACGCGGATGGCTTGTACGTCTTCGGTACGGCAGCTAATTTCAATCTGGCGGTTTTTGCCGGGAAAGCCCCACCGGAAAATTTTTACGAAACCCGTTTCTTGATTGAATTCGTTATAACCGCCGCCGATATCTAAAGCGATCGCAAACCAGAGATAAAATGCTAACAAACTCCCTGCTACCCCATAAAAGCCAATTGCTAATCCTTGGGGGACAAATACTAATTGAGTCGCATCACCGAAAGGCAATAAATTTTGATGCAAGTAACTGGAAAGTCCCGCTAATAAAAAGCCAATGCCTCCGATGGAGACAATGGTTGCCCACCAGTAATTACTGAATCGACGAGACCCTAAAATTGGCTGGCGGAGTACGCGATCGCTTGTGGAAATTGTTTGGGATGTCATAGGTATTAATACTCTCACTTTCTTTTATTAAATTATCAATTGGCGATCGAGAATTGGCCAACAAGAGAAAAGATTAAGTAAGTATAAAAACTGCTCACTTAATTGTCCCATTACACTGTACGTTTTTATCCCTTGTTTGCTTAAACTTTCCACCGCCCTCGCATATTATTAGCATTTAGGGGGTTTACTAATTTTGGCAACAAATTAATATATAGTTATGTTAACTTACTTAGAAACCTCCCAGTTTTAACAAAGCAGAGGGTTTGAAATGACTATAGCTGTCGGACGTGCTTCGGCAGATCGAGGATGGTTTGACGTTCTCGATGACTGGCTAAAGCGCGATCGGTTCGTATTCGTAGGTTGGTCGGGAATCCTGCTGTTCCCCTGTGCTTATCTAGCACTCGGCGGCTGGTTAACCGGCACCACCTTCGTCACCTCCTGGT